>NZ_DAMBQK010000001.1:0-492239 GCF_032062175.1 Atlantibacter sp.
AACCGCCGACCCCCTCCGTGTAAAGGAGATGCTCTACCAACTGAGCTAATCACCCCCGCTGTGTGGAGTCGCATTATAGGGAGAGTTAAAAATGAGTCAACGCATTTTCTTAAGTTTTTAATCGCTCGTCTTAAATTTAGCCAATGCGATCGTTTCTTCCCCGTTGACGCTTGATTTGTCGTCAGTTTATCGCATTAACGCTTAACAACAGGGTTCAACATTGAGGAATCGGTTGACGGTGGTAGAATATTGCCCACTTAGCATTCCCAGGCATTTGCCGTTTTCCGGCACCTTTACAAACGTAAGGCCAATTAATGAAAATCAAAACCCGCTTCGCACCGAGCCCAACCGGCTATCTGCACGTTGGTGGCGCTCGTACTGCTCTCTATTCCTGGCTTTTTGCTCGCAATCTCGGCGGTGAATTTGTCCTGCGCATTGAAGATACCGATCTGGAGCGTTCAACGCCGGAAGCCATCGAAGCTATTATGGACGGCATGAACTGGCTGAGCCTGCAGTGGGACGAAGGTCCGTACTACCAAACCAAACGCTTCGATCGCTATAACGCGGTGATTGATGAGATGCTGGAAGCGGGCACGGCGTATAAATGCTACTGCTCCAAAGAGCGTCTCGAGGCGCTGCGCGAAGAACAGATGGCGAAAGGCGAAAAGCCGCGCTACGACGGGCGTTGCCGTCACGGCCATGAACATCACGCCGCCGATGAGCCGTGCGTGGTGCGTTTTGCCAACCCGCAGGACGGTTCAGTAATTTTTGACGACCAGATCCGCGGCCCGATCGAATTCAGCAACCAGGAGCTGGACGATCTGATCATCCGCCGTACCGACGGTTCCCCGACCTACAATTTCTGCGTTGTGGTTGATGACTGGGACATGGAAATTACCCATGTGATCCGTGGCGAAGATCATATCAACAACACCCCGCGCCAGATCAACATTCTGAAAGCGCTGAACGCGCCGGTGCCGCTGTATGCCCACGTGTCGATGATCAACGGCGATGACGGTAAAAAACTCTCCAAACGCCACGGCGCGGTCAGCGTGATGCAATATCGTGATGACGGCTATCTGCCGGAAGCGCTGCTGAACTATCTGGTGCGCCTGGGCTGGTCTCACGGCGATCAGGAGATTTTCAGCCGCGAAGAGATGATCAAGCTTTTTGATCTGCATGCGGTCAGCAAATCCGCCAGCGCCTTCAACACGGAAAAACTGCAATGGTTGAACCATCACTACATTAATACCTTAGCGCCGGAATATGTGGCGACCCATCTACAGTGGCATATCGAGCAGGAAAATATCGATACCCGCAACGGCCCGGAACTGGCGGCGCTGGTAAAACTGCTGGGCGAGCGCTGCAAGACGCTGAAAGAGATGGCTGCGACCTGCCGCTATTTCTATGAAGACTTCGCAGAATTTGACGCCGACGCGGCGAAAAAACACCTGCGTCCGGTAGCACGCCAACCGCTGGAAGTGGTGCGCGATAAATTAGCGGCTATCACCAACTGGACGGCGGAAAATGTCCACGAAGCCATTCAGGCCACGGCGGATGAGCTGGAAGTCGGTATGGGTAAAGTGGGGATGCCGCTGCGCGTGGCGGTTACCGGGGCAGGGCAGTCGCCAGGCCTGGATGTGACCGTGCATGCTATCGGCAAGAGCCGTTCGGTAGAACGTATCAATAAAGCGCTGGCGTTTATCGCCGAGCGTGAAAGCCAGCAGTAATATTGCGGTTGACAAATAAAGCCGGTGAATACCGGCTTTATTTTTGGTCGCTATTCATCTTTAATGCCGAGCCGCTTTAACAGCCCGCTGATGCCTTCACGTAGAATCAAGGCAGAAAGCTGCTGGCGCTCATGGGGCGTCATGGCCTGGGCGACCTGCCGTAATTGATTTTCCAGTTGCGCGGCATCGTCACCGTAAGCAATTACGGGTTCTGCGGCGTGGTAGCCTTCCGTTCTGGATTGCATTTTCCGCGTGCCGGAGACATATTCACGCACCCGGTCATCCACAATAATCAGATGCGCTTTTCCTCCCTTAACGCCTTTTAAAGGAACGGTTTGCCATTGCTGATCGGTTACCCAACGATTAATGGTTTGCGCTTTATAGCCCGTTAATTCGGCCAGTTCTGCCGGGGTCATCCTTGGTTTGAAAATCATCATAGGCTAGTCATCATGACGAATACTGAGTCGTTGCAACATCCCGGAAATACCTTCTCGCAGTAAAAGAGAGGTCATCTGTTTTTGTTCGGACGGGGTCATCTCTTTCAATGAATTAATCAGCAAATTTTCGAGCGGCGTTTCGGCTTGCGGGGCGACATAAGATGCGTGAGGTTCAGAGGCGCGCTGTGCGCTGCGAATAAAATGTCGAACTTGTTCATTCACGTGGATCAATCTGGCTTTACCGCCCTGCACGCCGGGCTTGGGTGAGGTTTCCCATCCCTCTTTGCGCACCCATTTATTAATCGTTTGCCGGCTGTAACCCGTTAGCAATGCCAATTCTTCAGGCGTCATTCGTTCCTTGAGCATGAGTACTCCAGTGATTTATAAGGTTATTAGCTGTTCATCTTATAGCACTATTTTACTGGAAACTGTGACGTGAATAACTAGCGAGTTCAGGAAAGTGCGAGACAGATGCCATGTTGCTGGCTTTTTCAGCGGTTGAATCCAATCGGTGAATTTCGCGTTGACAGTCCAGGGTGGAATTCATATTATTCGGGCCGTCAACACGACAACGATTTTGCGTCGGGGCTATAGCTCAGCTGGGAGAGCGCTTGCATGGCATGCAAGAGGTCAGCGGTTCGATCCCGCTTAGCTCCACCAAACTTCATCCCACAAGTTTGGTGCAAACAAAAAATCGTGGGGCTATAGCTCAGCTGGGAGAGCGCTTGCATGGCATGCAAGAGGTCAGCGGTTCGATCCCGCTTAGCTCCACCACCTTTCAAACCCTCGCTTCGGCGGGGGTTTTTCGTTTCTGCGTCCTGCCTCTTTATGATTTCCCCGGTCAATGATTTAATTTTATTTATGTCAATTTGTAGTATTTCGTTAACGCCTTGTTTATTGAGGGGAGATTAATCTGGTCATCACTTGCGTCGGGTAAACATTAACCATATTATTGGTGTCGCTTATTTCACGTGCCAAATTAACAAGTAAAATATATATATCCATGTTAAATAGAATTAACGTAAAAAGATTTTTTGTAGCATTGGTGTTGTGTTTTTTACTGGTGCCGGTGGCACGTTATATATCCCCCAAAGCGATTATTGATGGGCAGGCGCTTTATCTCGCTTATTTACCGCTGAGCGTCATGGTGGCGATGTTCCTGTTATTTGGCCGTCATGCCATCGCCCCGCTGATAATTGTCTTAGCGATTTCCTATTCACATCGTTATCCCCTGAGCGTGTTTCAGCTTGGCGCCTTTCTTTTTTGCTTTATGGCACCGTTTATTCTGTGCGGCGCGATTTGCCAGGCCTTTCTTGGCCGCCGCTGGCGCTATAACCTGACGGGGAGAGGAGTAGGGCATCGGATTTTATGGATAGGGTTCGCCGCACCGCTGCTCAGTAAGATGATGCGCTATGTCCTTGGGCACTTTATGACGTTCCCTGCCGCCGTCGAGCCCTTTTTCGGCCACAGTTCGACAATGTTTAATATCGTTGATGGTCAGAATACGGTGGCGGCGGCGCTGGTCTTTAGCGGGATGTTTTATTATCCGTTGCGAATGCTGTTAAGCCCGGCCTTTGCGCGCGCATTTTTCCGGCGCTGTATTGTTCCGGTGTTTTCCCGCAGACGGCGCATATTTACTTTCTGCTGGTTGATGGTGGTGGTTGCCGTACTGGTTATTTGCTGCGGCCCCTATGAAACCGACTGGATATCGGGATACATCGTGCCCGTTGTCTTTGTGCTATTCACCATTGGCGTTTTCAAAATCGGCCCGCGACTGATTAGCCTGTTATGGTCCCTATCCGCCTGGATGTTACTGAGCTGGAACGAAAGTTTTTTGTACGGCAATTCCGCGTATTCTCTGGCCTTCGTGTTATCGGTATTTATTGCTTTTACGGTATCCGTGCTGTTTATGACGGTAATATTTCAGCGCAATGAGAGAATGAAACGGCAATATTTCTCATTATCACAAACCGATCCGTTAACCCGGATGCCTAATTTACGCGCGCTGGAAAAAGTCATTGAAAGAGAACGCGCCGGTTCACTGTGCTGCCTGCGCCTCAATAATATGGATTTCCTGAGCCGCCATTACGGGCTAATGATGCGCGTTCACGTAAAACAATTGATTTCCAGCATGCTTAAGCCCTGGCTTCAACAGGGCGAGATGGTATTCCAGTTGCCTGGCAGCGATCTCTTAATTTTCCTGAAAGGCCCGGAACCGGAGGCGCGCCTGCGCCATATGGTCGATCTGTTAAACAGTAAGCGGCTTCCGTGGAATAACGTGCAGCTGGATATCGATTATGGTGCCACCTGGTCGGCGATAAATTATCACGAAGATGAGCTTTATCGGGTGATCAGCCAGCTAAGTTATCTGGCGGAACAGGTGACGGCGGACGAACCGGTATTGCCGCTTAATCAGAACAGTAAGGTCACTATCTCTGGCGAAACTACCGAGCGTATCATGCTGCTTAAACAGGTCAAACAGGTGCTGGAAGAAGAACACATTGAGCTGTACGCACAGCCTATTGTCGATGCGAACGGTAAGGGATATCACGAGATTCTGGCGCGCATGCGCTGTGATGATGTCTTTCTCACGCCGGATAAATTTATACCAGTCGTGGCCCATTTCAACCTCAGCGTACGCTTTGATATGCAGGTATTGACCGGCTTGCTGAAGTTTCTGCGCCAGCATCCGGTCACGAGCCAGTGCCCGCGTTTCTCGGTCAATTTAATGCCGTTAACCCTGATGCAAAAAGGTGTCGCCCGGCAGATTATTGCGTTGTTTGAAGAGTATGCCGTGCCGGTAAGCTGGGTGATTATCGAAGTTACGGAAGAACAGGCGTTTTCCGACTCGGAAACCACTACTCAAAATATCACGCTGTTACGTGAAAGCGGTTTTCGTATCGCGATTGATGATTTTGGCACCGGGTATGCGAATTTTGAACGCCTGAAGCGCCTGCAGGCGGATATCATCAAAATCGATGGCTGCTTTATCCAGGATATCCTGACCGACTCGCTGGATAACATGATTGTGAAATCGATCTGCGAACTGGCGAAGGCCAAATCCTTTTCAGTGGTGGCGGAGTACGTCGAAACCGAAGCACAACGCGAACTGCTGCTGGAGTTGGGAGTGAATTATCTCCAGGGTTATCTCACCGGCAGACCGGTGCCCCTGCGCACGCTGGTTCAGGCATAAAAAAACCCGCTTCGTGAAGCGGGTTTTTTAATTCTGGTAAACCTTACGGCAGCATCAGCGCCGCGATGGACGCCGACAGCACGCTCACCAGCGTGGAGCCGTATACCAGTTTCAAACCAAAGCGGGATACCACGTTGCCTTGCTCTTCGTTCAGGCCTTTGATCGCACCGGCGATAATACCGATAGACGAGAAGTTAGCGAACGATACCAGGAAGATAGACAGGATGCCTTCCGCACGCGCAGACAGCGGGGAAGCGGACTGGGCAATTTTCTGCAGATCCAGCATCGCTACGAATTCGTTGGAAACCAGTTTGGTCGCCATGATACTGCCCACCTGCAACGCTTCGCTTGCCGGTACGCCCATCACCCAGGCAATCGGGTAGAACACGTAACCCAGAATGCCCTGGAAGGAGATGCCCAGTACCGCAGCGAACAGCGCGTTGAGGCCCGCGATCAGTGCGATAAAGCCAATCAGCATCGCCGCAACGATCACCGCCACTTTAAAACCGGCCAGGATGTATTCACCCAGCATCTCGAAGAAGCTTTGGCCTTCATGCAGACTGGACATCTGCAGGTTTTCGTCTTCTTGTTCAACGCGGTACGGGTTAATCAGCGACAGCACGATAAAGGTACTGAACATGTTGAGCACCAGCGCCGCCACCACGTATTGTGGCTTCAGCATGGTCATGTACGCGCCAACGATGGACATCGATACCGTCGACATTGCCGTAGCCGCCATGGTGTACATGCGGTTGCGGGACATCTTGCCGAGGATATCTTTGTAAGCGATGAAGTTTTCCGACTGGCCGAGGATCAGCGAGCTGACGGCGTTAAAGGATTCCAGTTTACCCATACCGTTCACTTTGGAGAGCACGGTACCGATAGCGCGGATCACAATCGGCAGAACGCGAATGTGCTGCAAAATACCGATCAGCGCGGAAATGAAGACGATAGGGCACAGAACCTGCAGGAAGAAGAATGCCAGGCCTTGATCGTTCATGCCGCCAAAGACGAAGTTTGTCCCTTCGCGCGCAAAGCCGAGCAGTTTGTCGAACATGCCTGCGAACGCCTTCACAAATCCGAGACCAATCTCAGAGTTAAGGAAGAACCAGGCAAGAAGCACTTCTATAACTAATAATTGAACAACAAAGCGAATACGAATTTCTTTGCGGTTACGACTGATCAGCAAAGCAAGCAGCGCAACAACGGCGAGCGCCAGAACAAAGTGCAGAACGCGGGACATATGTGCTCCGAATATGAGGCAGGTTTAATTTTCCTGCACATTCTATGCAACGAGGCGTAATAAAACGAGATCTACCGCTCACTATAGTAAGGTCTTGTGACGAACCGCAAAAATAGTGATCCACCAGACATTTCTGATATGTTACGTAAAGAACTGAAAGGTTACGTTCTCCGGCTATACTTTTAACACTTCGCCACGCTCCGTTGATAAACACGGCGCTACGCACGCGGCTCTTCCAACATCGTTTTTAGCTATCAAAGTAATCGTACGCTCCCCTTGTGAATGAACTTGATAATCATTCTCATTTTGTTAGCATGAAACATAGCAAAGGCTATATCTTGAGGCAAAAAATGACCAGCAGTCGCGTTGATAACAGTAATGGCCGTACGGCGCGTAAACTCAGGCTGGCGTTGATGGGGCCCGCGTTTATCGCGGCGATTGGCTATATCGATCCCGGTAACTTCGCCACCAATATCCAGGCAGGGGCCAGCTTCGGCTACCAGTTGTTGTGGGTCGTGGTGTGGGCCAACCTGATGGCGATGCTGATTCAGGTGCTGTCCGCCAAACTGGGCATCGCCACCGGCAAAAATCTCGCCGAACAAATTCGCGACCACTATCCACGCCCGCTGGTGTGGTTTTACTGGGTCCAGGCGGAAATTATCGCCATGGCGACCGATCTCGCGGAATTTATCGGCGCGGCCATCGGCTTCAAGCTGATCCTCGGCGTGTCGCTGTTACAGGGGGCGATACTCACCGGCGTGGCGACATTCCTGATCCTGATGCTGCAAAGCCGTGGCCAGAAGCCGCTGGAAAGGGTGATCGGCGGACTGCTGTTGTTTGTGGCGGTGGCGTATATCGTCGAACTGATTTTTTCTCAGCCGGAGTTTGCAGAACTGGGCAAAGGGATGATTATCCCCAGCCTGCCGACCTCGGAAGCGGTGTTTCTCGCCGCAGGCGTGCTGGGCGCGACCATTATGCCGCACGTTATCTATCTGCACTCGTCACTGACCCAGAACCTGCATGAAGGCTCGCGGGCCGAACGCTATTCCGCCACCAAATGGGATGTGGCGATTGCCATGACCATCGCCGGTTTCGTGAACCTGGCGATGATGGCGACGGCGGCGGCGGCATTTCACTTTTCTGGTCATACCGGGGTCGCCGATCTCGACCAGGCTTACTTAACTCTCGAGCCGTTATTAAGCCATGCGGCGGCGACCATTTTTGGCCTGAGCCTGGTGGCGGCGGGCCTGTCATCCACCGTAGTCGGTACTTTGGCGGGGCAGGTGGTCATGCAGGGCTTCGTGCGTTTTCATATCCCGCTGTGGGTGCGCCGCAGTATCACTATGGCGCCGTCGTTTATTGTGATCCTGATGGGCCTCGATCCGACGCGCATTCTGGTGATGAGCCAGGTCCTGCTGAGCTTTGGTATCGCTCTGGCGTTAGTGCCGCTGCTGCGTTTTACCAGCGATGCCAAACTGATGGGGTCACTGGTCAATACCCCTCGGGTACGGATTATCGGCTGGGGGATTGTGGGGCTGGTAGTGGCGCTCAACCTGTGGCTGCTGATCGGCACGCTTTTCGACCTGTAAGCCAGACCGTGACAGGCCATCTGTCACGGTTTTCTCAATCATTACCCGCTAAACTGGGTTACCTTCTTTCAACGCCCGTTGGTCCGTATTTTCCATGAATGGATTTGATCTGGTTTTCGTGAAATATGTCCAGGAACACTGCCCGGTTGCCATTGGCGACGTGACCCAGCGTTTCGGCAAAACGCTCTCAACGTTAAAGCGCACCATGAAAGAAATTAATGCGCTGCTGCCTGAGCAATTTCATCTGCATATTGATAATCAGTTGATTACCACCACCATGGGCTACGGCGAATATATCGAGCTGCTGGAGAAAATTAAGTTCAACCGCTATATCACCAGCCCGGAAGAGCGCACCCGCGATTTATTTGTCGCGCTGTGCCTGAACGACGTGGTGAATAAAAGCGAGTATTACGCCCGGTTTTTCGTTAGCGCCAGCACGTTAAAAAACGATGCGCCGGTTTTAAGCCAGTTCTTGCAGGATAATCAATTAGCCCTACAAAGTATTCACCGCAAAGGCTCGGCGCTGTCTGGTGACGAAATCGCGCTGCGTATCGCGGTGTGCTTAACCATTCTAAAGACCGTCGAAATTGGCGAAGACCACCGGTTAATTACCCATAAAGCCAACGATCCGGTAAACCGCTCGGTGGCGGCGCGTTTTCTCAGCCAGTGCCATGAGGAGATCGCTGCCGCCGCGCGGCTGTACACGCAACGTATCGAACCGACATTGCGCCTCGGTTATAACGGTAAAAAGTATTTTCTGGTTTACCTGAGCCTTGCCATGCATCGCCTGAAGCGTGGCCACGAAATTAACGATACATCAACGCTGGATTTTATTGCCACAGTCCCGTTCGGGTTGTTTGAATCGCAAAATGAAAACCGCTTTCTGGATCTGCTGGTATCGTCATTGAGCACCACCTGGCGCGCCTTCACGCTTTACGATCGGCCATTAGTCGAGGCGGTAGGGCGGTTTATTGAACGTATCGAACCAGCGCTGGTCAGTATCCTTTATAATCGCCAGGCGTGTTTTGCCGAGGTATATCAGTTTATCTGTTCGGCGATTATTCAGAATAAATTTCACCTGTGGTTTGAAGATAAAAAATTACAGGGGGTACGCGCCAGCTATCCGCAGCTCTGGGAAAGCGTAAAGCAGGCGCTGGCGTCAATGGAACAGCATTACGCGATCCAGTTTTCCGGCGTCCATCTGGCGACACTGCTGCTGATACTCAAAAAATATGAACTGCAAAACCGGCTGGTCAGTGAACCCCGCAAGCGGATTATTATCGTGACCAACTCGTCAGAAAGTAAAATTGGCTATTTTAAAGAGGTACTTCACGCCTGGTTTCATATCGATATTGTTGCCTGCGTGAATATTAATGAACTGCACCAGCTGAAAACCATTCCCTTTGATTTACTGATCACCTTCACCAATAAAATATCCAGCTATTTGAAGTATTATCAGCTCGATTATATCAAGGTGAATTTTCATCTTACCCAGGACGATATTACTCTGCTGCGCCAGCAGGGATTGTCGCGGGCGAAGAAAAAAATCCCGGCAGCGCAGTTTGCTCAACAGGCCGCCGGGATGAATGAACAGCAACTGCGCGCGTTTGTAGCGCAACACTACCCAGGAATTTTTATTTAACGCAGCCGAGCGGCTGCTTAACGCCGCGACACCATACGGCGTTGAGATCCAACGCCTCGTCCAGCACCAGAAAATCGGCGTCTTTACCCGCTTCAAGGCTACCTTTGCGGTCGGCGACGCCCGCCAGCTGCGCCGGATTCAAACAGGCGATGTGCGCGGCGGAGACCAGACCGTTTTCCAGCCGGTCCACCACTGCTTTTATTGAATCGAGAAAACTCATCTCCAGTTGGCGCACGCCATGCCAGTCATCCGGTGCAATGCTGCGCGTCGCTCCGTCCTTGCCGCTGATCTGTAATTTCCCGGCGGAAATGCGGAATGTTTCCTGGCGCAGATAGTGATGAAATTCGTAGCCTTCCGGGAAATCCACGTAGCCGAGGCAATCGCTCATCATCACCAGACGGCGGTCACCCTTGATGCGATAAAGAATATCGAACACCTCCGGGCGCAGGGTAATGCCGGTCTGCTTCGCCACTTCAGCATACAGATTGCGGTAATACATCACCGCGCCCACTACGCCGGGCTCCCGGTGATGCAAACCGCGCATGGCGCTAAACGCGTGGGTCACGTGCGTGAGTCCCGCTTCGATGGCGGCGGTCATCTGATCGAAGGTGGCGTCGGTATGCCCTGCGGAGGCGGTGATCCCCTGGCTGTGCAGATAGCGGAGCAGCGCCAATGCGCCGTCCAGTTCCGGTGCCAGGGTCATCAGACGAATATGCCCATTCGCCAGCCGGTTAAAATGCTGGAACCCGGCGACGGACGGTGGTTGCAGACTGTCTTTGCGCTGCATCCCCAAATACTTTTCATTGATGTAGGGGCCTTCCATATGGATGCCCACCGCTTCTGCGCCGTCGCCCGGCGCGGCGGTTTCGATATACTCCGCCGCCGCTTGCAATGAGCGTTCAAGGAAATCCTGCGGCATAGTCGCGCTGGTGGCGAGATACGCGGTGACGCCCGCCTGAACCAGATCCCGGCTCATGGCCTGCACAGATTCACGGGTGCCTTTCCAGGCAAATGAACCGCGCCCCCAGCCGTGAACGTGAATGTCCACAAAGCCGGGCATTAAATAGTTATCGCCGCAGTCCGTCGCCTCGCCGCGATAGTCGTCAGCCACTGCGGTGATTTTGCCGTTTTCCACCACCAGTACACCGCTCCGTAACCCTTCAGGGGTCACAATCTGCGTCGAGCGAAACGCGTTAATCGTCATCGATTTCGCTCCTTACCCGCTGCGCCATTTCCTGGGCGATTTGCGCGCACAGCCCGGTGTAGCAGGCCGGGTCGAGCAGGGTTTCAATCTCATTGTCATCAAAACTGGCGCGGATCACCGGCTGTTCGCGCAGCACCTGCCCATATTCGATGCCTTCATGGGTACTGCGCATCGCCATCTCGTAAACCAGCTCATGGGCCGGATCTTTGCCCAGTCGCGCCACCAGCGCCATCATGATTTTTTCACTGTTAATCAGCCCGTGGGTAATGCCGACGTTCTGCTTCATCCGCTCAGGATTAATCACCAGCGTGCGGCTTAACTCTTCGGCGCGCATCACGATTTCCGCCATCAGCTCCATGCTCTCCTGCAAATTGGCGTCGAAAATGAAATAGGCGGAGCTGTCGGCCTCGAACGGGCGCGGGCACACGTAGAGTGACGATGTCAGCACCGAGTAAAGTTTTTGCGCGTTAGCGATAATCCCTTTCGCCAGCTTTGGGTTCACCTTTTGCGGCATGGTGCTGCTGCCGACAGTGCCTTTCTTGAAGGCTTCCGAGACTTCGCCATACTCTTCGCCGGAGGTGAGATACACCTCTTCGGCCATTTTTTGCAGCGTGGTTGCCAGTAAACACAGGTTGCTGATGAACTCGGTGCGATACACCTGGGCGCTGCGCGACGGCACCCGCATCGAATGCATCCCCAGATGCTGCGCCACGCTCTCCTGTACCTGGCGTCCGGTTTCGCCAGTGGCGTGGAACGCCCCCACCGCGCCGCCCATCATCACGGTAAACACGCGGCTTTCCGCCTGTTTCATGCGTTCACGGCTGTGCAACAGCTCATCAATCCACACCGCGACCTTATAGCCCCAGGTAATCGGCAGGGCGTGTTTGCCGTGGGTGCGTCCGGCCATCAGCGTGTTTTTATGCTGTTCCGCCATGCGCGCCAGGTTGCGCAGCGTGTCATCTACAAACCCGTTGATGATTTGCTGGCATTGCCAGGCCAGGTGCAACTGCGCGGTTTGCTGAATATTCTGAGTGGTCACGCCGTAATGCACGTATTTGCCGCTTTCCGGGGAGCAGGCTTTCACCAGCACTTTAATCATCGGTACAAAGCCGTGGCCGATTTCCCGCAGCAGACGGTCCATTTCGTTCAGGTCGATGCGCGACAGCAGGCAGTTTTCGGCAATGTTTTGCGCCGCCGCCTGCGGGATCATCCCGGCTTGCGCCTGAGCCAACGCCAGCGCAGCCTCCACATCCAGCCAGGACTGGATACGCGCTTCCTGGCTGAACAGCGCTTTCATGCCGCGATCGTTAATGGTTTTACTTTTTGAATCGTACAGGGCTCGCATCATGCTTCCTCTTAGTGGTGACCGGCTAAGGCGTCGTCAACGGCGTTACGGACAAACTCGACGTGTGGCCCGAACACAACATGGATATGGTTGCTGGAGGGGATAAACGTCCCCATTGATCCGGCATCTTTGAGAATGCCCATATCAAGCTTTTTCTGATCGTTTAAATCAATACGCAGGCGCGACACGCAGTTTTCCACGCGTTTGATATTGGTTTTACCGCCCAGCCCTTCAATCACCAGTTCGGCGACTTTGTCGTACTCTTTGTTATTCAGCAGCGTACTGTCGGCAATATCTGCTTCACGGCCCGGCGTTTTAATATCGAATTTGCCGATGGCGTAGCGGAACACGAAATAGAACACCACGAAGTTGGCAATGCCTAACAGGATCAGGTTCAGCCAGCGGGTGTGTTCGTACATCAGGCCGAAAATACCGAAGTCAAAAATTGTGCCGCGAATATAACCAACGGAAATATCCAGCAGCTGTAACGGAATCGCCATCAGGCCGCACAGCAGGGCATAAACGATAAACAGCTTCGGCGCAATAAACAGGAACGAGAACTCCAGCGGCTCGGTAATGTTCCCCAGCACCGCCGTCAGCACCACCGTCAGGATCATCCCTTTGGCGAACTTTTTATTTTTGAAATAGGCCATGTGATACATCGCCAGGCCAATTGCCGGAACGCGGAACAGGGTGGTCAGCATTTGGGTGGAGGCCAGATAGCTGGTCAGCGTCGGCATATACTGATCCCACGCCGGATGGTTCGGCCCCAGCTCGAACAGGATTTTATTGATGGCGGGTAAAATGCCGACGTAGGTTTGGCCGTCAATGAAATAGGTGCCGCCTGCTTCGGTAAAACGCACCGTCGAACTCAACACGTGATGCAGACCAAAGGGGATCAGTAACCGGTTGAGGGTCATATAAATCCCGGCCCCGATATTCGGTGCCATCAAAATGGTCGAAATACTTTTCATCCCGGCGGTAAACAGATCCCAGATAAACGGAATAATTAACCCGATGGGAATTGCAAAGGCGATGGCCAATATCGCCACCGATTTTTTACCGCTGAAAAAAGCAAACGCCAGCGGCAGTTGTAGCCGGTAATAGCGGTCGGTGACTTTGGCGGCAAGCAACCCGGCTATTATCCCGCCGACGGCCTCAATTTTTAAGGTCTGCACCCCGAGCACCATGCCCTGGCCGACCAGCGCTAAATCGCCTTTTGCCAGCTGTCCGGTTAATTTCAAATGCACGTGCATAGAAATCAACAGCGTTAAATAGGCGATGACCGAGGCAAATACCGCGATGCCTTTCTCTTTTTTCGACATCCCATACGCCACGCCCATGGCGAACAGCAGCGGGATATTCTGGAATACCACGCTGCTGATTAATCCCAGGGATGAAAGCACCGCTTTGAAACCGGCATTCCCCAGGAAAGGCAATTTTTCAATCATGTAATTTTGGCCCAGCGCGCTGCTGATGCCCATTACCATCCCAACCGGTGCTAATACGGCGATGGGTAATAATAACGAGCGGCCGAACGTCTGTATTTCGTTTTTAAAATTCGCGTTCATGACAATATCCCCGATAAGACATCGTATTATCAAACACGTTTGAGGAAGGGGAGCTCAAGGTCAAATAATGTCTGAAGCAGGGCGCAAAAATTGCCCGTAAGAAATTGTCGGGGCGATCACATAATGAGGTTGACGAAAATAAACCAGCGATCAAAAAAGGAGCCCGGAGGCTCCTTTTGCAAATTCATTAATGGCGGTGGTGATGTTTACCGCGCCCGCGATGGTCGTCCCGGTCGCGCCAGCCTTCACGGTAGCCGCGTTCATAGGCGTTGCGATCTTTATACCAGCCGCGATGGTAGCCATTGTCGTGTTTACGCCAGTAGCCGCCGCGACGCTCATAATGGTTGTGCCAGTAATCACGATCGCGCCAGCGACCGCCGTCCCAGTAGTTACCGTAATTATCACGATCGCCAATTTGTAATTTTATTGAGGGTAACAGGGTGATTTCGCCTGCACTTGCCATCATTGGCGCTCCCGCCAACAGAAAGGCTGCAAGCAACAGTGACCTGAACATAGTCTTCTCCTTCACGATCGGGGCCGTGGCCGGCCTGTTACAGCAATATTACGGGGTGGTAAAGCCCCGTATCTTCGCCACAACTCCGAATTCATTTTGGATAGCACAAAATGCTAAAAAGACCCGTTACCCGTTGATTTGCCGTCAGGACAGGATGGCGTCAATTGCCGCGCACTCTTCAGCGCTAAACTGCCGGTTCGCCAGCATCCCTACCGCGTCTTCAATCTGGCTGGTCTTACTGGCACCGATTAACACCGATGTCACTTTATCGTCACGTAATACCCAGGCCAGCGCCATTTGCGACAGCTTCTGTCCACGCTGCTGCGCCAGCGCGTTAAGCTTACGCACTTTAGCCAGTTTCTCCTCGGTAAGCTGATCCGGGTTGAGGAAGCGGCTGCCGCTGGCGGCGCGCGAATCAGACGGAATGCCGTTCAGGTAGCGGTCGGTTAACTGCCCGCCTGCCAGCGGTGAAAACGCGATGCTGCCAACGCCTTTTTCCTGCAACACGTCCAACAGTTCTGCTTCCACCCAGCGCTCAAACATGGAATATTTCGGCTGGTGGATTAAACATGGCGTACCGAGATCATTCAGGATATCAATCGCCTCGCGCGCCTGCGCGGCAGGGTAGTTCGACAGGCCCACGTACAGCGCTTTCCCCTGGCGCACAAGATGATCCAGCGCGCGCATAGTTTCCTGTAACGGGGTTTCCGGGTCCGGACGGTGATGATAGAAAATATCCACGTATTCCAGCCCCATGCGCTTCAGGCTCTGGTCCAGGCTGGCGATCAGATATTTACGCGAACCCCAGTCGCCGTAAGGGCCGTCCCACATGGTGTAACCGGCTTTGCTGGAGATAATCAGCTCATCGCGATAAGGCAGGAAGTCTTCTTTAAAAATCCGCCCGAAATTGTGCTCGGCGGAACCCGGCGGCGGCCCGTAGTTATTAGCGAGATCGAAATGGGTGATGCCAAGATCAAACGCCCGGCGCAGCAGTTGGCGGCTGTTATCCACCAGCGTGGCGTCGCCAAAGTTATGCCAAAGCCCCAGAGAAACGGCGGGAAGTTTTAGCCCGCTTCGTCCGCAGCGGCGAAATTCCATCGTTTGATAGCGTGCGGGATCTGCCTGATACACCATGCGTGTTGCCTCATCAGTAAGGAGATTTTAACCGTGTATACGTTTACACAACGTTAGCGTCTTTGCACACTACACCGCATCAGGCTGTAAATCTCGCGTGCCACGCACTTTTCGATCGGATACCTGGACAGGGATCGCAGTTCCTTAATACTTCAATCAGGCTCCTGATAAAAAGGAATGCTCCATGGCTCAGCGTTATTGTGTGGCGGATTATCTACTGGACCGGCTGGCGCAAAGTGGAATCACCCATCTTTTTGGCGTACCGGGCGACTATAACCTACAGTTTCTCGATAACGTGATCGCGCACCTGGAAGTGGCCTGGGTAGGCTGCGCCAACGAACTCAATGCGGCCTATGCCGCCGACGGCTACGCTCGCTGTAAAGGTGCGGGAGCCTTATTAACCACGTTTGGCGTGGGCGAACTCAGCGCCCTTAACGGCGTGGCGGGCAGCTATGCCGAACACGTTCCGGTGTTGCACATCGTCGGCGCGCCCGCGTCAGGCGCGCAGCAGCGCGGCGAACTGATGCATCACACCGTCGGCGATGGTGATTTTCGCCATTTTGTGCGTATTGCCAGCGAGTTATGCGCCGCTCATGCGGTACTCACGGCGGAAAACGCCTGCAAAGAAATCGACCGGGTGATCCACGAGATGCAGTCCGCTTCGCGTCCCGGTTACCTGATGCTGCCTGCGGATGTGGCAAAAAAGCCTGCCATCCGCCCTGAAAGCGCTCTCACAAAGGCGGTGCAAAGCGCCGATCCCGCCCTGCTGGAGGCGTTTCGTCACGCTGTTAAGCAGCGGCTTTCCGGCGTTAAGCATGTCGCTCTACTGGCGGATTATCTGGCGGAGCGTTTTGGCCTGCGGCGCGCCCTGCAACAGTGGGTAAAAGCCATCCCGCTGGCACACAGCTCTCTGCTGATGGGCAAAGGGATTTTTAACGAAGGCGGCGCAGGATTTACGGGTACGTATAGCGGTGCCGCCACTGCCCAGGCGCAGCGCCAGGCGATTGAACAGAGCGATGTGGTGATTTGCGTCGGCGTGAAATTTACCGATACCACCACCGCCGGATTTAGCCAACATCTTACCCGTGAACAAACCATTGAGGTAATGCCCGATGGCGTACGCATTGGCGAGCGTTGGTTTAGCGGCCTGCCGATGGCCGAGGCGTTAACTATTCTGCATCGCGAAGTACGCCAGATTCAGCATCAACTGTCGTTGCCGGATATCAAACCCGCGCCGCTGCCGGAAAGCGACGGCGGGCTGGATCAGCATGCTTTCTGGCTGGCGATTCAGGACTGGCTGCGGCCGGGGGATGTTGTGGTGGTGGATCAGGGCACCGCTGCGTTTGGCGCGGCAACCCTGACGCTGCCGGATGACGTGACCTTTATCGTCCAGCCGCTGTGGGGGTCGATAGGCTACGCGCTGGCGGCGGCGTTCGGCGCGCAAACCGCCTGCCCAGCGCGGCGGCTGGTGCTGATCACCGGCGACGGCGCGGCGCAGTTAACCATTCAGGAGCTGGGATCGATGCTGCGGGACGATTTGCGCCCGGTGGTTATCGTGCTGAATAACGACGGCTACACGGTGGAGCGGGCCATACATGGCGCGGAGCAGCGCTACAACGACATCGCCCCCTGGGACTGGACGGCGCTGCCCCATGCGCTGGATGTCCATCATAAAGCCGAATGCTGGCAGGTCAGCGAAACCGTGCAGCTTAAGGAAGTGCTGGCGCGGCTGGCGCATCCGGCGCGGCTGTCATTACTGGAAGTGATGTTGCCAAAGCAGGATCTTCCGGAACTGCTGACCGCCGTCACCCGGTCACTGGGCGCGCGTAACGGCGGACAGGCTTAGTCTTTAGGCCCGGCGACCATTAACGGCTTCCCGGCCAGCAGCAGCCAGGCCGGGAGCATTACAATGCACAGTAGCGGCAGCAACTGGGTATCCGGTACGATCACCGCCGCCATAAACAGGCTCATCCACCCGTCGCGTGTCACCACCAGCACCATGCCCAACACCGCGCAGGAAACCGTGACCGCTGCCGGGACGGCGTCAACATGCTCATGCAGCATCAGCCCCAGCGCCACGCCGACGAATACTGCCGGGAAAATACGCCCGCCGCGAAAACCGCAGGCGGCGGCAATCACCAGCGCCGCGAGTTTAATAACCGCAAACAGGAAATAGTCGTATACCGTCCAGGTCTGGCCGAACGCCAGTTGCTGCATCTCGTCGACGCCTTTGAACAGGGTTTGCGGCCCGCCGATGGCCCCCAGCAGGCCGAGAATAAATCCACCCGCGCCCAGCATCAGCACCGGGCTTTTAATCCTGCGCATCAGCGCGTGCAGGCGCGGCAAACACCACACCGCCACCATGCCCAGCGCAATGGCGATGGCCGCCACCACCGCGCCGCTGAACACATCCGTCAGGTGCAGTTGCGAATAGTGGGCGATGGGCAGCGAAAAGTTAGGGTGAACAAACAGGCTGGTCGTCACCCCGCCTGCCGCCGCCGCCATCAGCGGAGCGAACAGCTTGTCCCACAGCGGCACGTCATGAGTGCTGTTCAGCGTTTGGGAGAAAATCAGCGCTGCCGCCACGGGCGTGCCAAACAGCGCGCCGATGGTGCCTGCCGCTGCCAGAATCGTCCAGTCGAGCGAGTGAACGCGGGGAAACAGCTTACCGCCTAATACCACCGCCAGTGCGACGTTGATTGCCATAATCGGGTGCTCCGGCCCAAGGCTGACCCCACCCGCCAGGCCGAGGATCATCGCCAGCGCCAGGCCGGGCAGGGCACGGCTTTCCACCGGGTTACCGATCAGCGGCTCACTGGCTGGGTCTGGCCCGCCGTGGCCGGGAAAGAAGCGGATCACCAGGCCGACCGCGATGCCGGTGAGCGTCAGAATAGTGATAATCCAGCCGGGGGCAAACAGGGAAACCCCAAACGTCGCAGGCAGCGTTTGCCACAGAAAGGTCTGTAAAATCCCCGCGACCCGCATCATAAACAGTAAGATTAAACTGCTGGCAATGCCGATCAGCAATGCCGGCAACGCGAGCATCAACATGGTTCTGGCGCGGGGATGAAGCATTGGATAATCCTTATGAATGAAAAGGCTGGCGCTTTACTGACCACCAGATTACTGTGCTGATTGCAAAGGTGCTGAAACGGTAAACGTAATCTGTGACACGCCTCAATAATCATGGGTCGTCAGCATAAAGGACATTGTGGTGATGATGCCTTGTATTTAGAGTGTGCCGAAGACCTATTTTGACTTTAGCGGAGCTGTTAAATAATGACCAAATTTGCATTGGTGGGAGATGTAGGCGGCACCAACGCACGCTTAGCGCTCTGTAACCTTGAAACCGGCGCAATCGAGCGCGCGAAAACGTATTCCGGGCTGGATTATCCCACCCTTGAGGCAGTGGTACGGGTTTATCTGACCGAGCATGACGCGACCGTCACCGAAGGCTGCATCGCCATCGCCTGCCCAATCACCGGCGACTGGGTGGCAATGACCAACCACACCTGGGCGTTTTCCACCGAAGAAATGCGCAAAAACCTCGGCTTCGACCATCTGGAAATCATCAACGATTTCACCGCTGTTTCTATGGCGATCCCGATGCTGAAAAAAGAACACCTGATCCAGTTTGGCGGCGGCGAGCCGGTAGAAGGCAAACCCATCGCGGTTTACGGCGCGGGTACCGGTCTTGGCGTGGCGCACCTGGTGCATGTGGACAAGCGCTGGATCAGCTTGCCGGGCGAGGGCGGTCATGTGGATTTCGCACCCAACAGTGAAGAAGAGGGCATTATCCTTGAGGAGCTGCGTGCGGAAATCGGCCACGTATCTGCCGAGCGCGTGCTGTCCGGGCCGGGACTGGTCAATCTCTATCGCGCCATTGTCAAATCTGATGGACGCTTGCCGGAAAACCTGATGCCGAAAGACGTGACCGAACGCGCGCTGGACGATGCCTGCATCGACTGCCGTCGCGCGCTGTCGCTGTTTTGCGTGATCATGGGGCGTTTTGGCGGCAACCTGGCGCTGAACCTGGCGACCTTTGGCGGCGTCTATATCGCCGGTGGGATTGTGCCGCGCTTCCTGGATTTCTTCCGCGCGTCGGGCTTCCGCGGTGGTTTTGAAGACAAGGGCCGTTTTAAAGCCTACGTGCAGGATATTCCGGTGTACCTGATCGTCCACGATCAGCCTGGGCTACTCGGCGCGGGCGCGCATTTGCGCCAGATTCTGGGACAAATTCTCTGATAAAAAGCGCCGCGAGGCGCTTTTTTTACAATCGCATTAACTGGCGAAACTCTTTTACCCGGCTGCGGCTCACCGGCACCTGGAAATCCAGATCCCGTAAACGCAGGATGTAGGTATTGTTGAACCACGGTTCTATCTCGCGGATTTTATGCAGATTCACGCAGTACGAGCGGTGGCAGCGGAAAAAATGCCCTTCCGGTAGCCGGTTGAAAAACTCGGTGATATTCATCGGCATCACATAGGCTTCGCGTTTGGTGTACACGAAGGTCATTTTTTCGTGGGCTTCGGCGTAATAGATATCGTTGATATCGGTAACGATGATCCGCTCGTCTTTAATCAGGTTGATGGTGGCGTTTTCCCGGCTAGCCGGGGCGGCGCTCTGCGGGCTGGCCTGCTGCTGCCCGGCGGCCTCCAGCTTTTGCAGCATGCTGATAATCCGCGACTCCTGCCAGGGTTTGAGAATGTAATCAAACGCCTCCAGTTCGAACGCCTCTACGGCATGCTCTTTCCACGCGGTGATAAACACGATAAACGGCTTACTGGCGAACTTACTGATGTTTTGCGCCAGCAGCACGCCGTCCAGCGACGGGATATTGATGTCGAGAAAAATGGCGTCCACGGTGTGGTGCTGGAGATACTTCAGCACGTCCAGCCCGTCGTCAAAGGTGCCGACAATCTCGATGTGACTGTGGTTATTAATCAGCCAGCTCAGTTCCTGTTGGGCCAGAATTTCATCTTCAACGATGATCGCTTTCATCGTTCCTCCTCAGGAAAATTGCGCGGCGGCAACGGCGCGCGCCAGCGGCTGGTTGGGCACATAGAAGGCAATTTCAGTACCGGGGTTAAGCTGGCGGATTTGCAGCCCTTCGCCGTACAGTAATTTCACCCGGTGATGCACGTTCAGCAGGCCGATTTTGTTGCCCGGCATCTCGTCTGCCTCGACGCGCGCCACCACATCGGGGTCGATACCGTGCCCGGTATCACGCACAGCAATGCGCACCCGGCTGCCGGATTCGGTCACGCTAATCGTCACCACGCCTTTGCCTTTACAGGGCTGGATGCCGTGCACAATGGCGTTTTCCACCAGCGGCTGGATCAGCAGGCTCGGTACCACGCAGTTTACGTCCTCGTCGATGTCATAAATCACCGTGAGCTTGTCGCCGAAGCGCGCCTGCTCAATGGCGATGTAATCTTTAATCTGGTACAGCTCTTTTTTGATATCAATCTGCTCGTCATCGTTTAATTCAATGTTGTAGCGCAGGTAGCGCGAGAGATTAAAAATCAGTTGGCGGGCAGTGTCCGGATTCAACCGGATGGAAGACGAAATCGCGTTCAGGGCGTTAAACAGGAAATGGGGATTAATTTTGCTTTGCAGCGCGCGCAGTTCCGCTTTATCCGCCATCTCGCGCAACTGCTCGGCGCGAGAAACTTCCAGTTGAGTGGAGATAATCTGTGACAGGCCCACCGCCATTTCCTGTAGCGATGAGGTGATTTGGTGCGCGTGGCAGTAATAGATTTTCAGGGTGCCGGTGACGATACCTTTCTCCCACAACGGGATCACCAGCATGGAGTGGATTTCCGGGGTGCGATGGGCTTCATCATTGTTTTTAATGATGATCTTGCCGTCGTTGATGGCCTGGCGGGTCGTTGGGCTGATGCCGTCATCATTTTGCTGGTAGTTATGCTCGCCCACGCCCACATACGCCAGCACATTGTCAGTATTGGTGATGGCGACTGCGTCGGCATGAATATCGCGACGAATAATCTGGCACACCTGGCGTAACGCATCGGTGTTGACGTGGCGAAAAAGCGGCAGGGTTTTGTTGGCGATATCCAGCGCCAGCTTGGCCTGACGCGCGGCGCTGGCCTCTTTTTCCCCTTCCACGCTCTGCACCAGCAGGACGATAAAGCCAATCGATACGGTACCTAAAATCATTGGAATGCCGATTTTCGAGACGATATCCAGCCCCAGTTCAGTGGAAGGTGCCCACGCCACCACCAGGGTCATGGTCAGGGTTTCGCACACCATGCCGCCGATAATCCCGGCGCGCCAGCGCTGCGCCTTAGGCACCCGCACGTGGATCCACCCGGAAAGAAAACCGGCGATGATGCTGGTGATTAAACAGGGGATCGACGTGATCCCGCCGATATCGATCAGATAACGGTGAACGCCGGCGATCGCGCCGGTAATGATACCGACCCACGGGCCGAACAGAATGCCGCCCGCCATCACCGCGATGATACGCACGTTAACCAGCGATCCTTCCACCGGCACGCCGGACCAGGTGCTGAATAGCGCGAACATCGAGAAGATTGCGGTGACCGCCAGCAATTCGCGCGGCGTGTGGGCGCTTTTATGCAGCAGTTCGCGGAACAGACGGATGCGGATCAGGAAGAACAGGCAGATCAGCATCAGCGCGGCGCGGTCAAATACCGCCAGGAGCATGTTAAAAATTTCGTGCACAGGGGGAACTCAGATGGCAAGCAGAGGGGCTATGATAGGAAACCTGGCGCCTGATGAACAGACGCCAGTGTGAATCAGTGGTTAGCCGTGAAGCTGTTCCTTACCGGCCGGCGTGAGATCGGCTTCGGTGGCGCGGCCCTCGAAATCGACTTCGAAATCGTCGGCGGCAAAGTCTGGCGGCGATCTACCTTCAACAAACGCAGGCCACTGGCGCTTCACATACCCGGCGTTTTTCTCGCACCACGGCGCGGCGGCGATGTACATGACGTTGCTGTCGAACTCGCCGTTATGCTCATTTTCCACCGCATGGATCACATCGCAGTGCCAGAAAACCGTGTCGCCCGGTTCCATATCGGGAATTGAGGATATCCCGGTTAATAAAAGGGGATGCCAGGTTTGATTAATGGAAAGCGCCCGGCCAGGTTTGGCTTCGCACAGCGAATCGTCCGGCACGTCGTCCTGCAAGGCACGCAGTAAAATATACGCCATCGCATTGGCCACCGGCAGCAGGGTTAACGTACCTGCGTGTTTGCGCTGTTCGGAAAGCGCGGTCCAGCCCTGGAAGGTGCGGAACATTGAGCACACCGCAGGGGAGGGGATTTCACGCGCTTCGGTACGGCCTTCAGCATCAAACGGGCTGTAGCGCTGCCACTCGCCGCTGAATACGTGACGGTAAACGTGACGGAAATTCTCATCCAGCCAACGTTCCACTGAGCCGCCATCCACGTGCGGGGACAGGCCTAACGAGCCGGAACGAGGCGGACGCCGGCGGGTGCGATCCGCGTAGCTTACCACCCGGTTCGGGTCGAAATGCTGCTTGCCGTGGCTTTCGGTTTGCCAGAGATTATTGAGAAACACCTGTGCCGCTTTCATACGCGCATCCTGGCGGGCTTCAACCTGCGGCTTCGACCAGTAAATGCCGTAAATTTGCGGTTTACTGTCGGCAAGAGTGCCGAAATAGTTGTCTTCCGCCGCGTTCTTCAGCTTCTCAATAAAATTATTACGCTCCAGATAGTTACCGACTTCCTCATTCCAGGCGCGGGCGGTTTGTTCCGGAAAAACGCCTTTAATTACGCAGCAACCGCGCTGGCGGATGAGGGCTTTTTGCTGTTCGGAAATGCGGCCATTAACAATATCATCGGCATGGATCTGCGGAACCGGGTTTTCACCGCGCGCCTGTTCAGCGCGGATCGCGTCGATCTGACGGGAGATATCCGCTTCCAGTTCTTTAAACACCTGCTGATACTGAGGCAGTTCGCGGCGAAGCTGCTGTTTTATTTCACGAATAGCGGTGGGCAGATCGTCAATGTGTAAGGGCATGATGATAACTCCGGCTGAAGAGAACAAGAGGTTATTGTTTTGTTGCGACAGAGTTAATATAGAACCATTCAATCGAATAAAACAGGGATAAGTTTCAAATGAAGGTTCCCGTTTTTGGCGGCAATGATTTTTTAAAATACCGCTCGACAGAACAAAATTTTTCAGGCTATTTTCTCTACAGGCCACATCAGTGGCAGCGTCGCTCGGACGGTCCGGGCGCTTACGTAACTTCGAGGAATCTATGGCTGACTTCAGTCCTAAACGCCGTTTTTCGCGTATCGATCGTCTTCCCCCGTACGTTTTTAACATCACCGCTGAACTGAAAATGGCTGCGCGTCGGCGCGGCGAAGATATTATCGATTTCAGTATGGGCAACCCGGACGGCGCGACCCCGCCGCATATCGTCGAGAAGCTCTGCACCGTGGCCCAGCGCCCGGATACGCACGGTTATTCCACATCGCGCGGTATCCCGCGTTTGCGGCGGGCGATTTCCCGTTGGTATCAGGACCGCTATCAGGTGGATATCGATCCGGAAACCGAAGCCATCGTGACCATCGGTTCCAAAGAGGGGCTGGCGCATTTGATGCTGGCGACGCTGGATCACGGCGATACGGTGCTGGTGCCTAACCCAAGCTATCCGATTCATATCTACGGCGCGGTGATTGCCGGGGCGCAGGTGCGCTCGGTGCCGCTGGTGGAAGGGGTCGATTTCTTTAACGAACTGGAACGCGCCATTCGTGAAAGCTACCCGAAACCGAAAATGATGATTCTGGGCTTTCCATCTAACCCGACGTCACAATGCGTGGAGCTGGAGTTCTTCGAGAAAGTGGTGGCGCTGGCGAAACGCTACGATGTGCTGGTGGTGCACGATCTGGCCTATGCGGATATCGTCTACGATGGCTGGAAAGCGCCGTCTATTATGCAGGTGCCTGGCGCGCGTGATGTGGCGGTGGAGTTTTTCACCCTGTCGAAAAGCTACAACATGGCGGGATGGCGCATCGGTTTTATGGTGGGCAATCAGGAACTGGTTAACGCCCTGGCGCGGATTAAAAGCTATCACGATTACGGCACCTTTACCCCCTTGCAGGTGGCGGCCATCGCCGCGCTGGAAGGCGATCAGCAGTGCGTACGTGATATCGCCGAACAGTATAAACGCCGCCGCGATGTGCTGGTGAAAGGGCTGCATGAAGCGGGCTGGATGGTGGAAATGCCGAAGGCTTCGATGTACGTTTGGGCCAAAATCCCTGAGCCTTACGCGGCAATGGGTTCGCTGGAGTTCGCCAAAAAATTATTGCAGGACGCCAAAGTGTGCGTGTCGCCGGGCATTGGCTTTGGCGATTACGGTGATACTCATGTGCGTTTCGCGCTGATTGAGAACCGCGACCGTATCCGTCAGGCGGTGAGAGGCATTAAAGCGATGTTCCGCGCCGACGGGCTGCTGCCGGTATCAGGCAAAACGACGCTGGAAAATCAGGAATAAAAACGACAACAGGAGCCAAATGGCTCCTGTTTTTTTGACCGGCTCAGGCTTCAACTAAATCATCAGCGCAAAAGTACCGGCCCAGAGAACGACCATTACCGAAACGCCCATAAATAAATATTTCACGTCACTCACTCCGCGCATCGCACGACACGCCAAAATTAACGTCAGGTCTCATTATAGAAAGCTAAAACCGCACGCATTTCACTTTGGGACAAATCCCTGTGTGCCTGCCGTTTCGCCATTGTTGGGGGATGTAGATCACATCCGGGCGCTAATCTACGCTTAATTTTGAGGGTTCACAAGCGGGTGGAAGCGGAAAAACGTCTTTTTTTCGAGCAGGGTTTGACGTGATGTAACCTTATGTTAAATCAGTAGATATGTTTGTGCCTTAACCAAAATTGAAAGGTAAAAGCTGAAGGGGTGAAATGAATGACCGCTTTCTGTAATCGGCGGCTCTGGCATAGTGCTACGGCAAAAAATGGTGATGTTTTATCAATTTCTTTGTGCAGTTTGAATCCGTTGTGCTGCCGGGCCCCCATGAGCTTGCCAGTGTTAGAACATGTCACCTGGTACATGCTGTACCCGCTATTCATAACCTCAATTGCGCCTTCTCGGCCTGACAACTGCCTGAATCGCCGTGGATAATCCAGACACTTCTGAGCCGTTGTGGACTGACCCCGCCCCGGTAGACGATTCTGCCCTATAGTTGGTGCTTATCTTCTGCCTCTGGTCCAGATCATCTTCGCGGGCTCCTGCGCAGCAGTTCTCATTCGGCGTAGCGATCGCGCAGGGTTCTGAGCGCCTCATCGAGCTGATTGCGCTGCTCTTTGTCCCCGAAACATTCGTCGGGGAGCAACTGGCTCAGTTTGCACAGGGTGTGCAATAGCCGATAGTGCTCCATCGGCGACTGGGGGGGCAGCATCTCCTCAAGGGAATCGGCGTTGACCCAGATCTGTTCGATAAGCTGCACCATCATGGCCATCAGCCCCTCTCCGCTGATGGCTGACATGCCGAGCGCGGTGGCGGCCTGATCGCAGTAGGCCTCCAGCCCGAGCAGGCGAAGCAGCTGTCTGAGATCGCCGATCACGGAGGCCAGATGGCTACCGACTATGGGTTGGCCGCTGGCCGAGAGCTCATAGGAGATCAGACGCAGCAGGGTGCGGATCTTGCGTTGCCGGTGCCCCCGCTCTCCCAGTTGCGCCAGCCATTGGGAGAGTTTCTGACGCGGGGCGTTGGCTCTTTGATAGAGGCGCACCAGCTCCTGGCGCAGGCCGGGCGTCACGACCCCAAACTCGAGGGCACCAAACAGCGAGAGAGTCGTCTCCTCCTCTCCCATCAGGGAGGTCAGTGCCCGCTCCATGCGAGTGCGCAGCCGACCGTCGAGCTTGCCGTGGGCGAGCCAGAGTGCCAGTTGCAGCGCCGCCGCGCCGGGCTCGGGATGTTCGGCCTGAAGGGCCGCAAGGAGCTGAGGTGACTGCTGCCAGGCGCCGTCATCGAGCTGATGTTCCAGCTCGCCCGGCTCGACCAGGGCAACCTCGGCTACCAGTTTGTGCATCAGCACGCGGCTGCGCCCACTCACCTCTTCCTCCTTGCTGCGGCGCATATCCTTGAGGCGTCCCCCCAGGGCAAAGCCGAGATCTTCCTGGGTCTCCTCCAGGGCGTCGCTCTGTAATTCTGAAAGCTCGGCCTGGGCCAGGGCCAGCACCGAGGGGGCATTGCTCTCGTGAGGCGTCAGGGGTTGGGCCTGGCTCTGGCTCTCGGTAGGGACCCGACCAATCAGATTGATGTTGAGCATATGGGCTCCTTGCGGTGGGGCCGTCAGGCCTGTTGTCGGGTGGCGGGGGCGTCAGTGAAGCGCTCGAGCACGCTCGCCTGTTGTACCAGATTGTCCAGATGGATGCGAACCAGTCCGTTGTCCAGGATGGCTTGTCCCTCGCTTAAGTCGGGATCGGCCTGGAGCGTGACCTCGTTAACCTCGCCCCAACTTGCGCTTGCGGCCGCCATGGCGGTAGGGGGCAGTAGCAGCGTGACTCTGCCACCTGGCAGCAGCTCGGTGACTCGGCGCTCGATGCGGCGCAGCAGCAGCGCATTCTGATCCTGCTGCCCGAGCAGCTCCTCCAGGGCCTGGGCGGTGAGGCGCCGCCACCGTTGGCTCACTTCACGGGCGATGAGCAGCTCCATCTCCTGCTCGCCACAGAGCCACTGTACCGCCTCTTCGGCGGCGCTGGCCCGGGCTGCCAGGGCTAACTCTTTGGCTTCACTCCTGGCGGCTTCAAGTAGGCGAGCCGCCTCTTCTCTGGCCTGGGCCAGGCAGACTTCCCCCTCGGCGCGCAGGGCCGCCGCCGCTTCATGGCCCTGAGCCAGGATCTCGGCCAGACGCTGGCGGGTCTGTTCCCGTTCGGCCAGCAGATCGCGCGTCAGTCGCTCCCGGGGGCAGGGCCCAGGCAGGGTCCCGATGACGAGATTCAGCGGATTGTTCATAGCCACCTCACGAGTTTTTGCAGCACAGGGATCGGGCATTCCCCGGGGGACGGTTGCTCGCCGGGGGGAAGGAGCAATCGGCAGGCACGCAGGGCCGGATCCTGGGTGTTGGCGAGCCAGGCCGCCCCCAGGCTCATGGCCGTCTCTGGCAGCGCCTCGGGGTCGAGTTTGGGCAGGGGGCAACTGGGGAGCAGCACCTGCAACTGACCCAGACTCAGGCCGTTGAGCCGCCTGGCCAGGCTCTCCCGATAAGGGCGCAGCAAGAGCAAGGCCCCTCCCTGCATGGCCCAAAGGCCGAGGGCCACCAACAGGGTCTCGCGGCGTTCTTCCTGCAGCAGTTCGTCGGCGAGGGGGGTCAGCACAGGGGGCTTGCCCTCCAGCGCCAGCTGCTGGCGCAGCAGGCGCTCGAGATCCGGCCGGGTCAGGGGATAGCGCTCATAGGTGAAGCGCCACCTGTCGAGCTCCGCATGGGCCCACCAGGCGGGATCCATTACCTGACCCGGGCAGTGCCACAGGCGGTAGAAGGCTGGCAGGGAGGGGCTCATACCTCCCTCCCGGTTCGGCGATGCCACCAGATGGCCAGGGTCGCCATCATCCCCAGCAGGGCGGTGGCTGCGGCGGCTCCCAAGGCCTGCAAGGGGATCGTCTGCCCGTAGAGAGTGAGGCTATGGGGCCTCGGCTCAGGTGCGGCCGGGGGCTGATAGCGGTATTCGGCCCGCTGCAGGGTGAGGCTGATGCGATCCGGGGTGAGGCCGGGTATGCCATTGTGGATCAGGGCGCGGATCTCGGCCTCCCGAGCCGGCAGGTTGACCTCGGGGCTGTATTTGATGAAGACGGCGGCCGAGGAGGGGGCGGGGGGCTCACCCTCCTGGGATCTGGGCTCGGCCACCGACACCTCGGCGGTGATGACCCCGTCCATGCTACCCAGCATTTTCTCGAGTTGCTGGCTCTTGAGGTAGTTGAGTTTGGCCTCCTCCTGCTCGGGAGAGGAGACCAGTTGGCCGCTTGGGAAGAGGTCCTGCATGGTCATGGTACGCCGGCGTGGCAGGCCGTTTTGCCGAAGCACTTCGACGGCATCCACAAAACGATCCTGATCCACCCTCAGGGTGACCCCCTCCTTCTCGACGCTCTTGTCAGCCGGGATCCGGTTGTAGATGAGCAGAGCCAGCATCTGGTTGGCCTCGGCCTCATCGAGTCGGGTATAGAGCTCGCTCTTGCAGCCTACCAGCAGCGGCAGCACGCAGAGCATCAGCAGCACGGTTCTCATGACAGGTTCACCAGTTTGTTGATGGTCTGACCGAGGGAGCCGGCTACCTTGGCGGTGAGGTCGACTCCGACGGCCAACTCGGTCAGTGCGCTCTGGGCGCCCATCAGCCCATTCGGCGAGTCGCTGGTCTGGGGGCTGTTGAGCAGGGCGGCGAAGCGCTGTTGGGTGGGCAAGTCGACCTCGGCAGGGTTGGGCTGGGCGAGCGGGGTGACCGGCGCCAGGGCTTGGGCGATGGCGTGAATGGCATCGATGGTCATGATCTTTTCTCCTCTGAGGGGGGGGCGAGCAGGGCTCGCAGGGGCAGACACTCCTCGGCCGGCAGGCATGCGAGGCGAGCGCTGGCGGCCCGGTGACGGCCCAAACCAAAGAGCAGGATGGCCTCGCATTGGGCCAGTTGACTGGGGTCATCCAGCCAGTCGGGCAGGGCGGCCAGGATGTCGTGCAACTCGGCGCGCAGGCCGTGGTTGACGGCGGCAAAGCCAGCTTCGACGATGAGACGGGGAAGGGGGTAGTTCATCGTGTCACCCTATCTTGCTGATGATGCTCATCATCATGTCTTTGACGGCCTTCATGACCGAGCTCTGGTAGCCGATCATGACCGAGTACTGCTGCATGGCGTACTGGGACCGCAACATGGCCTGGGGATCGTTATTGATGTCGCTGGACGCCATGGCGGTCTGGGCATCGTTGGCGGTGCGCGAGGCCTGGCTGTCCAGTTGGGCGACGATGGCATCGATGTTCATGGGCTCTCCTTAGGATTGTCTGGCCAGCGACTCGCTGGCATCACCGCGCCGTACTTCGCTCGGGGTCTGGCTGAAGTGGCGCCGAAAGCTGTCTGAGAAGTGGGCGGCATTACAAAAGCCCGACTCCAGCGCCACGTCGATCACCTTCTTGGGGGTAGTTTCGAGCAGCGCCCTTGCGTGCTCCAGTCGCTGCTGTTGCAACCACTGTTTGGCGGACATGCCGAACTTCTCCCGAAACAGCTGGTTGAATTTGCGCTGGGAGAGGCCGAAGAGATCCGCATAGCGGGCCACCGGCCAGGGCTCCAGGCGATAGCGGTGCAGCATCTCGAAGAGGTCTGCATCGGCGGCGACCAGAGGGCGTAGCAGCGCCGAGCAGCGGCGGCGCTCCACCGTCAGGGCATAAGCCAGCACCAGGCGCAGCATTACCTCGCCATCGGCCTGACCCAGTCGGATCAGGGTTTGCAGCAGGGCAGGCTCCATCGGGACTGGCAGGGCGGGTTGAGTGGAGAGGTGATCGCAGCCGCCCTCCATCAGATGCTGTAGCTCCCGACAGATGGGTTGCAGCCGCTGGCAGCGGTAGCTAAAGAGGTGTCCCTCCTCGGGCACGGGGCCCGAGGTCAGCAACACGCCGGGTTCTTTGAGAGCGCTGCGGCTCTGCAAAGAGGGTACGAGCAGTAGGTGCAGAATTGGCATGGTGTGCTCCTGTCTGGGATCCTGGATTCATCATGGGGTCTTCAGGGCATTCCCCCCATCAGGTCATCACCTGAATTGGCGTGGCTGACCCCGCATCATCGACCCCGGGAAGCGCTGTGTTGGGCGCGCAGCCAGAGGATCTCGATCACCGCGCGTGCCGCCAGGCAAGATTGGCGCTGGCGCTCGAGGCGGGCGTACTCCTCCGGGGGCTGGGGTTGGCGCAGGGCCTGGGTCAGTTGGTAAGCACCGGCATCAAGCTGGTCGATCAACTGGTGTCTGAGCAGTCCCTGGGGGTCGTGGGCGAGGCGCTCTTCGAGGTGGGTCAGGGTATCCATGGAATCCTCTCAACTGTGTAAGGGAAGAAAAACGAGGCGTTGGCGGCCAGCCAGAGAGACGCCGTCTGGCGCCACTGCGACCACCCGCATCCCCTGCTTGACCGGAGTGCCGGGCAGCAGGCGCATGCCGTTGGTCAACTGCAAATAGGGAGCGCTGTCGTTGCCACCGATCCCCGCCATGGGGGCGGGCAGGTAGTCGAGCTCGGTCACGCTGCCAGCGGCACCGATAAAGCGCAGAGGGTGTTCGGTTCGGCCCAGGTTGAGCCGCTCAAGCAGAGCCTCGAGCCGAACCTGCTGCTCGGGGGCAAGCTGTCCCGAGAGCAGCCAGGCATGCTCGGTGCGTCGGGCGCTGAGGCCATCGAGCAGGTTGCCCTGTGCCAGCGCCGTGATGAGGCTCTCCAACTGCTGGGCTCCGTGATCCGATAGCTGCCAGCCGCGCAGCCCGGGTAGGTGATCCAGAGCCCGGGCCAGACCGCTGGTATCCCCCTGAAAGGCGCCGTCGATTTGTGCCTCTCCCTGGGGGGCAAGTGTCACTGTCATATCCGGATAGCCGTAGCTGGCCAGCAGGGCCTTGACCGAGCGCTGCAGATCGTCATCGCAAATAACCTCCTGCTGGAGGCGAACACCGGCCGCCTGCAGCCGTGCGGTGAGCGCCATCAGGGGGCGGCTGGCGCGGCAGCGGCCACTCAATACCAGGGAGCCGTCACCCTGCCAGCTCGCCTGTAGGCCAGGCTCGGTGGCTAGCGCCGCAGGCAGCCAGTCGTGGGGCGAGGGGGTCGGTATCGGTTGAGCGGGCCACAGCAGGGTGGCTGCCCCGGCCGAGAGCGCCAGGGTGGTCAGCAGAGCCCACAGAGGGAAGGTCTGCTTGCTGCGACGGCGTGCGATAAGGGGCACAGGGGGCTCCTCATCGGAGTGGGCCAGCACGAAGTGGACGCCGGCCAGGTCGATCCCTGCGTGGATCGGGAGTACCCCCTCACCCTGGCGGCGACCCGCGACCCAGCAGGGGGTATCGGAGCAGAGGGCGACGCCGCTCGGGGTCACCTCCAGCCTGGCCTGTTTGCCCCGCTCGAGGGGAAGCAGCAGGTCGCTCTCTCCGGCCCCCAGGGTAAAGGGGCCGGGGGGAAGGCGGAGCTCCTGACCCTGCAGGGGGCCGTTGAGCAGCTTGAGTTTGAAGCTGGTTTTCATGGCGACCTCACATCTGACGCGGTTCAGCCTTGATCAGGAAGAGACGGACCACGCTGTGCTCTTTCTGGGTGGTGCTGCGAAACAGGCCGCCGATGAGCGGCAGATCACCGAGCAGGGGGATCTTGCGTACACCCTGGGTGTGCTCATCCTGTACGAAGCCACCCAACAGCAGGGCCTGACCGAGATTGAGGGTGGCCTGGGTGGCGATCTCCGCATTCTGGATCTGGGGCAGTGATTCGGTGCGGCTGATGGGCTCCCCCTGACGACCATCTTCGATGTTGAGGGTGAGCAGCACCTTGTTACCGCTCGCCTCATGGATGAGGCGAGGAGTGACCCGCATCAGGGCACCGGCGGTGACTGACTCGAGCTTGGGGTTCTTCTCGCTCTCAAGCTTGGTATAAAAAGTGATGCTGCGATCGAGCACCGCCTGCACATTGTCCAGAGTCACCACTGAGGGGCGCGAGACGATGCGCGCCTTGGATTGCTGCTCCAGGGCGGAGAGACGAACCATGAAATTGCCCGAGTTGGAGATGAGGGAGGAGAAGCTGTCGGAGCTCAGGCCACCGTTGTTGAAGCTGACGCTACCGCCACCGATACGGGCCGAGGCGGACCAGTCTATCCCCAGCTCGTTGATGTCACCGGCATCCACATCGATGATGGCTACCGAGATCTCCACCAGGGTCGGACGCTGGTCGAGCTGGGGGATCAGGCTCTTGTAGAGCCCCATGTTCTGCTGGCGATCCCGCACCAGCACGGCGTTTTGACGCAGGTCGGCCGAGAAGGTGGGCAGGCCGCCGCCATCGGTGGGGACCGGGCTCTTGTTGTCGGGCAGGGGGAGGGCGCGCCCCTGGGCCATCTCCCGCAAGGCCGACACCACCCCGGGCACCACCACACTCTGATTGCGATAGCTGTAGCTGGTGTCGCTGGCACTGGCGTATTTGAGGGGGAAGACGGCCACCGTCTCCTTGTTCTGCTCCTGATTAAGGTCTTGCTCGTCGAGCTGTTTTGCGAGGGTATTGACCTGGTTCAGGCAGGCCGGTACCCCATTTACCTGTAGGCTGTTGGAGCTACCCACCTGGCGTACCTGGCAGGCGGCCCCGTCGAGCAGGCCACTATGGCGCAGCAGGCGAGCCATGGTGCCACCGCTCAGGTAGGCCGGAGAGAGTACCGCCTGCTCCATCTCCTGAGCCTTGTAGACGTAGAGGGTGTTGCCATCGTAGTAGGGGAGGAGCTGGTAGAGACGGGCCAGCTCGCTTAATACCCGGCCCCGGGGTTGGTCTTGCAGATTACCGGCATAGGCCTCGGTGATGCGCGGGCTGACCACCACAGGTAGCCCGGAGTTGGCCCCCAAATCCCGCAACACAGAGGCGAGCGGGGTATTCTGGCTGGAGACGAAGTAGGGGGCGCCCCGCCAGGGGATCGGCTGGGCCAGGGTCTGGGCGCAGAAAAGCCCGGTCCAGAGCAGGTGTAGGGCCTTGTGTTTCATGCAAACCTCCCGATGAAGGGGCGTGGTGGGGGTGTGGTGCGGGCCGCAGGGACCATCAGTGCCGCCATGGCCAGTTGTTGCTTCAGAAGCAGCTCCAGCTCCACCTCGGTCAAGGTCGCCGGATAGCGCCGCAGCAGCCACAGCTCCCCCTGCTCCATATAGAGGGCGTCGTCACACGCCTCTGGCGTCGCCGCCAGCAACAGGCAGGCCTGCCGGGCTTGCTCGGCAGGCCAGGTCAGCGTCATGGCGATGCAGGGACCGGTGGCAAAGTCGCGCCCCTTAAGGTGCCGTCCTTGCAGGGTGCCGGTGAGAGTCCGGTTACCCTGACTCCAGACGGGATGCGCTATCATCCTGGCCAGCCGCTGCAGGGCTTGTGGGGGAGTGAGGTCTCTGTTCATGGGATCATGATGGGAGGCAGGGGCCCCTTTTTGTATCGGGTGCACACCTGAATTGAGGCGAGAAAAAGGCCGCGCATGGCGCGGCCTCGGGATCAGGCAAAGCTAAAACTGTGTCGCCGCTCCAGCGGGACCTGCTGATTGGGCAGGCCGTTTCTCAGGGCCTGCTCCAACAGTCCCCGCAAATTGGTGACCTGCTGGGCAAACTGGGCGGACTCCTGGGTTGCCGCCGCCAGGTTATTGTTGACTTGTTGGAGTTGTTGCCGAGTCTCTGTAAGCGCCTTGTCTTGCTGATTGATAGTTTTTTTGGTCTTGTCGAGTTGATCTTGCAGGCCAAATTTTTGCCGCAGCTGTTCACTCCGCTGGGTGCGCACCTGATCCAGCGTGAGCTGCAGTTGATCGACGGCTTTTTTCTGTCCCTCAAGCTCACGCCCCGTGAGGGCCTGGGCATGCTGCTGGGCTCCCTTTCGGGTAGCGGCGGCACTGACCACACCCGCAACCGTCTCGACGCTCACCTTGCCCACGGTGATGGCCGGTATGGTATGGGCGAGAGCTGCCGGGGTGGTGACAGGCAGGAAACCACCGATGGCGACCGTGCCGACGGCCAGGGCTCCGCGGGTCAGCAAAGAGAGCACATTGGCAATCTGCTTGGCTTTTTCGTCCGAGGCGTCACAGCGTTTGCACAGCCAGTGGATGGCGTTGCCCAGGGCATCTCCCCCCATGGCGAACCCTTCTCCCCCCTGTTTCTTGCTCTGCCAATCCTTGTAGGCACAGGCCACATCGCTCACCGCCATAGCAAAACCGACGCCGGCCAGCGCCAGCAAGGGGACGCCGGCGCCGCCGGTGAACCCGGTTACCAGGGCGGCCGCTACCACTACGGCGCTGGCGGCGACCAGGGTCAGCACCTTGGCGACAAAGCTGCGTTTGGCCATATCGACCCCGCACTGCTTGGCTGCGCTATCGGCAACCTTGGCTTTTTCTTCCAGGGTCGATGCCTTGAGCTCGTCACCCGACGGGCCGGTATGCCTGAGGGCGATACCCATATCGTCGGCCGGCAGGCGGCGATTGGCCGGCTCCTGGGGGAGAGGGTTGTTTTGATCGACATGGGAGAGGGATAGGGAATGACTAATGTGTTCCATCGTTGGCTCCTGTTAGTGATTAAGGCTGGCCAGCAGGGTTTCTGCCCGCTTGCGCAGCGTGTCGTAGCGCGGGTCTTGCTCTGCCTGGCCGAAGCAGAGGGCGATGACCGCATCGAGGGCATCGCGGGCCGCATCGGTTTCGCCGAGTGCCAGCAGGCACTCGGCGATATGGAAAGGGGCGAAGGGATCATTGGCCTGCATCGCCAGGGTCTGGGAGAATAGACTCAGGGCATGGCGATACTCCCCCTGCTCCTTGAGGGCGCAGGCGAAGGCAAAGGGAAAGCGGCGATCCAGAGGTTGTTGCAGGGCGAGAAAGGCGAAGAGCTCGGTCGCTTCATCACACTCACCCCGGTTCCAGGCGTGATAGGCGCGCTCGTAGAGGCGCTCCAGCTCATCAGGAGGCGTCTGGCTGAGGGTCGCCAGGGTGGTGTTACCCTCCAACAGTGCGAGGCAGTGCTGGAGTATAGTGTCGGTCTGTTCCTGCCGATCTGACGGGTTCATGGTAAGCTTCTCCTCAGGATGGTGGTGCCCATCCTAATCACTTTGGCTGGGCACCCTTTTGGCAAAATGGCGTTTTCTTTCTGGTTTACGCCTTTGGCCGCGTTATTTCAGGAGCGTCTGATAGACGCTGTTAATGGCGTCATAACCGGCACTGTGGTAGGCCGCGTGTACACCAAACACGGAGGCAATCTCGTCGGCTGACAGGATGGACGTGCGAAGATCTCGCGTCCGGTAGAGGGTCAGGGTCTCGACCCCACTCTGTTCGAAGCGGGTGTGGATCCGCTTGTTTGCGAGCTGCTGATCAATATCGGTATTCATCGATGGCTCCTTGGGTCAGTAACCCGTGTTCGCCTGGCGCTCTCTGAGTCGGGTCATCGCACAAGAGGCCATAGGCACAGATGTCATGGTGACCTTGCTCATTACGAAACAGCCCGCGCAAGGTACCCTCATGGCGAAAACCGAGCCGCTCGAGCAGGCGTCGTGAGCGGTGGTTGTCGGCCTGAACCCAGCTTTGGACCCGGTGCAGGGGATGGCCCAGAGCACCGGCAAACAGGGATGGCAACAGGCCAGAGAGGCAGTTCTGCATCAGCCCCTCTCCCCACAGGCGAGGGGAGAGGGCATAGCTCAGCGTGATGATGCCAGCCCCTTGCTCCCAGTCGGTCAGACGCACGACACCGCACAGGGCTCTCTCCCCCTCCTGGCGCAGGGCACTGATCCGGCCCTGCCCAGCGGGAAGGGCCAGGGCGCTGTCGAACCAGCGCCGGGCCGCGTTCTCCTCTATCCGGGCGGGGAGCCCGGTGAGGAGGGCGACCCTGGGGTCGGCGTAGAGCGCCCGATAGGCCGGGTAGTCCGCTTCCACCAGGGTGTCCGGGTAGAGGGGGCGGCGGCTCAATGACAGCAGTAGCGCAGCCATAGCTCGTCATCCAGCCGCACCGGTTGTGCCCCCTCGGCCAGCATCAGTTCACTCAGGCGTCGCCGGGCCAGATCGCGCTGCCGATCGTGGAAGGCCGGCAGGATCATGGCGTCGATATAGCGCAGGAGTGGAACCGAACGAGTCAGGCGGCGCAGCAGGGCCATCAGGGCCAGCACGGCCTGGCCGTCGCTCTCGCGGGCGGCAAAGTCGCACAGGATGAGACGCTCACCTTCCTGGCGGTAGACCAGTTGGAAGCGGGGCGTCTCGATCCGTTGCCCGGCCAGAAAGTCGCTGCCGAGGAAGCGCTCCGGGGCCGGGTGCAGCCCCTGGGTCAGCATAAAGCGGGTGACATCATCCATCTTCTTCTCTCCTTAGGACATGCGCACGCTGCTGGAGAGGCGCTCATGGGCCTGGGTCAGGGTCGTCAGGATCTCGCGCAGGTCGCTGGAGACCTTGAGCGCCTTGTCCAGTGTCTCGTCGGCGCGCTTGAGTTGCTGCTCGGCCAGACCATGCTGGTAGTCGGCCTGGGCCTGCCCCTCCTGGGCTTCACGGCTGGCCTGATTACCAAAGCTAACACCGGCAATCCCTTGGGCGATGCTGTCGATCCCGTGACCGACCCCACCGATGCCACTCAACCCCTCGGACTTGGCACTCAGAGCCCCAAAAAGCCCCTGGGCAACACCGCCGACAATCTGGGCGATGGCCTGGGATTGCTTGGCATCAAAGTCTTTCTCGATGGCATCGAGACGGGTATTGAACGAGGTCTTCTGCATCTGGAAGGCGTTGTTTTGTTGGGTCTGCTGGTACTGGCGCAAGACGTCGCGCAGCTTGCCAAAGAGTTGCCCCAACTGAACCATCAGCTCGTTGAGCTGGCCGATGGCGTCCCCCCCCTGATCCCCGGGAGTAGAGGTAAGGGTGCTCAGAGAGCCGACGGCGCTGGTGCTGGTGCTGTTATCAATGGTGTTCATGTTAATCTCCTTTATCTCAGGCGATATTGGCGGCGATGCTGCTGAGCATGGCGCCGGTCTTGAGCTGGGCATCGGATCCGGCGGAGAGGGCTTTGCTTGCCCCGTCCATCAGGTTGCCGATATCCTCTTTGGCCCGTTTCTTGATTTTTTCGAACTCGTCGAGCATGAATTGCATGAAACTGCTCTCGTTGATCAGCTCCTGCACTATCTTCTGCAGCTCGGCCCGCTCCCTGGCGATCTCGCCCTGGAATACCTCATTGGCACCTTGCAAACTGGCGCGGGTGACCGCTTTGGCGATATTGGGGGCACTCTTGAGGCTGGCGGAGACGGCGGCGTGGATCACGGCCCGCTGCACCTCCTTGACCACCTGCCTGGTGAGCTCCTCGGCCGTGGCTCTGGCGCCCGAGTCCATCGCCTTCCTGGCGGCGGTCTCGACGGCCCTGGTGACCATCTGTTCGATGGCCTGTTTGCTAAAGGCCTCCAGCAGGTGTCCCTGTCCCAGAAAGCGGGTGGTCTGCTCGGCGATATTCCTTGCCACCTGCTCGGAGACCTGCTCTGCCACCTGCTTGCCCACTTCGGCGGCAGCGGTCTTGATGGCGGCCTCGCTGCCCTGGGTGACGGCCGTGTGGACTGCTTGTCCCGCGGCGCCCTCCATCACAGTCTCCGAAGTCCTGGCGATCGACTTGGCGGCCATGACCCCACGACCGACGCTCACCAGATCCACCATCATGCCGGCGATCTCGAAGGCGAGTTGAACCTTGCCGGCCACATCGGCGATCGCCTTGTACTTGTCGGCGTTGGCAGTATCGATGAGGGCCAGGGTCTCGCACATCGCCTTGACCAGACCGGCGCAGCCGGCTGCCAGATCCATGGCCCCCCCGGCGTAATCGCCGACAACCAGCTTGGCGACACCGCTGATCACCTCGGCGACCGAGACAATCCAGTCGACAATGGCGGAGAAGATGCCAGCCTTTTGCGCCTTCTGTTGATCCTCTACCGCCTTGTCGACCTGCTTGCGCAGATCCTCGTTTTGGCGCAGGCGCAGATTCTCGGCCCCCTGGGTGCGGATCTCCAGCGCCAGGGACTTGAGGTTGGCGTTGTCACCGAGGGATTTCACCCCCAGCAGTGCCGCCGCCAGGCCCATCGCCTCCATCGGCGTGCGCTCGATATCGGCCAGGGTGATGGGCTTGCCATCGACCCGGGGACCAAAGGCTTCCAGGATGCGGTTCAGTGCCCCTTCGGCCAGGCGCAGGGGCACCGGTTGGCGGGGAGGTGGTGGCGCATTGAGGGGGTCAACACGGCCCTGCTCCCGCCTGGGAAGCGGTGGCGTCAGGGGATCGAGAGCGCCGGCACCGACCGGTGGCTGGCTTGCTGTCGGTTGTTCCAGCCCCTGCGGGTTGACCCCGAGCTGGGTGCTGCTATAGCGGGTCTCGGTGATGTTGTTCATGGTTGAACCTCCTGTACCAGCGCCGAGAGTTGGCACTGGATCTCGCCCTTGATAACGAGGTGTTGCGGCTTGTCGGCACACCACTTGAGCGCCGCCTGGAAGGCCTTAGCCGCCTGCTCCGGTTGGGCACTCTGGCGATAACTGAGGCCGGCCAGATAGGGAGGCTTGGGATCGTCGAGCCTGAGCAGTCCCGCCTGACCGAAGCAGAAGAGGGCCTGATCGTGCTCCTCAAGGCGTTGACAGCAGAGCCCCAGTGCCAACCAGTATTCGTATTGCCAGTGCGAGAGGCGCGAGAGCAGCATATAAAAGCGCTTGGCCCCGGCGTAATCTCCCGCCTCAAACAGCTGGCAGGCATAGGCATAGACATGGTCCAGGTCGACCGGATCCAGATTGATCAGGGCCTGCAACGTACCCCCCTGATGGAGGAAATCGCGCACCGTGGCCAGATCGTCTTGTTCTGTCATCTCATCCTCCTTAGCGGATGTTCTGGGCGATGGACTTGTTCATCTCGGCCAGCAGGGTCTGCATGCTGTTCACCAGGCTGACGCAGACGTTGTAGGACTGCATGGTCTTCTGGATCTGGAGCTGGGCCTGGGTGACAAAATCGGAGCAGCGACCGGAGTCGGTTTCGAGCGCGCCCTTGATCACGTCCAGTTGACCCTTGTCGAGCCCCTTGCCATCCGGGTGGCCGATGCTCTTGAGATAGCTGTCGATATCGCTGGTGGAGTTCTTGCCATCGTTTTGCACCGTGATGGCGATATGGTGATCGCGCAGGTATTGGATCACCTCGGGGGAAAGGTCTCCCTTGTCATCGGCCTTGGCCAGTCTGGAGATAATGGAGTCGACCTGATTGGCGGCCTGCTGGGAGTCCCGGGCACGGTCGGCCTTGGCGCTCATCTGGTCATATTTACCCTGGGCCAGGTCCGAGAACAGGGTCATGAATTTATAAAGGACGCTGATCCCCTCGGACATCAGGTTGTCACCCTGGCCGGACTTGCGGTCCAGGTAGGCGTCATAGTCGGGAGAGGAAGTAACAGCAGAGGCGGTAGAGAAGTTAGTGGCGAAGCTCATGATGATCTCCTCGATCAGGGGTTAGATAAAACGGCGCCCAAGGGAAGGGGCCGCTTTGGCTGTGGTGCCTACAGGCGATCCACTGCCGGGTTGCTTGAGGGAAGCCTCAAGCGAGGTGAAATGGGTCTGCAGTCGTCCCATGCACTCTCCCAGCTGTTCGCGCAGGGGACGCAACTCCTGCTGCATGGCACGGGAGAGACGCTCGAGACGCTGCTGCGCCTCAAGGTCATGGGGAGCCCTGGCCTTGAGGTCGGCGATCTCTTGTTGCAGGGCCTGGAAGGCGGCCATCTGCTCACCGAGCTTGTGCTGGCGAAGCTGCAGATCCTGCATCAGGTGTTGCAGGGGATGGGTGGATTGCTGGCTCATGGATATGACTCCTTTTGGTTGCCGATGGAGGGAATGCTAGGCTCCTCCAGGGGGGGCGACTTTCGAGAAACTGCAGCGTCTTTGCTGTTTGGACGCATGTGTTCCCGGTCTGTCTAATGACCTCATTTTTGGCGCTTTGCAGCAGGGGCGGCATAGGGTGAAGACCTGAACCGGCCCTCAGGCAAGAGAAACGAGACGAGCCGCCCGAGAGGCGGCCCGTTGCGGTGGAGGGGGGCTTAAGGTTGAGTGGTCAGACGCACGGCCCAACCGTCGTCCATACGCAGCAGCTCACCTTCGGCCCACCGTTCGGCGCCTCGCAACAGAAGCAGTGTCGGATAGGCGTGAGGAGTGACGGCGCACTCGAGATCCGGTGCCCAGTTCGCCAGGGTGGCCGCATCCAGGCTGATCTTGCCCACCTCGACCATCAGTCGGGCTGTACCGGGAGGCGGGGCACAGAATGGTTTGCCGGGCAGCGCCCGCCCCAACTGCCCATTGATAAGTTGCAGCTGGGTGCCCCCCAGGGGATGGAGCCAGAAGCGATCCGGCGCCTCACCCATGCCGAGCAGAGGCAGGACTTCTCCCGCTCTGGTAGCGGTGAGCTCCTCCTCGGGCAACTGACACCAACCCAGTTGCAGGCCAAGCTCGTGGACGCGATCCGGGTTAGGGGTGAGGGCGCCGAGCCAGCGGTGGAGCAGTGCCGGCGGTACCGACTCCAGACAGAGGGGGAGTCGCCAGCCCTCGCTGCCGAGGGTGAAGCGCCAGCACAGGGCGGGGGTATCGGCACGGCTCAGGGTGGCCGGTGCCAGGGACGGTAGTCCCTGGGCCTGTAGCCATTCATCGAGGGGTGCCAGTGTCCAACTGGCCAGCAGAGGGTAGAGTCTCTCCTCTATCTGCGCCAGTGAGGGGGTCACCAACTTGGGATCCAGCCAGGCGCACCAGGCAGCCTCGCTGATCCAGAGGTGCAGTTCACTCCCGTCACAATGGGTGGTCAGGCGCAGACCTTGGCCGGTGGGACGTGACATATCCGCCTCCAGCTCGATCGCACCCAGGCGCGAAGTGGCGCCAATCCGGCTGAGGCGAAACAGGGGGGCCTCGCTGTCCCTGCGGCTAGTCATCATGCTCTACCTCCACGGTGACCGGTATCTCCAGCAGGGTCGAGAGCGCCTCTTCCAGCCCCTTGCCTCGCCCGCAGAGGCGCTGCGCCACACTGGCTGACGGTGCCGTCAGGCGCATCACTAGCCGCCCCCCTTGCCAGCTGGCATTGATCATCAGGCCTGCGAGGGGACCGCTGACAGCCCTCAGTTGCAGTGTCTCGGGCAGGGGGGGCACCGAACGCACCGGCTCCTGTTCCCGAGACGCCGGCGCCGGCATAGTGCGGGCCCCCCGATAGGGGTCATGAGGGGGGCCGGCGCGCAGGGGCGGCAGCGATATATCCCCGAGCAGGACCTGAAAGCGCTCTACGCACTCTTCCCGAGGGCGTTGCTCCTCGTCTCTTTGCTGCTGACGACGGGCGGACAGGCAATGGGTGGTTGTGATCATGGAGCCTCCTCCAGCAGTTGTAATTTTTCCTGTTCGCGCAGGTTGAGCCTGAGTCGGGTCTCCTGCTCTGCGCGCAGTTGGTTCAGTCGTCCCAGCTCGGCGATCAGTGCATCCTGCTCGTGGGCCAGCCGCTCGACCTCGCTCTCCAGAGTACAGAGGGCGGCGCGCAGACGACTCAGGGTCGCCTGGTTCATACACCCGGCCTGCTGGGTCAGTTGGCGCCACTGCTGGTGCAGGTCCGCCTGGCGGCTGGTCAGTTGTTGTTGGCGCAGCCGCAGGCTTTGCAGCTCTTCGCCCAGACGCGCCAGTATGGTGCGCAGTCCTCGCTCCCGTCGTCGCTTGATATCGAGTACCTGTTTCAGCATGGGAGCCCCACGGCGTCAGAGAGGGTCACCAGGGTCTGGGGCAGGGCAGTCGGTTCGTCGACCCGCTGACAAAGTAGTGCCGTGATGGCCGGTCGCCGGGCGATGGCATCGTCCGCATCCTGATCCTGTCCCTCCTTGTACTCTCCTACCCTGACCAATAGCTCCACCTCTTGCCAGGCAGCGAGCAGGTGGCGCAGACGGCCGGCTGCATCCTGATGGGCGCGCGCGGTGATCTGATTCATCACCCGGCTGATGCTGGCCAGCACGTCGATGGCGGGATAGTGGTTCGCCTCGGCCAGGCGACGGGAGAGCACTATGTGTCCGTCGAGCAGGGAGCGAACCTCTTCGGCCAGGGGATCCCCCTTCTCCTCCATCAGCACGGTATAGAAGGCGGTGATGCTGCCGCGCGCAGCCGGACCGGCTCGCTCCAGAAGGCGCGGCAGGCGAGCGTAGAGACTGGGGGGATAGCCCGAGCCCACCATGGGTTCGCCGGCGGCCAGCGCAATCTCGCGAATGGCCCGGGCGTAGCGGGTCAGAGAGTCCACCAACAGCAGTACCCGGCGACCCTGGTCACGGAAGAACTCGGCGATGGTGGTGGCGGTTGCCGCCGCCTTGAGGCGCTCCAGCGCGGGGCGATCCGAGGTGGCGAGTACCACCACGCTGCGCTCGCGCAGGGCCGGCGTCATCACCTGCTCGAGAAACTCCCGCACCTCGCGTCCCCGCTCGCCGATGAGTGCCAGCACTACCACCTCGGCATCGCTGTTGGCGGCCAGCATGCCAAGCAGTGTGCTCTTGCCGCAGCCGGCCGCAGCGAAGATGCCGAGGCGCTGACCCACCCCGACGGTCAGGGTGGCGTCGATGGCGCGCACGCCCATGGGCAGGGGGGTGTCGATAAGGGTGCGGGCCAGCGGCTCGGGCGGCTCGGCCTCGAGAGGCTGCCACCCCTCGATGTCGGGGGCGGGGAGCCGATCGGCGGGGCGTCCCAGGGCATCGACGACCCGTCCTAGCAGTGCCGGACCAACACCGATCCGGGCTTGTTCTCCGGTAGGGGAGACCAGCATACCGCAGGCCAGCCCCAAGGGCTCCCGATAGGGGGAGAGCAGGGCCTGTTCCCCCTCCAGAGCCACCACCTCGGCCGGGCTACCGTCAGGCAGGGTGCAAAGCTCCCCCAGGCCGACGCCGGGCAGGTGGGCCCGCAGCAGTGTGGTGCCCACCGTGAGGATGCGCCCCTCAAGGCGTTCATGGGACGCAGAGGCGAGGGCGGGTTGGGGCAGTGCCCCCAGGATCTGGTGATAATCAGGCAACCGCATGGGTTTCTCCTATCAGCTCTATGTGTCCCAGCACCTTGAGTTCGGCTTCGTCATCGATCTCCTGAAACGAGAGGACCGGTGTGGTGAAGAGATCCTTTTCGATGAGCTTGCGGATAAAGCGACGCACGTCGATGGCGGTCACCAGGGCGGTACCCGGACCGCCAGTACGAGCGAGTGCGCTACGGATCTCGCCGAGGATGGCCTGATTCTCCTCCGGGCTCAGGGCCGAGTAGGAGCCGGCCGACGTCTGGCGAATCGACTCGCGCATCAGTTGCTCGATATGGCCGCCGACCAGCCAGGCTCGTACCCAGGGCTGGCCCCGGCGCTGGCACCCGACGATATGGCGACGCAGGGCCAGGCGGGCATATTCCGTCAACATGACCGGGTCTTTCTCCCGGGGGGCCCACTCCACCAGGGCTTCGAAGATGGCCCGCAGATCGCGCACCGAGACCCCTTCCGCCACCAGACGCTGCAGCACGTCGGCGACCCGGGCCACCGGCAGCTGGCGCTGCAGCTCCTTGACCAGCTCCCCGTAGCGTTGCTCCATCTGATCCATCAGGTAGCGCGCCTCTTGCACCCCGATAAGCTCGGCCCCGTAGCGGTCGAGGGCGACCGATACCAGGTGGACGATCCGCGCCTGCCCCTGATGGCACTGCAGCCCCATGCCGGAGAGGGTGGCGGCCTGCTCCGGGCTGACCCACTGCAGAGTGAGGCCACCGAAGGGGAGGGGATCGCGTTGGCTCACCTGTTTTATCTCCGGGCTGGTGAGATCGAGCAGTTGCAGGGGCGGCAGGGCCAGGGAGAGGATGGGTTCCTGATAGAGCAGCAGCGAGAAGTGACCGGATGCCAAAGAGGGATCCCCTTGCAGTTGGATATCGGGCAGCGGCAGCCCCAGTTGCTCGAGCTTGTCCAGCCGCAGGACGGAGAGTGCCTGGCGCAGATGACCATCGCGCGCCTCATCGGGGGAAAGGCGCAGCAGCAAGGGGGTGGCACCTATGTTCAGGGAGGCACTGTCGGCACTCGCCTCATCCCGGTGTAACTGGGCTGCGGTGGGGGTGCTGCCCCCTTCGCGGCTGAGCCAGTAGGTGATGCCGGCGACCAGGGCGGCCAGGGAGAAGAAGACCAGGGTGGGGAAACCGGGCAGGCAGGCAAAAAGCACCAGCACGGCCGAGACGATCCAGAGTGCCTGGCGCTGGCGCAGGATCTGCTCGGAGAGCTCGCTGGCCAGATTGCGTTTCTGCTCCCCGGGCACACGGGTGACGATGATACCGGCTGCGATAGAGATGAGCAGGGCCGGGATCTGGGCGATCAACCCGTCCCCCACCGAGAGGATAGTGTAGGTTGAGGCGGCCTCGCCAGCGCTCATGTCATGCATGAAGACACCGACCCCGATCCCCCCGAAGATATTGACCAGGATGACGATAATAGAGGCGATGGCGTCCCCTTTGACGAACTTCATCGCCCCGTCCATGGCCCCGTAGAGTTGGCTCTCCTTCTGGATCATGGCCCGCTGGCGGCGAGCCTCGTTGGCATCAATGATGCCGGCTCGCATGTCGCCGTCGATACTCATCTGCTTACCGGGCATGCCATCAAGGGAGAAGCGGGCACTGACTTCGGCCACCCGCTCCGACCCCTTGGTGATGACGATAAACTGTACGACCGTGATGATGGCAAAGACGATGAGGCCCACCGCCAGGTTTCCCCCCACGGCAAAGTTGCCGAAGGTGTAGACGATCTCCCCGGCATCGTGTTGCAGCAAGATGAGACGACTGGTGCTGATGGTGAGGGCCAGTCGGTAGAGGGTAGTGATGAGCAGCACGGCAGGAAAGGCAGAAAACTCCATCGGCTCGCGGATATAGACCGCCATCATCAACAGGGTGATCGAGAGAGTGAGGTTGATGGCGATCAGCACATCCACCAGCAGGGTGGGCAGAGGCACTATCATCATAAAGATGGCCAGCAGCAGCATGGCGGCCAGGATCACATCCTGCCGTGCGGCGATCCCCTGTAACCAGCGATTGAGCGTTTTCATCGGTGTGCTCCACAACGTGATCTTGTCAGGGTTAATCTTGCGTGCGGAGGCGGGGAGTCGGTATAGGGTCAAGACCTGAATAGGTGATTGGCTCATTGTAATCAGGGACCCTCGTCATGCCTGATTTCCATGGTTTGGTGTGCAGATCCCTGCGTTCCACTTCCCTCCCGTCAAAACTGGCGGGGTGTCCAACCTCCTGGAGGGCGTTCACTTCAGACCAGGTTGCCATGAGGCATGGCAGTAGTAGGGGCATTTTTCGAACTGTTCAGACGTGCTTGCCAGTGCTTCATCAGATCCAGAAATTGTGAGAAGTGCTCACAGAAATCTTACAGGCTTGTTTTGTCATAACGAAGGGCGATCTCTTCCTTTTCATCTATGGTCATATGGTCAATTGGCATAGGCCTGCCGAGTCGAAGCGTGCGCCGGGGATGCCTGTGTGTTTGGCAAAATGGGCGAGCATATGTTGAGTTTGCATTCTATTTCCTCTCAGATTATTTCCACTGCCGATGATGGACTTCCAATTGCGATCCCGGCTTTGGTAATTGGTGACTCTCTTTAGAAAAGCATCCTGATGTTGAATGCATGGGACATGTGCTTTGGTATGTCGTCCGCTTTCCGTTGAGTGATTACCGCGTTGTTGTTGGATCTGTGATTGACACCCGATCGAGCAGCAGACGTTGGCGGCGCACCAGTTCGGCCCACTGCTCGGCGCCGCTGTCGGGGGGGGCCAGGGCCGAGAGCCAAAGGGAGGCACCGCTAAGCCAGGCCCGCAGCGGGATGCCGGCACCCGCATCCGGTTGCAGTAACGAGAGCAGGCGCAGCAGGGTCTCTTGCCGATCCTGCCGGGCGAGGGGGCGGCAGAGGCTGACTCTGGCCCGCCCCTGGCTCTGCTCCAGATAGAGGGTCTCGCCGGCCCGCGGCAGAGCGAGGCGCAGGGTAGCCCCCTGGCCCTTGGCCCCCATCAGCCTTAGCCAGAGCTCGGTCTGACGTTGCCATTGCAGATCCATCAGGACGCCTCCCCCGGTACACACTTTCGAGCGTGTCGATAGCGGGTCACTTCGCTCTCATAGGCTGGGGTCAGGCGGGCTTGCAAGTCACGCAGTCGCGCCAACATCGGCTCTCCCCGGGGTGCCCGTCTGGTCAGTTGTTCGAACTCCTGATGCAGAGTGAGGGGAGAGGAAGGGGTGGGAACTCTGCCATGGGCATCTTGATGGTTCATAGAGACTCCGCAGATCGGCTATTGAGCCACAGTATGGGGAGGAGTCTGTCTTGCGAGGATAGGGTGAAGACCTGAAGTGAGTGGACGCTGTAGTTCAGGTCTTCACCCTATGGGGGAGAGGGGGCGCGGGGATCACAATGGGCTCATACCCTGGCGGAGAACCCATCATGTCCCTGACAGAACAACCTGCCGAGCTGATTGCCCTGCTGGCAACCCTCTCCCTGCTGCCCCTGCTGGTGGTGATGGGAACCTCGTTTCTCAAACTCTCTGTGGTGTTTGCCCTGCTGCGCAACGCCCTCGGGATCCAGCAAATCCCCCCCAATATCGCCCTCTACGGTCTGGCACTGATCCTGACCCTCTTTGTCATGACGCCGGTGGGGACGGCGGTGCAGGAGCGGGTGGAGGCCTCGCCGGCCGAGCCCGGGGCCGGGTTGCTGACCCGCCTCTCCGACAACACGCTGGATCCCTATCGCCACTTTCTGCGCCAGCATACGGCCCCGGCCCAGTTGCGTTTCTTTCGCGATGCGGCTCGCAAGAGCTGGCCTGACAGCATACGGGAGAAGGTCAGTGATGACTCACTGCTGCTTCTGATGCCAGCCTTCGCCGTGAGCCAGCTTATCGAGGCATTCAAGATTGGCCTGCTGCTCTTTCTCCCCTTCATCGCCATCGATCTCATCGTCTCCAACGTGCTGCTCGCCATGGGCATGATGATGGTCTCGCCCATGACCATCTCCATGCCTTTCAAGCTGTTGGTGTTCGTGCTGGTGGGAGGGTGGGACCGACTGCTTGGTCAACTGCTGCTCTCATACCACTGAGGAGGTCATCATGGGTGAGGCGCAAATCGTTCAACTGGCCGGCGAGCTGCTCTGGCTGGTGCTGGTGTTGTCACTGCCTGTGGTGCTGGTGGCCTCCCTGGTCGGCATTCTGGTTGGGCTGGTGCAGGCGCTGACTCAGATCCAGGATCAGACAGTCGCCTTCGTCATCAAATTGGTGTGTGCCTGTATAACCCTGGCTCTGACCCACCACTGGATGGGGGAGACCCTGCTCGGGTATGCGGCAAGAACCCTGGATCTGATTGGCCAGATGGGGAGCTAGCATGGAAGAGCTCAATCACTGGTGGCCGCTGCTTGGGGTGGCCATGATGCGCCCGCTCGGGGCCATGCTTATTCTCCCCCTGTTTGGCCCTGCCATGCTGGGAGGAACCCTGATCCGCAACGTCCTGGCCCTGATGGCGACCCTGCCGGTGCTGCCCCTGCTCTCGACCCTGGTGCTGCCCAATCCGTTGCAGGCCCCCTTGCACTATGCACTGGTGTTGGCGGCAGAGCTCGGCATCGGCGTGATGCTGGGGTTCTCTGCGGCCATCCCGCTCTGGGCACTGGATATGGCCGGCTTTGTCATCGACACCATGCGCGGGGCCTCCATGGCCGGCGTTTTCAACCCTCTGATGGGGGGGCAGTCGTCCCCCATGGGCTCTCTTTTCTCCCAGTTGGCGGGGGTGCTCTTCATGGTACTGGGGGGCTTTCATGCCCTGCTCAGCGCCCTGTTTACTTCTTATACGTGTCTGCAACCGGGGCAGGGGTGGCACTGGAGCAGCGGTTTCTTGCCCCTGCTCGAGCAGTTGTGGCACCAGCTCTACACCCTGGCACTGGGCTTTGCCATGCCGGCCATAGTGATGATGGTACTCATCGATCTGGCCTTGGGTCTTATCAACCGCTCGGTTCAGCAGCTCAACGTTTTCACCCTTTCCATGCCTATCAAGAGTGCCATGGTATTGCTGATGCTGATCATGGCGCTTCCTTTCGCCCTCTCGGAGGTACTGGATCACTTCATACAGTTTGACGGTGGCCTGGTCTTGCAACTGGGGGCGCGGCCATGAGTGAAAAGACCGAACAGCCCACAGCCAAGCGGATCCGCGATGCCCGTAAGGAGGGGCAGGTCGCCAGGAGCCAAGAGATCAATGCCCTGGTCCAGCTCGCGGCCATCCTGCTCTGGATGGTGGCCGAGGGGCCCATGCTCTATCAGGCGCTCGGGGAGCTCATCGTCTCGACGGTGGGGGTGGTTAATCTCTCTCTCTCCTCGGCCATGAGCGTGTTGGTGGGCAAGCTGGCCACGCTGGTGGTGCGCTTCGTCTTTGGGCTGGCCGAGCTGCTGGCGGTGCTGTTGATCATGACCGGTCTTGTTCAGAGTGGTTTTCTGTTTGCTCCCAAGGCGATTCAGCCCTCCGGGCAGCGCATCAATCCCCTGGCCAATGCCAGGCAGATGGTGTCGCTTATCAAACTCTTCGAACTCGGCAAGATGCTGCTGAAGGTGGGGATCCTGGCACTGACCTTCAGCTACCTGATTGAGCGTTACGCCGCCTCCTTTACCCATCTTTCCCAGGCTGGCGTGGTGGCCGGAATCCTGGTCTGTAGCAAGATGGCGCAGTGGATGTGGGCCATCTTGCTGATCCTGACCGCGTTCTTTGCCGTTGCCGACTACGCCATGCAGCACCATCAACTGCGCAAACAACTGATGATGTCGAAAGAGGATATCAAGCAGGAGTTCAAAAATGCCGAGGGGAGCCCCGAGATCAAGCAGCGGCGTCGTGAGCTCCATCGCGAGGTGCAAAGTGGCAGCCTGGCCGAGAAGGTGGCCGATGCCTCCGTGGTGGTGCGCAACCCTACCCATATCGCCGTCTGCCTGCGTTATTGCGAAGGGGAGACGCCGCTCCCCATAGTCCTCGAATATGGGCGTGACCAGCGGGCCCTGCACATAGTAGCGCTGGCCGAGGCGCGTGGCATTCCCGTGGTGGAAAACATTCCGCTCGCAAGGGCGCTGGTGGCCTCCACCCAACCGGGAGATTTCATTCCCGAGGCGCTGTTTGTGGCGGTGGCCCAGGTGTTGCGGTTGTTGCGGGAAGAGAGTGAGGAGGCAGACGATGAAGAATAAGGTGTGTTGGTTGCTGCTCTGCCTGCTGGCAGGCTCTCTCTGCGCCGAGCCCTTGCGCTGGGTCAGGGTTCCTGCCGATGGTCGCATCCCTGTGGTCACGAAGGAGATGCCAGGGGGCTCAGTGCCGGCCGGGGATCCTGCCCGTTACAAGGCGCTGATCGCCGAAGTGGCTGGTCAGCACCGGCTCGATCCGCTGTTGGTGCAGGCGGTGGTCGCCGTGGAGTCGGCCTACCGCCACGATGCGGTATCGGAGAAGGGGGCCATCGGATTAATGCAATTGATGCCGGCCACGGCCGCTCGCTATGGCAAATATGCCCTGACGGTGCCGCGAGACAATCTGGAGGCCGGCGTCACCTATCTGGGGACACTGCTGCAGCGATTCGGTCGACTCGATCTTGCCCTGGCCGGTTACAATGCCGGTGAAGGGGCCGTCGATCGCTATGGGGGGCGCATTCCTCCCTACCCGGAGACCCAACGTTATGTCGAGAAGGTGCTCGATTACTACCAGAGCCTGAAACAGGACTCTTCCAACGAGAAGTCGGCAGCCTCGACTCCTGATCCTGGTCTCGGCGATATGGGACAATTATGGCACCTCCTTACCGGAGGCTCGTCGAATGCAGCCAACCGTTGAAAGAACTACCATGATCAGCCTGCCCTGGCGCACTTCACTCTCACTGCGCCTCGCCCTGACCCTCAGCGGCGTTATCGCTCTGTTTTGGTTGCTCAGTACCAGCGTCGTCCTGTTGCTCGACTTCGAGCAGACCAAGGGAGCTTTGCAGCGGCAGCTCATCTCCCGGGTCGAGGAGAATGTCTGTGAGCTGAGCGTGGAGCTGCTCAATGTGGAGCGTGATGTGGCGACCCTGCTGCGCAGATGGCAGGGGTTGGGCGATCAGGATCCCCGGCCCGAGCACTATCTGGCTGCTCACTATATTGCCGATGGGGAGGGGGTGGTCAATGAGCGGGTCCAGATCCAGCGAGCCCTGGCTTTCGTCGAGGCTTATGGCAGTGGGGGGGTGGGTGGCTTTGTCGATACGTTTGTGCTACTCGACGGCGGTGTAGTGCTCTCTAGTGCCAGTGGAGGGCCAACTGATTCCCCCCGCCATCTGGCTCAGTTAAGGGCGTTGCGTCAACAGGCTCACAAGGGAACCATCTGGAGTGCCCCCTATCACAGCCGGGATGGGGATTGGCATGTGATTGCCGCACAGCGTGATCCGGCGAGCGGAGCCCTGATAGGGGTCACCGTTCATCTTCCCTCCTTCTTTGGTGCCAGGGTGCAGCGGGCGGATGAGGAGATCGTCTGGCTAGGGAGCGACGGCGTCGCCATCACCTCTTATACCACCCACAATCGGGTGTCGCCTCAAGGGTGTCTCGGCCAGGATGGGGTCGACAGGAATGGCCGCTTCGCCATCTGTCGTGAGGTGATACCGGTGGGTTGGCAGATGCAGCTCTTTACCCCCAGCAGTCAGATCAGGGAGGCGGCCTCTGCCGCCCTGCATCGCCATCTGCCGGTCGCCTTGTTGCTGTTGGTTACCCTGGTGGGGCTGCTCTATGTGGTGCTGCAACGAACCCTGGGACGCAGCCTGGATGGCGTGATGCGAAAGCTCAACCCCCATGTACCTGTCTCCCTGCTCCCCCCCCTGGAGGTCGAGGGAGAAGATGAGTTGGGGCACATCGCCCAGACCTATAACCGCTTGCTGGAGGCGGTCAAGGCACAGTATGCGGTGCTTGAGGATAGGGTGGCGGAGCGCACGGCCGAACTGGAGCTGGCACGGCGTCAGGCCGAGCAGGCCAATGCCAACAAGAGTGAGCATCTCAACAGCATCAGCCATGAGATCCGAACGCCCCTCAATGGCATCATTGGTGCTCTGACCCTGCTCGGTCAGGGTGAGACGAGCGGCGAGCAGCAGGATCTGCTCGATACCGGCCTCAAGTGCTCCAGGCATTTGCTGGAGATCATCAACAACCTGCTCGACTTCTCCCGCATCGAATCCGGCCAGATGGTGGTGATGGCCGAGCCGCTCGATCCGCTGCCGCTTATCGATCAGGCCATGCTGACGATCCAATTGCCGGCCATGGAGAAGGGGCTGAGTCTGCACTGCCTGCTGGAGGAGAGTTTCCCCCGCCGGCTCAACACGGATGGACTGCGCCTGCGCCAGATCCTCATCAACCTGCTGGGCAACGGGGTCAAGTTCACCAGCGGGGGAGAGGTGCGTCTGCGCGGCTGGAGCGGGGGGGGCAAGGTCTGTTTTCGTGTCACCGACAGTGGCCCCGGGATCCCGACAGCCCGCAGTGACGATGTCTTTATCCCCTTCCACCAGGTCGATAGCCACAAGGTGGGGAGTGGACTGGGACTGCCCATCGCCCGCAGTCTGGCTCGCCTGCTCGGCGGGGATCTCTTTCTCGAGTCGGTACCCCGTGGAGCCAGTTTCTGCCTCGAGTTACCCTTGGGGGAGGGGGGGCTGGCCGAGCGGGAAGCCCGGGGCCCCATCATAGCCCCAGCCGCCCTGCATGCTCAGCTGCTTGCCTGGGGCTATGAGCCCGAGACGGGGGAGAATCCCGAGCTGGAGGGGAGGGAGCTGTGCTACCTGCCGGAGCGGTTGCACCACTGTCTGGAGGGGCGACCCCTCGACAATCTGCTCGAAGAGCAGATGCCCACCTCTCCCTGGTCACTGCAGATCCTGCTGGTCGACGACGTGGAGACTAACCGGGACATAGTGGGGCGCATGCTGCGTCAACCAGGTCACCAGGTCTATCTGGCGGCCAGCGGTGCTGATGCCCTGCTGCTGGGACGTGAACATGTGTTCGATCTGGTGCTGATGGATATGCGTATGCCCGGCCTCTCGGGTGAGGAGACACTGTTCCTGTGGCGGGATGAGGGGAGCGGCATGCTGGATCCCGATTGTCCCGTCATGGCCCTGACGGCCAATGCCCAACCGGGGGAGCGTCAGCGACTTCAGCAGGTGGGCTTTAACGAATATCTGACCAAACCCGTCACCCGTCTGATGCTGTCACAGGCGTTGGAGTTTGCCGCCGATTTGCAGCTGGAGCGGGGGATTGAGCTCGCCTTAAACCAGGGGGGGGCGGTACTGGGTGAGGATCCGCAACTGCGCAAGCGTCTGGCGGCGGCTCTCGAGACGCATTTAGTCTCGCTGGAGGAGGCCCTGGCGGGAGGAGAGGAGCAGGCGGTACGCCATCTGCTGCATACCCTCCAGGGATTGGCCGGACAAGGGGGGCTAATCCTGGTGCACGAGGCATGCCGCCATTGGGGGATGTGCCTCGAGGAGGGACTTGAGGTCTCCCCCCTTGCCTTGAGCGATCTGCGCCGTCTGGTGCTGGGGGAGTTGGGTTAGAACTCCAGCAACCCCAGCCGCCGAGCCCAGTTACTCAGCTCGGCGGCGTTGTGGGCATCGAGCTTGCGCATCAGATTGAGGCGATGGGTCTCAACCGTCTTGAGACTGATGGAGAGTAGCTCGGCAATATCGCGGTTGCGTTTTCCTTCAGACACCAACTTGAGGATCTGTCGCTCCCGCAGAGTCAGGGGCATTTCTGCTCCGCTGCTCTTTGAGCTCTCCAGGGGGGCCAGCTTGAGGGTGGGATCGACGAAACGCTTGCCAACGGCGGCGTGTTGCAATGCGGCGAGCAGGGTCTGTTGCGAGCTCTGCTTCAACACGTACGCCAGAGCACCCGCGGCGAGTGCGTCACGTCCACGGCGTTCCTCGCTAGAGGCGGTGACAACCACGATCCGTAGAGCTTCCCAGCGGCGTCTGAGTTGATGGATCACGTCGATCCCGTCCATGCCGGGCAGGCCGAGATCCAGCAGCACCATATCTGGTGTGAGTTTTTGGCAGGCTTCATAGACCGCCAGCCCGTCGCTGACGGCACCGACGACATCGTAGCGGGGCTGGTTGGTCAACAGGTTACGGATGCCATCGATTAACAGTGCATGGTCTTCGACGATGAGGACTCTCAGGGGAGAGGTGGAAAGGCTCATGCTGACTCCAAATAATTAAACAGTTTATAATTATATTCATTCGACCTGTATAAGGCTTAAACGAACGCTCTCTCTCCGAGCGGGTATTGTGCCACCAGGCTTTTTCTGTCCACGGAAGTATTGAGCCAGGGCGCATGGTGTCCTGCCCAAATCTGCTCCATAAGTAAATAGTTACAGTGAGTTATAATGTTTGGCGTAACTTTAACGATATTTATTATATAAATTGAAATCATAGCTTTAGATGATGACTATATAATCACCAGAGAGAGATAGTAACGGTTACTTCATTTCACAAGCAGTAACTATCACCTCCCTTATCATTAGCAGCTATATGAAACCTCAGTTAAATTACCGTTCCGTGGTTTTCACCGGATCCGAATTTCCCTGATATGTGCAGTAACCGGAAGCGTACCGCGGCATCGGGATAAGCAAAGCGCTGTTTTCCGCCGCTGCGGGCAGGGTCACGCGGTGGGATGAATACACAATATGTAGGGTAATAAGCAGATGGTTGCGACGCTACATCTTGTATTGCCGAGCCGCTGCGCGCCAGCGACATGAAAGCAGTTCCGGAACGAACCAAAGTTGGATCTGTGAAGGCAGGCTCTCTTTGAAATGGAAGAAAGACCGGAGACTTCAGTTTAGCCCGGCACTGTTTTCAGGGAGGAGATCACCGTTAGAATTGGCCATGAGATAGAGCCCTCCGCTGTCAGCGAGTTTATAGGCTTTGTCTCTGGGCTTTGCAGTCTCGACCTGACGCGCATTTAAGGGCATTTGGGGGCCTCATTTTACATTGAACAGGATAAGCCCCACTAAGACCCCAAACGTTTATTGATTTACGTTGAAATGGGTAGATATCAGTTGACATCACATAGCCAGAGCAGAGGGTTTGTCACTGATTCTAAGGGGATTTTATTGCAGTCGGTAGATGTCAGGAAAGTTGTATATGGTGTCCCCTGCAGGAATCGAACCTGCAACTAGCCCTTAGGAGGGGCTCGTTATATCCATTTAACTAAGGGGACAAGGCGGCGCTAGTATACCCGTTTTTGGTGCTGCGTTAAGGGCTTAGCCGCCTGATTGCTCATTCCATCGCCATCACTGCCCAGAAGCCTGGTGTTTTTGCTGCTGGCGCTCCTGCTCTTTTTGGCGCGCTTTGGCCTCGGCTTTCTTCTTGTTGCTCATATCATTACGGATTTGCGCATGGCTCATCAGCGCGAAGATAAAGGTGCCGCCGCAAATATTCCCGGCCAGCGTCGGCAGGGCGAAAGGCCAGACAAATTCGGTCCAGTGGATATCGCCGTTAAACACCAGATACAGGATCTCCACGGTGCCTACCACGATATGGGTGGTGTCGCACAGGGCAATAAGCCAGGTCATGATGATAATCACCACGATTTTCGCCGGTCCCGCCGACGGGAACATCCACACCATAGTGGCGATAAGCCAGCCGGAGACAATGGCATTAGCGAACATCTCGCCCGGCGTATTTTCCATCACTTTTAGGCCGATATTGACGAAGGCTTCACGCGTCGTCTCATCAAAAATGGGCATAAATTCAAAGGCCAGCGCCGCCAGCCCGGTGCCGATCAGGTTACCTAACAGCACCACGCTCCACAGCCGCAGCAGCAGTAAAAAATTGCTGCCGGTGGGATTTTGCATCACCGGTAAAACGGCGGTGACGGTGTTCTCGGTAAACAGCTGCTGGCGCGCCATAATCACGATAATAAACCCAAGGGTATAACCGAAATTTTCCAGTAAAAATCCGCCCGGCACGCCTTCCAGATGGACGTGAAAAATCCCTTTACCGAGCAATGACGCACCCATTGATAACCCGGCGGCAATCGCTGACCACAGCAGCGCCATGGCATCGCGCTCCATCTCCTTTTCCCCGTCCTGGCGAATATGCTCGTGGATGGCCATTGCCCTTGAGGGCAGCCGTTCTTCATCCACTTCGATATCTTTACCGCTCTTTTTTTCTTCGCTTTCTACTTCCAGCTCTTCACCGGATTCGCCAATTTTTTCATCCTCAATTTTTTCTGCTTTGAGTTTGTCCATGATGCTTTTGCCTCGCCGTGAATGTCCTTTAAGCGTAGCGGTTTTGGGAAAACCAACGGCCATTTCCCGACAATTCGGAATCTTTTTGATCTGGCAGGTATCATTACTCCTTTTGGGGTAGCATTTCTGCCGTCTGGCATTTAAGGCCTGCAATCACTCTGTGTTATGATTCCTTGCCATTTCAGAAGGAGCTGTCTGGATGCTCGACGTCCTCAATCTCTCATGTATTCGTGATGAACGCGTTTTGTTTCGCGGGCTGTCATTTTCCCTGAATCCGGGTGAAATATTTCAAATCGCTGGCGTCAACGGCGCGGGGAAAACCTCGCTGTTACGCATACTTAGCGGCCTCGCTACCCCGGAAGAGGGTGAGGTGAAATGGCAGGGCGAACTGATCAAACGGGCGCGCGACAGTTTCCATCAACAGTTGCTGTGGTTGGGGCATCAGCCGGGTATCAAAGCGGTGCTAACGGCGGATGAAAACCTGCGCTTTTTCCATGCGGATTCGGCGATGAAAGCCCGCTGGGAGGCGCTCGCCGCCATTGGCCTTCTGGGGTATGAAGATGTCGCGGTAGGCCAGCTTTCCGCCGGGCAACAGCGCCGGGTAGCGCTGGCGCGGCTGTGGCTGAGCGCCGCAAAATTGTGGATCCTGGACGAACCGTTTACCGCGCTGGACCCGGCGGGTATTGAAAAACTCACCTGCCGCCTCGAAGCCCATGCCGCACAGGGCGGCAGCGTCTTGCTGACCACCCACCAGCCGCTGCGCCCGGTGAATTGCGCATTTCGCAAGCTGACGCTGCCGCAAGGGGTAGTGTCATGATGTGGCAAGTATTCACCCGCGAAATACATCTGGCCCTGAGAAAAGGGGCGGAGATCGTCAACCCGCTGTGGTTTTTCCTGATTGTTATCACGCTATTCCCGCTGGGCATTGGCCCTGAACCGCAACTGCTGGCGCGTATCGCCCCCGGCGTGGTGTGGGTGGCAGCGCTGCTGGCAGCATTATTAGGCATGGAACGGCTGTTCCGCGATGACTGGCAGGACGGCTCCCTCGAACAATTAATGTTGTTACCGCTGCCTTTGCCCGCCGTGGTGCTGGCGAAAGTGACCGCTCACTGGGTGGTGACTGGCCTGCCGCTGATCGTGCTTTCTCCGCTGGCAGCGATGCTGTTAGGGCTTGATGTACGGACCTGGTGGGTGATGGCCCTGACGCTGATGTTAGGCACGCCGACCCTGAGTTTTCTCGGCGCGGTGGGCGTTGGCCTGACCGTGGGATTACGTCGCGGAGGGGTGTTGCTGAGCCTGCTGGTGCTGCCGCTCACCATCCCGCTATTAATTTTCGCCACGGCGGCGATGGACGCCGCGTCAATGGCGTTACCGGTTGAAGGATACATGGCGATTCTGGGCGCGTTCCTGGCGGCGAGCGCCACGCTGTGCCCGTTCGCTACCGCAGCGGCGCTGCGGATCAGTATTCAATAATTGCCCGCAAAAGTGGGCGCTAACTTAGCTTTGTGAGCCAATAACTATGTGGAAATTTTTGCATCAGCTTGCGAAACCAGAGCGACTTTACCACCTCTGCGGGCGTCTGGTTCCTCTGTTTGCCGTGGTCAGCATCGTGATGCTGTTAGTCGGCGTGATTTGGGGGTTTGTCTGGGCCCCGGCGGATTATCAACAGGGGCAAAGTTATCGAATCATGTATATCCACGTCCCGGCGGCCATCTGGTCGATGGGCATTTATGCCTGGATGGCGATTGCCGCATTTATCGGCCTGGTGTGGCAGATCAAAATGTCCGACCTGGCGGTGGCGGCGATGGCCCCGGTGGGTGCGGTGTTTACCTTTATCGCGCTGGTGACCGGTTCCGCCTGGGGCAAGCCGATGTGGGGCACCTGGTGGATTTGGGATGCCCGCTTAACCTCCGAACTGGTGCTGCTGTTCCTGTACGTTGGGGTCATCGCGCTGTATAACGCCTTCGACGACCGCCGCCTGGCCGGGCGCGCCGCGGGCATTCTGGTGCTGGTCGGCGTGGTCAACCTGCCGATCATTCACTTCTCCGTGGAGTGGTGGAATACCCTGCATCAGGGGTCAACCAACATGCAAAAATCCATCGATCCTTCGATGCGTATTCCGCTGCGCTGGTCAATTTTCGGGTTCCTCGGCCTGTTCGTCACCCTGGCCTTAATGCGCCTGCGCACCCTTATCCTGATGCAGGATCGCCGTCGTCCCTGGGTTGAAGAGATTGCTAATAAAGGAAGGAGCCTGTGATGAACGTCGCCTTTGGTAGCCTGAGTGAGTTTTTCGCCATGGGCGGTTACGCCTTCTACGTCTGGCTGGCCGTGGCCTTTACCTTTATCCCGCTGGCGTTGCTGGTGGCGCATACCCTGTGGCAGCGTAAAGCGCTGCTGGCGGACGTGCGCCGTCAACAGGGCAGGGAGCGCCGGATTAAAAATGCCCAACATCCCACACAGGAGGTGACCGGATGAATCCGCGTCGTAAAAATCGACTCTGGCTGGCCGTGATGGTGTTAATGGGTATTGGCATCACGATTACACTCACGCTGTATGCGCTGCGCGCCAATATCGACCTGTTCTACACGCCGGGCGAAATCATCAACGGCAAAAACGAAACGCAGATCAAGCCGGAGCCGGGCCAGCGCCTGCGCGTTGGCGGCATGGTAATGCCGGGCAGCGTCAAGCGTGATAACCAGACGCTGAAAGTGAGCTTTAAGATTTATGATGCGCGCGGCGTGGTGGATGTCAGCTACGAAGGCATTCTGCCCGATCTGTTCCGCGAGGGGCAGGGCGTGGTAGCCCAGGGCGTGCTGGAGTCTGGCAATCTGATTGTCGCCAAAGAAGTGTTGGCTAAACACGACGAAAACTACACGCCGCCGGAAGTGAAAGCGGCAATGGAAGAGAATCATCACCGTCCGGCAGAAGCCTATAAGGATAACCGCTCATGATGCCGGAATTGGGTAATTTCCTGCTGTGCCTTGCGTTAGGGATTTCATTATTACTCAGCGTCTACCCGCAATGGGGCGCGGTCCGTCAGGATGTGCGATTAATGGCGCTGGGGCGGCCGCTTTCATGGGCGCTGTTTATTAGCGTTACCGCGGCGTTTTTGATTCTGGTTTACGCCTTTGTGGTGAACGACTTCACCATTATGTATGTCGCCAGTAACTCCAATGCCGAGTTGCCGGTGTGGTATCGCGTCGCCGCGACCTGGGGCGCGCACGAAGGCTCGCTGCTGCTGTGGGTGCTGTTGATGAGCGCCTGGACCTTCGCGGTGGCGGTGCTGAGCCGGGGGATGCCGCTGGACTCCGTGGCGCGGGTACTTTCCGTGATGGGCATGGTCAACTTCGGTTTCCTGCTGTTTATCCTGCTGACCTCCGATCCCTTTACCCGTACGCTGCCGGAATATCCTATCGATGGGCGCGATCTTAATCCGCTGTTGCAGGATGTCGGGCTGATTTTCCACCCGCCGCTGCTGTATATGGGCTATGTGGGTTTCTCCGTTGCGTTTGCGTTTGCTATCGCGTCGCTGATGGCGGGGCGTCTGGATACCGCGTGGGCGCGCTGGTCGCGTCCGTGGACTCAGGCCGCGTGGATTTTCCTGACTCTCGGCATCGTGCTCGGCTCCGCCTGGGCCTATTACGAGCTGGGCTGGGGCGGCTGGTGGTTCTGGGACCCGGTGGAGAATGCCTCCCTGATGCCGTGGCTGGCGGGCACTGCGCTGATGCACTCCCTGGCGGTCACCGAAAAACGCGGCAGCTTTAAAGCCTGGACGGTGTTGCTGGCGATTGCGGCATTTTCATTGTGCCTGTTGGGCACGTTCCTGGTGCGCTCCGGCGTACTGGTATCGGTGCACTCCTTCGCGTCGGACCCGGCGCGCGGCATGTTTATCCTCGCGCTGTTAGTGATCGCCATCGGCGGTTCGCTGCTGCTGTACGCGGTAAAAGGCAACAAAGTGCGTGCCAGAGTGAAAAACGATCTCTGGTCGCGGGAAACGTTCCTGCTCGGCAACAACATTTTGCTGATGGCCGCCATGTTGGTGGTGCTGCTCGGTACGCTACTGCCGCTGGTGCATAAACAGCTGGGCCTCGGCAGCATTTCTATCGGCGAGCCGTTCTTTAATATGATGTTCACCGCCATGATGATGCCGTTTGCACTACTGCTGGGCATTGGGCCGCTGGTGCGCTGGCGTCGCGATGAGCCGGGCAACGTGCTCAAGCGCCTGGGCGTCGCCGTGGTCATTACGCTGGCGGGGGCGCTGCTGCTGCCGTGGCTGATGCAGGATCGTATTGAAGCCATGACGGTGGTCGGGCTGATGATGGCGATTTGGGTCTTTGTGCTGGCGCTGATGGAACTGCACGAGCGCGCTACCCACCGGCATTCGTTCCTGAAAGGGCTAACTAAAATCTCCCGCAGCCAGTGGGGCATGGTATTCGGCCACGTTGGCCTGGCGGTGACTGTCGTAGGGATTGCGTTTAGCCAGAGCTACAGCGTGGAGCGCGACGTGCGTATGAAAGCGGGCGATAGCGTCGATATCCACCAGTACCAGTTTATTTTCAAAGAAGTGCGCGAGGTCAGCGGGCCGAACTGGCGCGGGGGCGTGGGCGTGATCGACGTACTGCGCAACGGCAAGCCAGAAGCCACCCTTCATGCCGAGAAGCGCTTCTATAACAGTAACATGATGATGATGACCGAAGCGGCTATCGATGGCGGCGTCACCCGCGACCTGTATGCGGCGCTGGGCGAAGAGCTGGACGACGGCAGTTGGGCGGTACGGCTTTATTACAAACCCTTTGTTCGCTGGATTTGGTATGGCGGGGCATTAATGGCGCTGGGCGGTTTGCTGAGTATGCTTGATCCTCGCTATCGCCTGCGTAAAGCATTGCAGGAGGCATAATGAAACGTAATGTGTTGTTTATTCCATTAATCCTTTTTTTACTGCTGGCCGCCGCGTTGCTCTGGCAACTGGTGCGCAACGCCAACGGCGACGATCCCACCACGCTGGAATCGGCGTTAATCGGCAAACCGGTGCCGGTGTTTAAGCTCGAGTCGCTGGATGAGCCGGGTAAAACCTACGACCAGGCGGCGCTGACCAGCGGTAAACCGGTGCTGCTGAACGTCTGGGCGACCTGGTGCCCGACCTGCCGCGCCGAGCATCAGTACCTCAACCGCCTGTCCGCCCAGGGCGTGCGGGTGGTAGGGATGAACTATAAAGACGATCGTCAGAAAGCCATCACCTGGCTGAACGAGCTGGGCAACCCCTACGCCATGAGCCTGTTCGACGGCAATGGGATGCTGGGCCTCGACCTGGGCGTTTACGGCGCGCCGGAAACCTTCCTGATCGACGGCAAGGGCATTATCCGCTACCGCCACGCTGGCGATTTAAACGAACAGGTCTGGCAGAGCGAAATCAAACCGTTGTGGGATAAATACAATCAGGAGGCGGGAGCATGACGCGTATCCTGACGCTGCTCGCCGCGCTGTTGGTGTCGTTTTCGGTGTTTGCCGCTATCGACACTTATCAGTTTAAAGACGAAGCCCAGGAGCAGCAGTTTCGCGAGCTGACGGCGCAGTTGCGCTGCCCGAAATGCCAGAACAACAGCATCGCCGATTCCAATGCCATGATTGCCTCGGATATGCGCCAGAAGGTGTATGAACTCCAGCAGCAGGGGCAAAGCCAGAAGCAGATCATCGACTATATGGTGGCTCGCTACGGCAACTTCGTCACCTATGAGCCGCCGATCACGCCGGGCACCGTGGTGCTGTGGCTGCTGCCGGCGCTGTTTATCCTCGGTGGGATTATCGTGGTGGTGCGCCGCGCCAGAAGAGGGCAGCAGGCTGCCACCCAACCGCTAAACGATCTGGAACAGCAACGCCTGAAGCAGTTGCTAAGCGAGAAGAAAAAATGACGTTAACGCTGCTGATTAGCGCCATGGTGGCGTTGCTGATTATCACCGCTGGCCTGTTGTTTGTTCCCTGGTCTGGCAACCGCAGCGTATCGCGCGATGTGCTGAACCGGGCGTTTTACCAGTCGCGGCTGCGCGAGCTGGAGCGCGAAAACAGCGCCGAGCGTGAGGAGATGGTGGCTGAACTCCAGCACAATCTGCTCGATGATATTCCTCAACAAAGCGAAAGCGCCCAAAAAACGCTGAGCCGCTGGGTTTTAGCGCCCGGCGTGGCGGCGTTAGTGATTGTCAGCGTCGGGGTGTTCTGGAAAACCGTCGATCTGAAAAAAGTGCTCGAATGGCAGGAAGTCACCCGCCAGACGCCGGAACTGTTAAACCGCGTGATGGACCCGAACGCGCCCGCGCTGAGTATGGAAGAGATGGCGCGTCTTGGCCTGGGGTTGCGCACCCGCTTGCAGGACGAGCCGAATAATATTGAAGGCTGGATGATGCTCGGTCGTATTGGCATGGCGCTGAATAACGCCACCACCGCCACCGATGCGTTTGAACACGCCTGGAAGCTCGCCCCGGACAATATTGACGCCAAACTCGACTATGCTGAAGTATTGATTCGTTCATCCGATCAGAATGATAACCAGCTTGGCGACAAATTACTGCGTGAAGCGGTGGCGGCATCGCATACCAATATTCGCGCCCTAAGCCTACTGGCGTTCAGTTCCTTTGAACAACAGCGGTTTAGCGATGCGGTGGCGGCGTGGCAGATGATGCTGCGTATCTTGCCGCAAAACGATAAGCGTCGGGCGGTGATTGAGCGTAGTATCGCTCAGGCCGAAGCCCAGACCGGCGTAGACAATGCGCCGCTGGCTGTTAAAATCACGCTTTCGCCGGAAGCTCAGCAAAGTGTGGCTGCCAACGGCACCGTCTTTGTTACCGTGGTGAGTGAATCCTCGCCGGTTCCCGTGGCGGTGAAAAAGTTGCCGGTTGGCCAGTTTCCGATGACACTCAATATAGATGACTCAAATACCATGATGCCGGGAGGTTCACTCTCTTCACTGCATCAGGGGTGGATTAAAGTGCATATCTCACAGGATGGCACACCTGCTGTGCAGTCAGGGGACTGGGTTGGTCAAAGCGCGCTAATTAAATTTGACCCGGCCCATCCGACGGAGGTGACGATTTCATCTCGTCAGCCCTGACAGCAGATATCAATAACAGGGAGACAGAGATGAATTTTCGCCTGACCGGCATTGCGCTGGCGACAACCTTACTGGTGGGGTGCGCCAGCTCGGGAGAACAACAGGGACGCTCGGACCCGTTCGAAGGGTTCAACCGTAGCATGTACAACTTCAACTTTAACGTACTGGATCCTTATGTTGTTCGTCCGGTCGCCGTTGTCTGGCGCGATTACGTGCCGCAACCGGCGCGTAACGGGATCAGCAACTTCACCAGCAACCTTGAAGAGCCCGCCATTATGGTGAACTACTTCCTTCAGGGCGACCCGTACCAGGGGATGGTGCACTTTACGCGCTTCTTCCTTAACACCCTGCTGGGGATGGGCGGCTTTATTGATGTTGCCGGGCTGTCGAACCCGAAACTACAGCGCGTTGAGCCGCATCGTTTCGGCAGCACGCTTGGGCACTACGGCGTGGGTTACGGTCCGTACCTGCAACTGCCGTTCTATGGCAGCTTTACGCTGCGTGAAGAGGGCGGCGATGCGGCGGATACGCTCTATCCGGTGCTTTCCTGGCTGACCTGGCCGATGTCGATCGGCAAATGGGCGATTGAAGGCGTTGAAACCCGCGCGCAACTGCTCGATTCCGATGGCCTGCTGCGCCAGTCTTCCGACCCGTATATTCTGGTGCGCGAAGCTTACTTCCAGCGTAACGACTTTATCGCCAACGGCGGCCAGTTGAAGCCAGAAGAAAACCCGAACGCCCAGGCGATTCAGGACGATTTGAAAGACATCGATTCAGAATAACGCCGCTGAACAGCGGCAATAAAAAAGGTGAGCCGCGGCTCACCTTTTTGCGTTTTGAGGAGAAGATTAGAACGCGTAGTTGAAGTTCGCGCCATACAGCCAGGCTTTACCTTCAGAACGGAAGGTGTACGGGCCTTCGGTGAACTCAACGTGCTGACCGTGCATATAGGACACGCCCACGTCCACGGAAGCGTCTTTGTTAAACGCATAGGTCGCACCGGTGCTCAGCCACAGGCGGTCCTGATCCGGGATGGAGATGGAGCGGTGGTCGGCAGGGACTGGGCTGTCATCAAAGGCGATACCGGCACGCAGCGTCCAGTTGTCATCCATAAAGTAGGTGGTCCCTAACGCGATGCGGTAAGAATCGCGGAAGCTCTCATCTTTATAGAACAGGGTCTGGCCATTGTTGCTGGTTGCTTTCAGCTCCTGGAACTGGCTCCAGCTGGTGTACGCCAGGCTATAGTGGATGGCCCACTGCGGTGCCACCTTGTTATAACCAGACAGTTCCCACATTTCCGGCAGGTTCAGCGTCAGGTTGCCGCCGATGGTGCTGCCGCCGGTGCCGTAAGGCAGGCCCTGGCTGGACAGCGCGGCGTTGATGGCCGGGCTGCTGCTCAGGTCGCTCTTATAATCGCCTTCGAAATCGATTTTGACTTCTGAACGATAGGTCAGGGAGTAACGGTTGTCCTGGTCAACTTCATACATGATCCCGGCGTTCCAGCCGTAGCCCCACTCGTCGCCTTTCAGGCGCGCGATTTGGGTATTGCTGTCCAGCGAGTTGGCATACTGAGCCAGACCACGCAGTTGCGCGCCCTGCGGGGTATTGGTGGTAAATGCAGGGTTACGGCTAAGCTGGGCTGCGGTCAACTGACCGAGGTCGCCAGCGTAACGCTCCAGTTTGGCTTTTGCATAAACGGCGTTAAAGCCCAGACCGAAGCTGAAGTGGTTATTCAGACGGTAAGCGCCGCTCAGGTTGAGGTTAAGGGTTTCCAGGTCGGTTTTACCGCCCATAGAACCTGCTGCATAGTCATCATTAAATTCGGTCGCCAGACCGTAGTTGGAGGTCACGGACGCGCCCCAACCAAATTGTTCATTAATCGGCGCAACAAAATGCAGGTTCGGCACCCACGCCGTCGGCGCGATGTTATCTGCATCCAGGCTGCGGCCTGAAGGCGAACGACCAGACACGTTAACATCCGGGTCAACGAAGATGGCACCGCCGGAGAACGTCGGGCGATCAAACATCATGATCGCCGCCGGGTTACGGCTGGCAGAGCCAGCGTTATCGGCAATAGCGCCTTCCCCTGAATAGGCACGGCCAAGGCCAGAGGAAGAAAACTCGTTTAATTGAAAACCTGCGGACCAGGCTTGAGAAGAGACGATTGCCACTGCGACTGCGAGAAGAGACTTGGTAAACAGGGTTTTCTGGCTCATGACCATAACCTCATCCATTTATTTTTATTTAAATAATGTTACTTACCGTAACAGGAGCGCGAAGTGTAGGGTCTGAGTTACGGCATACAAATCAGACCAGTGGCGAGAGTATAGGTCCGACCAGAGTGAATGTTGCAAGTTTGTTTATTAAAAATTTATAAATTGATCATCGAAACGAGATCGCCGTGGCAAAATTGGGGCCGATGTCTCTCGGCGAACAGGGTGATTTTTGTTTCAGATCATTTTTATCGCTGATTTCTAAATCTGTCGGGATTTGACGAAAATCTCGGGTGGAGCAGGTTTCAATCGGGGCGTAAAATAGCCGGATTGCTAACTGCACCCCAGGTGCGATGTACAGAGGAAATCACAATGAGTAAATGCAGTGCTGATGAAACCCCGGTTTGCTGCTGTATTGATGTTGGAACCATTATGGACAACACCGATTGCACCGCGTCCTACAGCCGCGTTTTCCCGGACCGCGCACAAGCCGAAGAAACCCTGGCAGCTCTGAGCGCCAAAGCCCGTGAAGTTGAATCCGAGCCGTGCCAGATCAACGCTAACTTCACGGAAGAAAGCGACGGCGTACGCCTGGATATCGATTTCGTTTTTGCCTGCCAGGCAGAAACCATGATTTTCCAGCTAGGCCTGCGTTAATCCCTTCGACGCCTTCCCGTTCCGGGAAGGCGTTCTCTCTGCGTAAATTCGTGTAACTCCTCGCACTTTTTCATTTCCCCGGTTGGCTAATTGTAAAAATTTGGTTAAGACTGTCGTCAGGTCCGACCACTTTTACGTTGTGTGTCCATTTTTACAGGGGAGTGTTATGAGTCAGGCGTTACCGCGTCTTGCCCGTCCGGGCGATCGTATTGCCATCATCAGCGGGTTGCGAACCCCATTCGCTCGCCAGGCGACCGCCTTTCACGGCATTCCGGCGGTGGATCTCGGCAAAATGGTGGTCAGCGAACTGCTGGCGCGCAGCGAAATCCCACCCGACGTCATCGAACAGTTGGTCTTCGGCCAGGTGGTGCAGATGCCCGAAGCGCCTAATATTGCCCGTGAAATCGTGCTTGGCACCGGCATGAATGTGCACACCGATGCTTATAGCGTCAGCCGCGCCTGCGCCACCAGCTTCCAGGCGGTGGCGAACGTGGCGGAAAGCCTGATGGCCGGGACGATCCGCGCCGGTATCGCCGGTGGCGCAGACTCCTCGTCCGTGCTGCCGATTGGCGTCAGCAAAAAGCTGGCCCGCGTGCTGGTGGACGTCAATAAAGCCCGTACCACCGGCCAGCGCCTGAAATTGTTCTCCCGCCTGCGCCTGCGCGACCTGATGCCCGTGCCGCCTGCCGTGGCGGAGTATTCTACCGGTTTACGTATGGGTGATACCGCCGAGCAGATGGCCAAAACCCATGCCATCACCCGCGAACAGCAGGACGCGCTGGCGCACCGCTCTCATGTGCGGGCCGCGCAGGCCTGGCAGGAAGGCAAATTTGCCGATGAAGTGATGACGGCCTATGTGCCGCCGTATCGTGAACCTTTCAGCGAAGATAACAATATTCGCAAAAACAGTTCCCAGGCTGATTACGCCAAACTGCGCCCGGCGTTTGATCGCAAACACGGCACCGTGACGGCGGCAAACAGTACGCCGCTCACCGACGGTGCCGCCGCGCTGATCATGATGACCGAATCACGCGCTAAAGAACTGGGCCTGACGCCGCTCGGCTATCTGCGCAGCTACGCTTTTACCGCCGTCGACGTCTGGCAGGACATGCTGTTAGGGCCAGCCTGGGCCACGCCGCTGGCGCTGGATCGCGCCGGGATCACCCTCGCGGATTTGACTCTGTTTGATATGCATGAAGCCTTCGCCGCCCAGACGCTGGCGAATCTGAAAATGCTTTCCAGTGAGCGTTTCGCCCGCGAGGTGCTGGGCCGCGCCCATGCCACTGGCGACGTTGACGACGCTATCTTTAACGTGATGGGCGGCTCTATCGCCTACGGTCATCCGTTTGCCGCTACTGGCGCGCGCATGATCGTCCAGACCCTGAATGAACTGCGCCGCCGTGGCGGCGGTTTCGGTCTGGTAACGGCCTGTGCGGCAGGTGGATTAGGGGCGGCAATGGTACTGGAGGCTGAATAATGGAAGGGCAATCCGCATTTCACATGCACGTTCGTCTGGATAACATCGCCATCGTCACCATCGATGTTCCCAACGAAAAGATGAACACCCTGAAGGCTGAGTTTGGCGGCGAAGTGCGCGCCATCCTCAAACAAATTCACGAAAACAAGCAGCTACAGGGCGTGGTGTTTATCTCCGGTAAACCGGACAATTTTATCGCGGGCGCGGATATCAATATGATCGCCAGCTGCCAGACCGCGCAGCAGGCCGAGGCGCTGGCGAAGCAGGGCCAGCAGATCATGGCCGATATTCAGGCGCTCTCCATTTCGGTGGTGGCGGCGATCCACGGACCCTGCCTCGGTGGCGGTCTTGAACTGGCGCTGGCCTGCCATCGCCGGGTCTGTACCGATGACGGTAAAACGGTGCTCGGACTGCCGGAAGTGCAACTCGGGCTGTTGCCCGGCTCCGGCGGCACCCAGCGCCTGCCGCGCCTGATTGGCGTCAGCACCGCGCTGGAAATGATGCTGGCGGGTAAACAGTTACGTCCGCGCCAGGCGCTGAAAGTTGGCCTGGTGGATGACGTGGTGCCGAAGTCGATTCTGCTGGACGCGGCGGTGGAACTGGCGAAGCAGGGCCGTCCTGCCTCGCGCCGCCTGCCGGTGCGTGAACGTGTACTGGCCGGGCCGCTGGGCCGTTCGATCCTGTTCCGCATGGTCACGAAGCAAACCCTGCAAAAAACCCACGGTAACTACCCGGCGGCCACGCGGATTATCGACGTGGTGCGTATTGGGTTAGAGCAGGGCAGCGCCAGCGGCTATGAGGCAGAAGCGAAAGCTTTTGGCGAACTCGCCATGACGCCGCAATCCGCCGCGCTGCGTAATATTTTTTTCGCCAGCACTGAACTGAAAAAGGATCAGGGCAGCGAAGTGCCGCCAAAACCGCTGCGCGCCGTGGGTATACTCGGCGGCGGGCTGATGGGCGGCGGGATTGCCTATGTCACCGCCACCAAAGGCAAACTACCGGTGCGCCTGAAGGATATTAACGATAAGGGCATTAACCATGCGCTGAAATACAGCTGGGATCTGCTCAATAAAAAAGTACGCCGCCGCCATTTAAAAGCGGTGGAGCGTGACAGCCAGATGGCGCTGATTAGCGGCTCCACCGATTATCGCGGCTTTCACCAGCGGGATATCGTGGTGGAAGCGGTATTTGAGGATCTGGAGCTGAAGCGCCAGATGGTCGCCGAAGTGGAACAGTACGCCGGGCCGGAAACGGTTTTCGCCTCTAACACCTCCTCGTTGCCGATTAGCGATATCGCGCAAAACGCCGCGCACCCGGAGCGGGTAGTAGGCCTTCACTATTTCAGCCCGGTCGACAAAATGCCATTGGTGGAAGTCATTCCCCATGCGGAAACCAGCGCGCAAACCATTTCCACCACCGTGGCGCTGGCGAAGAAGCAGGGCAAAACGCCGATAGTGGTGGCGGACAGCGCGGGCTTTTACGTTAACCGCATTCTTGCGCCCTATATCAATGAAGCCATGCGCTGCCTGCTTGAAGGTGAACCGATTGAGCATATTGATAACGCGCTGGTGAAGTTTGGGTTCCCGGTAGGGCCGATCCAACTTTTGGATGAGGTTGGAATAGACGTAGGTACTAAAATTATCCCCGTGCTGGAGCGGGCGTTCGGGGCGCGTTTCAGCGCGCCGAATGATGCCGTTGCAGCAATATTGAAGGACGATCGCAAAGGCAGAAAAAACGGTCGCGGTTTCTATCTTTATCCGGCAAAAGGGCGTAAAAGCAAGAAACAGGTCGACCCTGCGATTTATACGCTTATTGGCGTGAAGCCTGAGCAAAAAATGGCGGCGGAGGCGCTTGCGGAACGCAGTGTGATGATGATGCTGAACGAGGCAGCGCGAACGCTGGAGGAAGGCGTGGTGCGTTCGGTCAGGGATGGCGATATCGGCGCGGTATTCGGCATCGGTTTCCCGCCTTTCCTCGGCGGACCGTTTCGCTACATGGACAGCCTGGGCGCGGCAGAGGTGGTCGCCCGGCTGCAACGTCTGGAAAGCCGTTATGGCGAGCGGTTTGCTCCCTGCGAGCGGCTGCTGGCAATGGCGCAAACCCAGCAAAAATTCTGGCAAAGCCAGGCTGACACTGAGCCTGCAACGGTGACCGCTGATTAACCGGTTTTTTACCGGTGTGTCGGGGGTTGGTTAAATTGTAAACGGCGATTGACTATACTTACGCCATTAAGGTAAAACACAGCGTTTCATTCAACGTCGGGATAAGGCACAATGCCCGGCCGCGATGATCTCCCCACAGGCTTCGGGCCTGTTGGGGAACGTGGCGATTCTGGTTAACAAAAGCGGTGCACTATGCAAGTTTTCATTATGCGTCACGGCGACGCAGCTCTTGATGCCGCCAGTGATGCGGTTCGTCCCTTAACCCTCTGCGGGTGCGACGAATCCCGTCAAATGGCGACCTGGTTAAAAGGTCAAAAGGTGGACATCGAGCGTGTTCTTGTCAGCCCCTATCTGCGTGCCGGGCAGACGCTGGATGTGGTTCGGGAAGTGTTCACACTGCCGGAAAACGTCGATGTCCTGCCGGAGCTGACGCCCTGCGGCGATGTGCGAATGGTCGGTGCCGACCTTCAGACGCTGGCAGACGATGGCGTCAAATCGGTGCTGGTGATCTCTCACCTCCCGTTAGTCGGCTACCTGGTTTCTGAACTTTGCCCGGAAGAAACGCCGCCAATGTTCTCAACCTCAGCCATTGCCAGCGTAACGCTCGATCCACAAACCGATAAGGGCGTGTTTAACTGGCAGATGAGTCCCTGCAACCTGAAAATGGCGAAAGCCAGCAATGGGTAAACGTCCAAAAGCCGCGTAAAGCGGCTTTTTTGTATTTAAGGCAGTTCAGGCGGCCTGAACTCCTCCACCTCAATCAGCACCAGCAAAGCGGCATCGCCGCCGTACTCTTTCGATGCCTGATGAAAAGCCACTACGTGCGGATGCTGCGCCAGCCACAGCGGGGTTTGCTGCTTCAGAATATGTTTACCGTGGCCGTGCATCACGCAGGCGCAAAACACGTGTTCGCGCCGACAGGCGGCAATCAGCGCGCCTAATTCCTGTTTGGCCTGAAGCTGTGTCAGGCCGTGCAAATCCAGAAACAGTTCCGGCGAATAGTCGCCGCGGCGTAATTTCTTCAATTCAAAATGGCTGGTGCCTTCGCGCACGTAGCGCACCGGGCCTTCCGCCGCCAACAGCGGCTGGAACTCATCGGAAAAATAGTGGCTGGCGTCCACCTGTTCCTGAATCAGGCGTTTTACCGGCACTTCATTCGCTTTTTTACGCTGCGGGCGGTGGACAATGGTGTCCTGCTTAATTTTACGGGTGCCGCGCATCAGTTCCCGGAACAGCGTCTGGTCCTCCTCATTAAGCGAATTTTTCTTTTTCATTCTCTTCTCCGTCATTCTTATCGCAGGCAGTGTACCTGACTCCTTCGCCAGTGCTAAATAAAACGCGTTTTCACGCTGGCGGAGAAGGGTGGATGCTGATTTATCGCTGCCATCGTGGCAAACTAGCCGCCGTGTTTAACGCGTCGCGCGCGCCGGAGGAATAGTGGATAAAATTTTCGTCGATGAAGCAGTCAATGAACTGCATACCATTCAGGATATGCTGCGCTGGTCAGTCAGCCGTTTTAGCGCGGCGGGCATCTGGTATGGTCATGGCACCGATAACCCGTGGGATGAGGCGGTACAACTGGTGCTTCCATCGCTTTATCTGCCGCTGGATATTCCTGAAGATATGCGCACCGCGCGCTTAACTTCCAGCGAACGCCACCGCATTGTCGAGCGTGTGATCCGCCGGGTGAACGAACGTATTCCGGTGGCCTATCTGACCAATAAAGCCTGGTTCTGCGGCCACGAGTTTTACGTTGATGAGCGCGTGTTGGTGCCGCGTTCGCCGATTGGCGAGCTGATCAACAACCGTTTCGCCGGGCTGTTCGACGGCCAGCCTGAACATATTCTGGATATGTGCACCGGCAGCGGCTGCATCGCCATTGCCTGCGCTTATGCCTTCCCTGAAGCTGAAGTCGACGCGGTAGATATTTCTGCCGATGCGCTGGCGGTGACCGAGCACAACATTGAAGAGCACGGCCTGATCCATCACGTTACCCCGATTCGCTCCGACCTGTTCCGCGACCTGCCGAAAGTGCAGTACGACATCATCGTGACCAACCCGCCGTATGTGGACGAGGACGATATGTCCGACCTGCCGAACGAGTACCGCCATGAGCCGGAACTGGGGCTGGCGGCGGGCAGCGATGGCCTGAAGCTGGCGCGCCGCATTCTGGCCTGCTCGCCGGACTACCTGTCCGACCAGGGGATTCTGATTTGTGAAGTGGGTAACAGCATGGTACATCTGATGGAGCAATATCCGGATGTGCCGTTCACCTGGCTGGAGTTTGATAACGGCGGTGACGGCGTCTTCATGCTGACCAAAGCGCAGCTGATCGCGGCGCGCGAGCACTTCAGCATTTATAAAGATTAATCCAACGGGCTGCGGCCCGTTTCACATCGCTCAAAAACACAACAACGACAACGGAGCCGTGATGGCAGGAAACAGTATTGGACAATTCTTCCGTGTGACCACCTTCGGGGAATCGCACGGCGTGGCGCTGGGTTGCATCGTCGACGGCGTACCGCCCGGTATCCCGCTGACCGAAGCCGATCTCCAGCACGATCTCGACCGCCGCCGTCCCGGCACATCGCGCTACACCACCCAGCGCCGCGAGCCGGACCAGGTAAAAATTCTCTCTGGCGTGTTTGAAGGCGTCACCACCGGCACCAGTATTGGCCTGCTGATTGAAAATACCGATCAGCGCTCCCAGGATTACAGCGCCATCAAAGACGTGTTCCGTCCGGGACACGCGGATTACACCTACGAGCAAAAATATGGCCTGCGTGACTATCGCGGCGGCGGGCGTTCATCCGCCCGTGAAACCGCCATGCGCGTCGCGGCGGGCGCTATCGCTAAAAAATATCTGGCGCAGAAATTCGGCGTGGTGATTCGCGGCTGCCTGACCCAGATGGGCGACATCCCGCTGGAAATCAAGGACTGGGATAAGGTGGAACAGAACCCGTTCTTCTGCCCGGACCCGGATAAAATCGAGGCGCTGGACGAACTGATGCGCGCCCTGAAAAAAGAGGGCGACTCCATCGGCGCGAAAGTTACCGTGGTGGCTGACGGCGTTCCCGCCGGGCTTGGCGAGCCGGTATTTGACCGCCTGGACGCCGATATCGCCCACGCATTGATGAGCATTAACGCCGTGAAAGGCGTGGAAATTGGCGACGGTTTTGGTGTGGTGCAACTGCGCGGTAGCCAGAACCGCGATGAAATCACCCACGCCGGTTTTCAGAGCAACCACGCGGGCGGCGTGCTGGGTGGCATCAGCAGCGGCCAGCAAATCGTCGCGCACATGGCGCTGAAACCCACCTCCAGCATTATGGTGCCGGGGCGCACGGTAAACCGTTTCGGCGAAGAAGTAGAAATGATCACCCGTGGGCGTCACGATCCCTGTGTCGGGATCCGCGCCGTGCCGATCGCCGAAGCGATGCTGGCGATTGTCTTAATGGATCATCTGCTGCGTCAGCGCGCGCAAAACGCCGACGTCAGCACGTCGGTCCCCCGTTGGTAAACAGTATGAAACATTCCCTTATCGCCCTGGCGGCGCTGCTGGCGAGTTCCGTCACGCTGGCCGCTACGCCCTGGCAGAAAGTGCCTAATCCGATCCCCGGCGCGCCGCAGTCTATTGGCGCATTTTCCAATGGCTGCATCGTGGGGGCGCAGGCGCTGCCGCTAGCCTCCGATCACTATCAGGTGATGCGAACCGATCAGCGCCGCTATTTCGGCCATCCGGAACTGGTGAATTTCATCCAGCGTTTTAGTTCCCAGGTGAACGATCTCGGCATGGGAACGGTGCTGGTGGGGGACATGGGAATGGCCGCAGGCGGGCGCTTTGCTACTGGCCACGCCAGCCATCAAACCGGGCTGGACGTCGATATCTTCCTGCAACTGCCGAAAACCCGCTGGACCTCGGCGCAATTGCTGCGCCCACAGGCGCTTGATCTGGTGTCTGCCAACGGCAAATCGGTGGTAGCCAGCCGCTGGACCCCGCAGTTGTATAACATGATCAAGCTGGCGGCGCTGGATGACGAAGTGACGCGTATTTTCGTTAACCCGGCGATTAAACAACAATTATGCCTGGATGCGGGCACCAACCGCGACTGGCTGAATAAAGTGCGCCCGTGGTTTGCCCATCGCGCTCATATGCATGTGCGCCTGCGCTGCCCCGCTGACAGTCTTGAATGCGTAGAGCAAGCGCCGCCGCCGCCGGGAGATGGCTGTGGCGAAGAGTTGCAAAGCTGGTTCAAACCGGCGAAACCGGGTAGTCAGTCAACAGAGAAGAAAACGCCTCCGCCACCACCGCCTTCCTGTCAGGCTCTGCTGGATGAACACGTACTTTAAGGATTAATTCGTGGATCTGTTTATGCTTTCCCCGCTGGTGATGGTCGGTTTGTTTTTTATCGCCATGCTCGCGGGGTTTATCGATGCGCTGGCGGGTGGGGGCGGATTGCTCACTATCCCGGCGCTGCTGGCGACGGGGATGTCGCCTGCCCAGGCGTTAGCCACCAATAAACTTCAGGCCTGCGGTGGTTCACTCTCCGCTTCTATCTACTTTATCCGCCGTAAAGTGGTCAGCCTGAAGGATCAAAAGCTCAATATCCTGATGACCTTTATCGGCTCCACCAGCGGCGCGCTGCTGGTGCAGTTCGTGAACTCGGACATTCTGCGCCAAATCCTGCCGATCCTGGTGATCGGCATTGGCCTTTACTTTCTGTTAATGCCTAAGCTGGGCGAAGAAGACCGGCAACGCCGTCTTTACGGCCTGCCGTTTGCCCTGGTGGCGGGCGGCTGCGTCGGGTTCTATGACGGTTTCTTCGGCCCTGGCGCAGGCTCGTTTTACGCGCTGGCGTTTGTCACGCTGTGCGGGTTTAATCTGGCGAAATCCACCGCTCATGCCAAAGTGCTTAACGCCACGTCTAACGTCGGCGGCCTGCTACTGTTTATTATTGGCGGAAAAGTGGTGTGGGCCACCGGGTTTCTGATGATGGCCGGCCAGTTTATAGGGGCGCGGTTAGGTTCACGTCTGGTGCTCAGCAAAGGCCAGCAGCTTATCCGTCCGATGATTGTGATTGTTTCCGCTGTGATGAGCGCCAAACTGCTGTTCGACAGCCACGGCGCGGCGCTCCTTCAGTGGCTTGGGATACATTAATGAGCACTACACACCATTATCAGCAGCTGGTCGATATTTTCGAAGGCTGCTTTTTTAACGATTTTAATACCCGTCTGATTAAAGGCGACGACGAACCGATCTATCTTCCGGCTGACGCTGACGCGCCGTATCACCGGATTGTGTTCGCCCACGGCTTTTACGCCAGCGCGCTGCATGAAATTTCCCACTGGTGCATCGCCGGGAAAGCGCGCCGCGAGCAGGTAGACTTCGGCTACTGGTATTGCCCGGACGGGCGCGACGCCCAGACCCAGTGCCAGTTTGAGGACGTGGAAATCAAACCTCAGGCGCTGGACTGGTTGTTTTGTGAAGCGGCGGGTTTTCCGTTTAACGTTAGCTGCGACAACCTGGAAGGGGACTTCGAGCCGGATCGCATCAAGTTTCAGCGCCGGGTTCACGCCCAGGTGATGACGTGGCTGGAAGAGGGCATCCCGGCGCGTCCGGCCCGGTTTATCGCCGCGCTTCAGGACTATTATCAAACGCCGCCGCTGACGGCGGACCGTTTTCCGTGGCCAGAAGACCTGTCCTGAGCCATGCTTTTTGCAGTTGAACCCCATAATATGACGGGTAATTGAGGAAAGACGATGATCGCAGCATTCGAAGCACGCATTCTGGCGTTGATTGATGACATGGTTGAACACGCCAGTGATGACGAGCTGTTCGCCAGCGGCTACCTGCGCGGGCACCTGACGCTTGCCGTGGCGGAACTGGAAGGGGGTGACGATCACTCTGCCGACGCCCTGCACCAGAAAGTGACGGAAAGCCTGCAAAAAGCCATTGGTGCAGGCGAACTGACCCCGCGCGACCAGGCGCTGGTGTCCGGTATGTGGCAAACGCTGTTCGAGAAAGCCAAAGCCAGTTAATGCCCTGGCTTCATGCCCTCTTTTCAGCAGATGGCATGAAGCCTCCCGCCTTTTTCCCTTGTGTTTTATCCGCTTAGCGCTGCGCTGCCCATTAGCGTGACGTCACCGAGACCCTGCCGAAAAGGTTGCAACAGGTTTGCCTTGTTAAGGTGATCTTGTTAACAAACTGAAACAAAGAGTGATTGCAGGGCTGGTTTTCCCCGGTAGTGAGGTTGTTAAATCCTGCGGTTTGTTCTAGAAACAAATTGTAATGTATTGGTCGCTCCTCATACCTCTTAGAGACCCTGATTAGTTTGCGTTTCGCCGCCGCGTGCAGGCAACCCGAGCTATGACGGACAAAAAATGGAAAACATGATGAATAACTCAGGGAAATACCTCCTCTGGGCAGTGCTCTCCTTAGTGGGCGCATTTGCTTTGGGATACATCGCTCTGAACCGGGGAGAGCAGATTAACGCGCTGTGGATTGTGGTTGCCGCAGTCTGTGTCTATCTGATCGCTTACCGCTTCTACGGCCTGTTTATTGCTAAACGGGTGCTGGTCGTGGACTCAACGCGTATGACGCCTGCGGTGCGCCATAACGACGGTCTCGACTACGTGCCAACCGATAAAAAAGTGCTGTTTGGCCACCACTTTGCGGCAATCGCCGGGGCGGGTCCGCTGGTCGGGCCGGTGCTGGCTGCGCAAATGGGCTATTTGCCGGGCATGCTGTGGATCCTCGCGGGCGTGGTTATTGCAGGCGCCGTGCAGGACTTTATGGTGCTGTTTGTCTCTACCCGCCGCGATGGTCGTTCCCTTGGCGAGCTGGTAAAAGAGGAAATGGGCAACACCGCCGGGGTGATCGCGCTGGTCGCCTGTTTCATGATCATGGTGATTATCCTCGCGGTACTGGCGATGATCGTGGTGAAAGCGCTGACCCACAGCCCGTGGGGCACCTACACCGTGGCCTTCACCATTCCGCTGGCGCTGTTTATGGGCGTCTACATTCGCTATCTGCGTCCTGGGCGCATCGGCGAGGTGTCGGTTATTGGTCTGGTGCTGCTGATTTTCGCGATTATTTCCGGCGGTTGGGTGGCAGAAAGCCCGACATGGGCTCCGTACTTCGACTTTACCGGCGTACAGTTGACCTGGATGCTGGTGGGCTACGGCTTTGTGGCGGCGGTACTGCCGGTCTGGCTGCTGCTCGCGCCGCGTGACTACCTGTCGACCTTTTTGAAAATCGGCACCATTGTTGGGCTGGCAATCGGCATCCTGATTATGCGTCCGACCCTGACCATGCCGTCGATTACCAAGTTTATCGACGGGACCGGTCCGGTCTGGTCCGGCGACATGTTCCCGTTCCTGTTTATCACCATCGCCTGTGGCGCGGTGTCAGGTTTCCACGCGTTAATTTCCTCCGGCACCACGCCGAAAATGCTGGCTAACGAAAATCAGGCCTGCCTGATTGGCTACGGCGGCATGCTGATGGAATCCTTCGTGGCGATCATGGCGCTGGTGGCGGCATGCGTTATCGACCCGGGCGTGTACTTCGCCATGAACAGCCCAATGGCGGTGCTGGTTCCGGCGGGTGCCACTGATGCGGTGGCCTCTGCGGCACAGGTGGTGAGCAGTTGGGGCTTCCAGATCACCCCGGAAACCCTGACGCAAATCGCTAACGAAGTGGGCGAGCAGTCGATCATCTCCCGTGCGGGCGGTGCACCGACCCTGGCGGTAGGGATGGCGTACATTCTGCACGGCGCGCTGGGCGGCCTGATGGATGTCTCCTTCTGGTATCACTTCGCGATCCTGTTCGAAGCACTGTTTATCCTGACGGCGGTGGATGCCGGTACCCGTGCCGCGCGCTTTATGTTGCAGGACCTGCTGGGCGTGATCTCTCCGGGCCTGAAACGTACTGATTCGCTGCCTGCCAACATTCTGGCGACGGCGCTGTGCGTACTGGCGTGGGGTTACTTCCTGCACCAGGGCGTGGTTGACCCGCTGGGCGGCATCAACACCCTGTGGCCGCTGTTTGGTATCGCCAACCAGATGCTGGCAGGCATGGCGCTGATGCTTTGCGCAGTGGTGCTGTTCAAGATGAAACGCCAACGCTACGCATGGGTTGCGCTGGTTCCTACCGCATGGCTGCTGATTTGCACCATGACGGCGGGCTGGCAGAAAGCGTTTAGCCCGGATGCTAAAGTGGGCTTCCTGGCTATCGCCAACAAATTCCAGGCGATGATCGACAGCGGCAACATTCCGGCGCAATACACCCAGGCGCAGCTGGCGCGACTGGTGTTTAACAACCGTCTGGATGCGGGCCTGACCATCTTCTTTATGGTGGTGGTGGTGGTGATTGCGCTGTTCTCAATCAAGACCGCGCTGGCGGCATTGAAAGTCGATAAGCCCACCGCGAAAGAGGTGCCTTACGAGCCGATGCCGGAAAACTATCAGGATATCGTGACCCAGGCGAAAAGCGCCCACTAATGATTTCACTGAAAGTGAAGTAATCCACTCCCCGGCTTAACGGCTGGGGAGTTTTTGGCTTTATAGACAGAAGGAGACGGTATGTTTGATACCTTAGCCAAAGCCGGTAAATATCTGGGCCAGGCGGCGAAATTAATGGTCGGCGTACCGGATTACGATAACTATGTTCAGCACATCCGGCTTAATCATCCCGATCAAACGCCGATGACCTATGAAGAATTTTTCCGTGAACGCCAGGACGCACGTTACGGCGGGAAAGGCGGAGCCCGCTGCTGTTAAGGAAATGAGATGAACAATGCTGTTGCAGTCACCCTGTTAACCGGGTTTTTGGGGTCCGGTAAAACCACGCTGATTAACCATTTTCTCACCCACCACGCCGACGCATCGGTGGCGATTCTGGAAAACGAATTCGGCGCGGTGAATATTGACGGCGCGCTGCTGCGCGGCGGCGATAACGTTAACGTTGTCGAACTGTCCAACGGCTGCGTGTGTTGCAGCGTGCGCGGCGAATTTACCGCCGCCCTCACCGAACTGCTGGCCCAGCGCCAGCGCGGCGAATTAACCTTCGATCGCCTGATTGTTGAAACCACCGGCCTCGCCGACCCGGCCCCGATTATCCAGACCTTTTTTGTTGAAGAGGCGCTGCGTGAAGCGCTGCGGCTGGATGCGGTGATTACGCTGGCGGATTGTCACCATATTTCCCGCCAGTTGGATGAGCATCCGGTTGCCGCCTCACAGCTCGGTTTCGCCGATCGCATTTTGTTGACCAAAGCGGATACCTGCGATGAACATCAGCATAATGAGGCGCTGGCGCGCATCCATCAGATCAACAACAAAGCCGAGATCTACCAGATCGAAAACGGCGTCTGCCCGGCGGATCTGTGGCTCGACATCAACGCGTTTGAGTTGAGCGACGGCAATGGCCTGACCAAAGGCTTCCACGCGATCCGCCCAGCCGATCAATCTTCACCGCGCTTTACGCCATTTAAAGAAACCAAACGCTCCTGGGACGACGCCATTCAGGCGCACGTTTTTGAAGCGGGCTGGATGGATTTGCATAAGGCCGGGGCGTTTATGGAGCAGTGCGTAGAGCGCTACGGTAATGACATGTTGCGCTACAAAGGGGTGCTGGCGATTGCCGGAAATCCCCAGCGCCTGATTGTCCAGGGTGTGCATAAAGTGGTGGGCTTTGATTACGGCTCACCCTGGAATGAAAGCGAAACGCCCCAGTCGCGGCTGGTGATAATCGGGCGCTATCTGCCCGTTGATGAACTGAGAGCGGCTTTCGCTCAGGCGACCGCGTAAACACCGGCGGATGCGCTAAACCGCGTCCGCCGCTACCTTTATTTTACCGCTTTTCCCTTCAACAATTTTCGCACCCATAGTCGGTTTGGATTGAGCGCCGCCAGCGTTGGGCCGTCCATCGGTATCGGTTCACCGCACATCTGCGCGGCGAGGATCTCTGCGGCCAGCGGGGCGCTGCACAAACCACGCGAGCCTAACGCGCCCAGCATAAACAGATTCGGGTGAACCGGCGCAGCAGGCACATTTTCCGGTGTGGCGCTGTGCCGGGATAATGACGCGTACTGTTCCAGCAGGGCCGGGTAGTCGGCAACGTTGCCCACCATCGGCATATGATCGCGCGTGGCGCAGCGTACGCCAACCCGCGCGTCGCCTGCACTGACGTCCACCTCGTGGGGCCACGATTGATCGGGGAAACAGTCAATCAGCCGCTTGCGGTTATGCTGCTGATCCTCTTCGCTGTACCGCGCGTTTTCCATGCCACGATGATAGCTGGCGCCAATGCAGTGATGCTGGTTTTGCGGATTCACCGGCGTCAGATAGCCGTCATAACACAGCACCTGGCGCAGCGCCGACAGCGGCGGCGAGGTGGGAATGTGGCTCACCTGGCCCGCCACCGCGTATACCGGTTGCATCGCGGTTTGCTCAAACTGGCTCAGCTTGCTGCCGTTGGCGAATACCACCGCGTCATGTTCAGCCTGCTGCCCGTCGGCAAAGGCCAATTGCCAGCGCCCATCGTGATGAAGTTGCTTTACCGAATGCCGGTAATGCACCGTTAATCCCTGCTGCCTGGCCAGGACAATCGCCTCCGCCGTAAGCTGCGCCGGGCACAGCCAGCCACCGAGCGGGTATTCAATGCCACCGCAGCCGGTCTCAACGCCGCTGTGGATGAACACGTCTTGCGCGTCTACTGCGCGCGCTACATCAGCCGGCAAATCCAGCGCCAGCATTTCACGGATCTTCCCGGCGCTTTTTTCATCCCAGCCCAACTGCGTAACGCCGCACCAGTCATGGTCAAACTCAACGGGTAACGCATCATACAGGCGACGGGCGAAGGTAAACGCGGCCGGGAAAAAGCGCGTCAGCGCCGGATTGCTGTGGCTGATAAGCGGGTACAGCGCCCCCTGGCGGTTGCCGGATGCGCCCTGCGCCGGAGCCTCATCCTCGCAATACAGCGTTACGCGCTTGCCGCGCCGCAGCAGCGCTAATGCCAGCAGCGCGCTGGCGACGCCGCCACCGACAATCGCCACATCATCACCCTGCGCCGCCTGGCGCTGATACCAGGGCGTCAGCGAACGCGCGGGTAGGGGATGTTCCAGCACACCGGTGAGCATTTCACGCTTGCGGCCAAAGCCTTTGCTTTTTTGCATAGTAAACCCGGCGTCCTGCAACCCACGGCGTACAAAACCGGCGGAGGTAAAGGTTGCCAGCGTCGCGCCGGGCCGCGCCTGCCGCGCCATAGCGTTAAACAGTTGCGGCGTCCACATATCCGGGTTTTTGGCCGGGGCAAAGCCGTCAAGGAACCACGCATCCACCTGGCCCTGTAATGCGTCATCTAATTCGGGGATCAGTTCATTGACGTCGCCCAGCCATAAATCCAGCGTCACGCGTCCGTTATCAAATAACAGCCGCTGGCAGCCTGCCAGCAGTGGCGGCCACTGGCGATGCAGTTTTTCTGCCCAGGGTGCCAGCTCTGGCCACGCGGCGTGGGCGCGTGTTAAATCCCCGGCCTGAAGCGGGAATTTTTCGAAGCTGACGAAATGCAGCCGGTTCAGCGCCGCGTCGGGATGCGCGGCGCAAAATGCGTCAAACGCCTGCCAGAGCGTAAGAAAATTGAGCCCGGTGCCAAAGCCGGTTTCCGCCACGGTAAACAGTGTGCGCGGGTGCTGGGTAAAGCGCGCCGGTAGCTGATTACCCCCCAAAAAGACGTAGCGGGTCTCTTCCAGACCGTTGTCATTGGAAAAGTAAACGTCGTCAAAATCTCGGGAAACAGGTGTACCCTCATTATTGAAGTCAAGGGTGGCTGGTTTGATGGTGGAATGTTTCACGTAAGTTACTCGTCTGACAGGCAGTGGCACGATCTTAGCGATGTGGGCCGGGCGGCGCAAATTTACCGGCAAATCGTCTGATCGGACTTGTTCGGCGTACAACTGTACGCTATTGTGCCACTCGACTCTTATTATTAGCGCGACTGACAGAGGTATTAAATGAAACGTGCAGTGATTACTGGCCTGGGTATCGTATCCAGCATCGGTAATAACCAGCAGGAAGTCCTGGCATCCCTTCGTGAAGGGCGCTCAGGTATTACTTTCTCTCAAGAGCTAAAAGATTCCGGTATGCGTAGCCACGTTTGGGGCAACGTAAAACTGGACACCACCGGTCTGATCGACCGTAAAGTGGTGCGCTTTATGAGCGATGCGTCGATTTATGCATACCTCTCGATGGAGCAGGCAATTAAAGATGCGGGTCTTTCTGACGACGCTTACCAGAACAACCCGCGCGTTGGCCTGATCGCCGGTTCTGGCGGCGGCTCCCCGCGCTACCAGGTGTTCGGCGCTGATGCGATGCGCAGCCCGCGCGGCCTGAAAGCGGTCGGCCCGTATGTGGTGACTAAGTCTATGGCATCCGGCGTGTCTGCTTGCCTGGCGACCCCGTTCAAAATTCACGGCGTGAACTACTCCATCAGCTCCGCCTGTGCCACTTCTGCACACTGTATCGGTAACGCGGTTGAGCAAATCCAGCTCGGCAAACAGGACATCGTGTTTGCTGGCGGCGGCGAAGAGCTGTGCTGGGAAATGGCCTGTGAGTTTGACGCGATGGGCGCATTGTCGACCAAATACAACGAGACCCCGGACCAGGCGTCCCGTACCTATGACGCGGACCGTGACGGTTTCGTGATCGCAGGCGGCGGCGGTATGGTGGTGGTCGAAGAGCTGGAACACGCTCTGGCGCGTGGCGCGCACATCTACGCGGAAATCGTCGGTTACGGCGCGACCTCCGATGGCGCAGACATGGTGGCACCGTCTGGCGAAGGGGCAGTGCGCTGCATGCAGATGGCGATGCACGGCGTTGACACCCCAATCGACTACCTGAACACCCACGGGACTTCCACGCCGGTTGGCGATGTGAAAGAACTGGGCGCTATCCGCGAAGTGTTCGGCGATAAATCCCCGGCGCTGTCCGCGACCAAAGCCATGACCGGTCACTCTCTGGGGGCGGCAGGCGTGCAGGAAGCCATTTACTCCCTGCTGATGCTGGAGCACAGCTTTATCGCGCCGAGCATCAACATTGAGAATCTGGACCCGCAGGCGGAAGGGCTGAACGTCATTACCGAAACCACCGAGCGTGAACTCACTACCGTGATGTCCAACAGCTTCGGCTTCGGCGGCACCAATGCCACCCTGGTGATGCGTAAATACCAGGCGTAAGCAACGCTGAATAAAAAGGGCCTTCAGGGCCCTTTTTGCGTTTCTGAACGGCGGTTAAAGCACTATCAACACCACCACAATCGCCACCACCAGCGCGAACAGTACCAGGCCCGGACGGGCGGAAAGCTGGCGCAGCGGCTCTATTAACGACGGGATCAGCGGGCTGTAAATCGGCTGGATATCGCGGGTCTCGATCGGCGACGCGTGACTGTTAACGCGCAGCGCAAACACCTGGTTTAACACATCCTGAACTTGCGCCGTGGTCAGCACCGTCTGGGGCGTGGCCTGCCAGCGCTGCTGTGTGTAATCAACAATCTCCTGCCATTCGTGCGACGCCATCGGCTGGCGCAGGGCGGTTTGCAGGGAAATTAGCGTCGGCGCTGCCTGCTGAACTAACGTCTGGCGCGCCTGTAGCCAGGTATTCAGCGAGGCGAAATGTTTAGCCGGGATCAACTCGCCGGTTTTCACGCCCGCCAGTTCCAGCATCGACTGCCAGATAAGCTTTGGCGATTCGCCGGTGGCGGCGGCTAGTTTAATCACCTGCTGGTTGAGCGTATTGTGCTCGGCGGGCAGTAGCGGACGCTCCGTCGCCGGGCGCTGCTGCGGCTGCGGGATCGCCATCTGGCCGTTTTGTAGCAGTACCAGCACGCTTTTCAACTGCTCGGGCGACAGCTGGCTCAGCGCGGTCTGGCCGAACTGCTGGCGAATATAATCGCTCGCCGCCTTGCGGTTATTGCCAACGTTCAGCAACTCCGTCAGTTGCGACAGCAGTTGCCTGCTGGAATGGGTACTTTCCGCGCTGGTCAGACGCTGGTTAAGATTTTGCTCGGCGGCGGGAAAATGGCGTGACTGCAACGGCATTTCCTGTTTCAGCCCCAGATCGTGGCGCAGGGTGGCCCACACTTCACTGCTCTGCTGCTGCGTCAGCGCGATGATGCGGGTAATCAGCCGCTCAAGCTGGGTGCGCTGCTGAGAAGAGAGCGGGAGTTCACCGGCTGTTGTCTGCGGGGAGGGAGGTTCTCCCGGAGGGCGGGCGGGTGCGCCCTGGACTGGTTGCATCATAGTAAATCCTGACTTCGCCTTCGGTCTCGTGTATGACTAAGGGCGAGATTATGGCACACTTAGCGCCCATCTCCCGCACATTAACAGGTACTGTAACGTGAAAATTCTCGTTGATGAAAATATGCCTTATGCCCGCGAACTGTTTGCCCGTCTGGGTGACGTAAAAGCGGTGCCTGGGCGGCCGATTCCGGTGGCCGAACTGGATGATGCCGATGCGTTGATGGTGCGTTCGGTGACCAAAGTCAACGGTAAGTTGCTGGATGGCAAAGGCGTCCGCTTCGTTGGCACCGCGACGGCAGGCACCGATCACGTGGATCAGGACTATTTACACCAGGCGGGGATCGCGTTTTCTGCGGCACCCGGCTGTAATGCCATTGCCGTCGTGGAATACGTGTTTTCCGCGCTGCTGATGCTGGCGGAACGCGACGGATTCGACCTGACCGACCGCACCGTGGGTATTGTCGGCGTCGGTAACGTCGGCGGGCGCTTGCAGAAGCGCCTGGAAGCGCTGGGCGTGCGCACGCTGCTGTGCGATCCGCCGCGCGCCGATAACGGCGAGCCGGGCGATTTCCAGCCGCTGGATAAGCTGGTCGACGAAGCCGATATCCTCACCTTCCATACGCCGTTGTTTAAAGACGGCCCGTACAAAACCTGGCATCTGGCGGATGAAGCGCTGATTTCACGTCTCAAGCCGGGCGCGATTTTAATCAACGCCTGCCGTGGCGCGGTGGTAGATAACGCCGCCTTACTGAAATGCCTCGACGCCGGGCAGAAACTCAGCACCGTGCTGGACGTGTGGGAGCCGGAGCCGGATCTCAACGTGGCGCTGCTGGATAAAGTCGACATTGGCACCGCGCATATCGCCGGTTACACCCTTGAAGGCAAAGCGCGCGGCACCACCCAGGTGTTTGAAGCCTATAGCGCGTTTATCGGCAAACCTCAGCAAATCGCCCTGGACTCGCTGCTGCCCGCGCCGGAATTTGGCCGCATCACCCTGCATGGCCCGTTGGATCAGCCCACGCTGAAAAGACTGGTGCATCTGGTGTATGATGTGCGCCGCGATGACGCGCCACTGCGTAAAGTGGCTGGCGTAGCGGGTGAGTTCGATAAGCTGCGTAAGCATTATCTGGAGCGTCGCGAATGGTCATCCCTGTTTATTCAGTGTGATGACGCGGCGGCGGCAAAGCTGCTCTCTGCGCTGGGATTTAACGCCGTACACCATTCGGCGCGTTAATCATCTTCTTTTACGTTCCCTGCCTTTTGGGGCAGGGACGCTGTTCTATTTTCTGGAGTAAACCACCATGTCTGAAGGCTGGAACATTGCCGTACTGGGCGCGACGGGCGCTGTGGGCGAAGCCCTGCTTGAGCAACTTGCGGAACGTCAATTCCCGGTGGGAGAACTGTATGCCCTGGCGCGCAGTGAAAGCGCGGGCGAATCTCTGCGTTTCGCAGGTAAAACGGTGCGGGTGCAGGACGCCGCCGAATTTGACTGGACCCAGGCGCAGCTCGCATTTTTTGTGGCCGGTCCGGACGCCACCGCGCAGTACGCGGACGATGCCGCTAACGCGGGCTGCCTGGTGATCGACACCAGCGGTCTGTTCGCACTGGAGCCGGATGTCCCGTTAGTGGTGCCGGAAGTGAACCCCTTTGTGCTGGCGGATTACCGTAACCGTAATCTGGTCGCCATCCCCGATAGCCTGACCAGCCAACTGCTGGTGGCATTAAAACCGCTGATCGACGAAGGCGGCCTGGCGCGTATTCAGGTGACCAGCCTGCTGTCTGCGTCGGCGAAGGGCAAAGTGGCGGTAGACGCCCTGGCGGGCCAGAGCGCCAAACTGCTCAACGGCATCCCGGTTGATGAAGACGATTTCTTCGGCCGCCAACTGGCGTTCAACGTTCTGCCGCTCCTGCCGGATAGCCAGGGCAGCGTGCGCGAAGAGCGCCGCATCGTCGATGAAGTGCGCAAAATCCTACAGGACGAAATGCTGATGATCTCCGCGACCTGCGTCCAGTCGCCGGTATTTTACGGCCATGCCCAGATGGTGAATTTTGAAGCCATGCGCCCGCTGTCATTTGAAGAAGCGCGCGATGCCTTCGATCGCGGTGAAGAAGTGATACTGTCGCCCGCGAATGAATTCCCGACCCAGGTTGGCGATGCGTCCGGCAACGCCCAATTGTCTGTCGGCTGCGTGCGTAACGATTACGGGATGCCGGAGCAGATCCAGTTCTGGTCAGTGGCGGACAACTTGCGCTTCGGCGGCGCGCTGATGGCGGTGAAAGTGGCGGAGAAATTAGTGCAGGAGTATTTGTACTAATGTCTGAGCTTCAGGATGTGCCGCTGCGCAAAATCGCGCTCGGCATTGAGTACGACGGCAGTAAATATTACGGCTGGCAGCGCCAGAACGAAGTCCGCAGCGTGCAGGAAAAACTCGAAAAGGCGTTAACCCAGGTGGCGAATGCGCCGGTTAACGTGTTTTGCGCCGGGCGGACCGATGCGGGCGTTCATGCCACCGGCCAGGTGGTGCATTTCGAAACCCAGGCGATCCGCAAAGATGCCGCCTGGACGCTGGGTGTAAATGCGAATTTACCTGGTGACATCGCGGTGCGCTGGGTTAAAGATGTGCCGGACGATTTTCATGCCCGATTTAGCGCAACGGCTCGCCGTTACCGCTATGTCATCTACAATCATCGTCTGCGTCCTGCGGTTTTGCAGCAGGGCGTCACCCATTATCACCAACCGCTGGATGCTGAACGTATGCACCGTGCGGCCCAGTGCTTAATCGGTGAAAATGATTTTACCTCGTTTCGCGCCGTGCAATGTCAGTCGCGCACCCCGTGGCGTAATCTGATGCACATCAACGTCGCGCGATTCGGGGCGTATGTGGTGGTCGATATCAAAGCGAATGCCTTTGTACATCATATGGTCAGGAATATTGTTGGCAGCCTGATGGAAGTAGGGTGCGGCAACCAGCCGGAGAGCTGGATTGAGGAGTTGCTGGCGGTGAGGGATCGTACGCTTGCGGCAGCGACGGCGAAAGCGGAGGGGCTTTATCTGGTCAGCGTGGATTATCCTGACCGTTTCGAGCTGCCGAAGACGCCGATGGGCCCACTTTTTTTAGCTGACTAAAGGCTGTTGAGGATGTAACGCAGTATGGACATTATTCGCTTTGTGATCGATTTCATCCTGCACATTGACGTGCATCTGGCGGAACTGGTCGCCGATTATGGGGTTTGGGTTTACGCCATCCTGTTTTTGATTCTGTTTTGTGAAACCGGGCTGGTGGTAACGCCCTTCCTGCCGGGCGATTCGCTGCTGTTTGTCGCCGGGGCGATTTCCGCGCTGCCGACCAACGATCTCAATGTCCATCTGATGGTGGCGTTAATGATTGTGGCGGCGATTATCGGCGATGCGGTGAATTACACCATTGGCAGGCTGTTCGGCGAAAAGCTGTTCAGTAATCCCAACTCGAAGATTTTCCGCCGCAGCTATCTGGACAAAACCCACGCGTTTTACGAGCGCCACGGTGGCAAAACCATTATCCTCGCGCGCTTCGTACCGATTGTGCGCACCTTCGCGCCGTTTGTCGCCGGAATGGGGCATATGTCCTATCGTCATTTTGCGGCCTATAACGTGATCGGCGCGCTGCTGTGGGTATTACTGTTTACCTATGCGGGTTATCTGTTTGGCGATTTGCCGATCGTTCAGGAAAACTTAAAGCTACTGATAGTGGCGATCATCATCCTGTCGGTATTGCCGGGCGTGGTGGAAATTATCCGCCACAAGCGAGCTGCGGCACGAAACGGAAGATAACCATCACGTTCATGAAACAAGAGCAGGATCGCGCGGTTTGACCACTTTTTTATCCCAACTCGCGGTCTGTTATGTTTTAATGAGCACCATTTATGGTCTGTCGGCGGTCAGAATTTATTCGCTACCGACAGAAAAACTGGCATCGACCAGGTTCAGGCAGAAAGGTCATCAATGAGCTGGATTGAACGAATTCTCAATAAGAGCAATATCACCCCTTCCCGTAAGGCGAGCATCCCTGAAGGGGTGTGGACCAAGTGCGACAGCTGCGGTCAGGTTCTCTACCGCGCCGAGCTGGAGCGTAACCTGGGGGTTTGCCCGAAGTGCGATCATCATATGCGTATGGCGGCGCGTGACCGCCTGCACAGCCTGTTAGACGAAGGCTCAATGGTGGAACTGGGCAGCGAACTTGAGCCGAAAGACGTGCTGAAGTTCAAAGACTCCAAAAAGTATAAAGATCGTCTGGCAAGCGCCCAGAAAGAAACTGGCGAGAAAGACGCGCTGGTGGTGATGAAAGGCACTCTGCACGATATGCCAGTGGTTGCGGCGGCGTTTGAGTTCTCCTTTATGGGCGGCTCAATGGGCTCCGTGGTGGGTGCGCGCTTTGTGCGTGCCGTTGAGCAGGCGCTGGAAGACAACTGCCCGATGATCTGCTTCTCCGCATCCGGTGGCGCACGTATGCAGGAAGCGCTGATGTCGCTGATGCAGATGGCGAAAACCAGCGCAGCGCTGGCGAAAATGCAGGAGCGCGGCTTGCCGTATATCTCTGTGCTGACCGACCCGACCATGGGCGGCGTTTCCGCCAGCTTCGCGATGCTGGGCGATCTGAACATCGCCGAGCCGAAAGCGCTGATTGGCTTTGCCGGCCCGCGCGTTATCGAACAGACCGTGCGTGAGAAATTGCCTGCCGGTTTCCAGCGCAGCGAGTTCTTAATCGAGAAAGGGGCGATCGATATGATTATTCGTCGTCCTGAACTGCGCCTGAAGCTTGCCAGCCTGCTGGCGAAAATGATGAATCTCCCGGCACCAGGGCCGGATGCGCCGCTGGAAACCATTGTGGTTCCGCCAGCGCCAGACCAGGAACAAGAGGCCTGATCGTCATGAAGGGCAGGGCCATAACGGCGCTGCCCTTTTTGTTTATCCATCGCTAACACGTACAGGCATCATGGAAAAAGATCGTATTCCCCACGCCACGTCGCCCCTGGCTACGTGGCTTTCTTATCTGGAAAACCTGCACAGTAAAACCATCGACATGGGGCTGGAGCGCGTATCGCGCGTGGCGGCGACCCTTGACATTCAAAAGCCCGCGCCGTTTGTGTTTACGGTTGCCGGCACCAACGGCAAAGGCACCACCTGCCGCACGCTGGAAGCTATTCTGATGGCGGCTGGGCTGCGGGTTGGCGTCTACAGTTCGCCACATCTGGTGCGCTATACCGAGCGGGTGCGCATTCAGGGCGCGGAGCTTTCGGAATCCGACCATACCGCGTCGTTCAGCGCCATTGAGACTGCGCGTGGCGAGACCTCGCTGACCTATTTCGAGTACGGCACGCTGTCGGCGCTGTGGTTGTTTAAACAGTCGGCGCTGGATGTGGTGATTCTGGAAGTGGGCCTCGGCGGGCGTCTGGATGCCACCAACCTCGTGGATTGCGATGTGGCGGTCATCACCAGTATCGCCCTCGACCATACTGACTGGCTGGGGCCGGATCGCGAAAGCATTGGCCGTGAGAAAGCGGGCGTGTTCCGCGCCGGTAAACCGGCCATCGTCGGCGAGCCGGATATGCCGACCTCCATCGCGGCGGTTGCCCTGGAGAAAGGCGCGCTGCTGGCGCGGCACGGCGTAGACTGGGATTACCAGGCAAGCGAGACCGGCTGGCATTTCCAGGATGCGCAGGGTGAATTGCGCAACCTGCCGCTGCCCTTCGTCCCGCAGCCGAACGCCGCCACGGCGCTGGCAGCGATCCGCGCCAGCCAGCTGGCGGTGAGCGAAGCCGCCATCCGCCAGGGCATCGAACAGGCGCTGCTGCCGGGGCGTTTTCAGTGCGTCAGCGAGTCGCCGCGCGTCATTTTGGATGTGGCGCACAATCCCCATGCGGCAGCGTATCTGGCAAGCCAGATGCAGCGCCTGCCTGCGGGCGGGAAAGTGCTTGCGGTCATCGGGATGCTGCACGATAAAGATATTGCGGGCACGCTGGCCTGTCTGGAGCCGGTGGTGGATAGCTGGTATTGTGCCCCACTGGAGGGCCCGCGCGGTGCCACGGCTGAGCAACTGCTGGAACACCTGAAGCAGGGTGAACGCTATCAGAGCGTGGTGCAGGCCTGGGATGCTGCTATGGCGCAGGCTCAACCGCAAGATACCGTACTGGTGTGCGGTTCGTTTCATACCGTAGCGCATGTAATGGAAGCGATGGACGCGAGGAGGCGAGGTGGCGAGTAAATTTCAAAACCGATTAGTGGGCACGATCGTGCTGGTCGCGCTGGGCGTAATTTTGCTGCCAGGGCTGCTGGACGGCCAGAAAAAACATTACCAGGACGAGTTTGCGGCAATCCCGCTGGTGCCGAAACCAGGGGATACTGACGAGCCGGATATGCTGCCTGCCGCCACGCAGGCGCTGCCCGCACAGCCGCCGGAAGGCGCGGCGGAAGAGGTGAGGGCGGCGAACGCGGCGGCCTCGGCGATCGATACCGGGCGTCTGGCGAATAACGCCAATAATCTCGATCCGCTGCCGGAACCGGAGCCTGTCCCGCCGGGCAAACCGAAAGCGCAGGACACGCCGAAAAAACCGCAGACCAAACCGCAAAAAGATAAAACCGACGAACAACTGGCGATGCTGAGTGAAGAGGCACCGCCGAAGAAAGCCGAACCGGCTAAACCGGATACGCCGCCGACCGGCAAAGCTTATGTGGTGCAGTTGGGCGCGCTCAAAAATGCCGACAAAGTCAATGAAATTGTTGGTAAACTGCGCGGCGCGGGGTACCGGGTTTATACGTCGCCGTCAACGCCGGTACAGGGTAAAATCACCCGCATTCTGGTTGGGCCGGACGCCTCACGCGATAAGTTAAAAGGATCGCTTAGCGAGCTCAACCAGCTTTCCGGGCTGAACGGGGTAGTGATGAATTATTCCGTAAACTGATGGTCGGGGATGAGCAGACTTATCTGTTGATAAATAACAGATAAGACAAGAAGCTCTCCCTGAAACGCAGCGGGAACCGGGGAAAAAAGCACGGCGTTGAAGATTTTTTCAACGCCTTTTTTTATTGAGCAAGGGAAAGGAAATCCCTACGCAAACGTTTTCTTTTTCTGTTAGAATGCGCCCCGAACTGGACGTCAGGGCGATTTATCACAGGACACATTCATGGTCTGGATAGATTACGCCATCATCGCGGTTATCGGCTTTTCCTGTTTGGTAAGCGTTATCCGCGGGTTTGTGCGTGAAGCGTTATCGCTGGTTACCTGGGGCTGTGCCTTCTTTGTCGCCAGCCACTACTACACTTACCTGGCGGTTTGGTTCACTGGCTTTGAAGACGAACTGGTACGTAATGGGATAGCGATCGCAGTGCTGTTTGTTGCGACGCTGATTGTCGGCGCGATCGTCAACTATGTGATTGGCGCGCTGGTGGAGAAAACCGGCCTGTCGGGTACAGACAGGGTGTTGGGGATCTGTTTTGGCGCGCTGCGCGGTGCGCTTATCGTCTCCGCCATTCTGTTCTTTCTTGATACCTTTACCGGCTTTTCCAAAAGCGACGACTGGCAAAAATCGCAGCTTATCCCGCAATTCAGTTTCATCATCAGATGGTTTTTTGACTATCTGCAAAGCTCGTCAAGTTTCTTACCCCGGTAATTGTGCCGGGGGCAGTCTCTTAATGAGGAAAAGACAACATGTGCGGTATTGTCGGTATCGCCGGTGTTATGCCGGTAAACCAGTCTATTTATGACGCGTTAACGGTGCTTCAGCACCGTGGGCAGGATGCCGCAGGCATCATCACCATTGATGCAAACAACGGCTTTCGCCTGCGCAAAGCCAACGGCCTGGTGAGTGATGTATTCGAAGCCCGCCATATGCAGCGTCTGCAAGGCAATATGGGTATCGGCCATGTGCGTTATCCGACAGCAGGCAGCTCCAGCGCCTCCGAAGCACAACCCTTTTACGTGAACTCCCCGTACGGGATCACTCTGGCGCACAACGGCAACCTGACCAACGCGCACGAACTGCGCCGGATGCTGTTTGAAGAGAAGCGCCGCCATATCAACACCACCTCGGATTCCGAAGTTCTGCTGAACGTATTCGCCAGCGAACTGGATAACTTCCGCCACTACCCGCTGGAAGCGGATAACATTTTTGCCGCCATTGCTGCTACCAACCGCCTGATCCGCGGCGCATATGCCTGCGTGGCGATGATTATCGGCCATGGCATGGTGGCCTTCCGCGATCCGAACGGTATTCGTCCGCTGGTGCTGGGTAAGCGCGATATCGGCGATGGCCGCACCGAGTATATGGTGGCCTCCGAGAGCGTGGCGCTGGATACCCTGGGCTTCGAATTCTTACGCGACGTCGCGCCCGGCGAGGCGATTTACATCACCGAGAAGGGCCAGCTGTTTACCCGCCAGTGCGCCGATAACCCGGCCAGCAATCCGTGCCTGTTTGAGTATGTCTACTTTGCGCGCCCTGACTCGTTTATCGACAAGATTTCCGTGTACAGCGCCCGCGTCGGCATGGGTAAAAAGCTCGGCGAGAAAATTGCCCGTGAATGGGAAGATCTCGATATCGACGTGGTCATCCCCATCCCGGAAACCTCTTGCGATATCGCGCTGGAGATTGCCCACATCCTGAATAAGCCGTACCGCCAGGGTTTTGTGAAAAACCGCTACGTGGGCCGCACCTTTATCATGCCGGGCCAGCATCTGCGCCGTAAATCGGTGCGCCGCAAGCTCAATGCCAACCGCGCAGAATTCCGCGATAAGAACGTATTGCTGGTGGATGACTCTATCGTTCGCGGCACCACCTCTGAGCAGATTATCGAGATGGCGCGTGAAGCGGGGGCGAAGAAGGTTTATCTGGCCTCTGCTGCGCCGGAAATTCGTTTCCCGAACGTCTACGGCATTGATATGCCGAGCGCTAACGAGCTGATTGCCCACGGGCGCGAAGTGGATGAAATTCGCCAGATCATCGGCGCAGACGGGCTGATTTTCCAGGACCTGGACGATCTGATTGAAGCGGTACGCGCCGAGAACCCAGATATTCAGCAGTTTGAATGCTCGGTGTTTAACGGCGTTTACGTCACGAAAGACGTCGACCAGCAATATCTGGAGTATCTTGAATCCCTGCGTAATGACGACGCCAAAGCGGTGCTGCGCCAGAACGAAGTGGAGAATTTAGAGATGCATAACGAAGGGTAAAACGTCGATCCCTTCCGGACCACCGGGAGGGATTTTTCATTCCGTCTCTCTGCATTTCCCTTCAACGCCTGGCTAACTTGCATATCCCTCGCTGTTGCGGCAAAGTTTGCCCACGTATTTTCCGTTCAGGCAAAAACTAATGAAACGACTCATTGTGGGCATTTCCGGGGCAAGCGGAGCGATTTATGGGGTTCGGTTGTTGCAGGTGCTGCAATCGGTGCCTGAGGTCGAAACCCATCTGATCATGAGCCAGGCCGCACGCCAGACGCTGGCGCTGGAAACCTCGCTGTCGCTGCGCGATGTGCAGGCGCTGGCCGATGTGGTCCACGATGCGCGGGATATCGCCGCCAGCATTTCATCCGGGTCGTTTCGTACATCGGGGATGGTGATCCTGCCATGCTCCATCAAAACGCTCTCCGGCATTGTGCACAGTTATACCGATGGGTTGCTGACCCGCGCCGCAGACGTCGTGTTGAAAGAGCGCCGTCCGTTAATTCTTTGCGTGCGGGAAACGCCGCTGCACGTTGGGCATTTGCGCCTGATGACCCAGGCTGCGGAGTTAGGCGCGGTAATAATGCCGCCGATGCCTGCGTTTTATCACCAGCCCGCCACACTCAATGACGTGATTAACCAGACGGTGAACCGGGTACTCGACCAGTTGGATATCGAACTGCCGGAAGATCTTTTCCATCGCTGGCAGGGAGCCTGACGCATCTGTTCGGTGCGTCGAAATCTGAGCGCCTCATTTTGGGGCATTTTTGTAACCGCGATCAAATCCTGAAAATATAATCCCCGTTCACGCATTTCCGCTAAAGACATTCCCCTTCGTAATGCTATCTTTCACTACATCTACTTTATTGTAACTTTTACTTAACATCTGCCGGGGCTCGCCCGTTCCGCGAAAACTGGCACAGGAAGTGCAATGCAAAGTAGCAACACAACAATATAAACAACACAAAGAAAACCACTTGAGGGTAACGTATGAAGAAGAAGGCTATTGCACTGTCATTGCTGCTGGGGCTCTCCGTGGCGTCCAGCGCGTTCGCCGCGCTGCCGCAGACGGTTCGTATTGGGACGGACGCCACCTACGCACCATTCTCTTCTAAAGACGCCAAAGGCGATTTCGTGGGTTTCGATATCGATCTCGGTAATGAGATGTGCAAGCGCATGGCGGTGAAATGTACCTGGGTGGGCAGCGATTTCGACTCGCTGATCCCGTCTCTGAAAGCCAAAAAAATCGACGCGATTATCTCTTCGCTGTCGATTACTGAAAAACGCCAGCAGGAAATCGCCTTCTCAGAAAAACTGTACGCGGCGGATTCCCGCCTGATTGCCGCCAAAGGCTCGCCGATCCAGCCGACCATCGAGTCGCTGAAAGGCAAGCACGTCGGCGTTCTCCAGGGTTCTACCCAGGAAGGTTTCGCCAACGACAACTGGCGTAACAAAGGCGTCGATGTGGTGGCGTACCAGAACCAGGATCTGATCTATTCCGACCTGGCGGCAGGCCGTCTTGATGCCGCGTTCCAGGATGAAGTCGCCGCCAGCGAAGGCTTCCTGAAGCAGCCAGCGGGTAAAGAGTTCGCGTTTGCCGGCCCGTCAGTGAAAGATAAAAAATACTTTGGCGATGGCACCGGTATCGGCCTGCGCCAGAGCGACACCGAGCTGAAAGCAGCCTTTGATAAAGCCTTTGATGAACTGCGTAAAGACGGCACTTACGACAAAATAGCGAAGAAATACTTCGACTTTAACGTCTACGGTGACTAATACGGACGCGCCCGGTTCGCCCGGGCGCGGCTTTGGGTAACGGCCATTCCATAGCGTCTCACTTTTTTGGTGCAATTTACCGACGATGTTGCGTTATGGTGCATGGATCGCACTGTTTTAGCGCGTCGAGTGAATAATTAAGCATCGTAAGCGAAAAAAATCCGCGTGGGCGGGCATAATCTTTTGCCTAAATGCGCATAACAGTGGCACGATACGTGCTGTCTCGATGTTTAGAGCACTACAACACAAAAAGACAACTCACCGAGGATTGCTATGAAAAAGTTGGTGTTATCCCTTTCTCTGGTACTGGCGTTTTCCAGTGTTTCCACCGCGTTCGCCGCGATTCCAAAAAATCTCCGTATCGGCACCGATCCCACTTATGCACCCTTCGAATCGAAGAATGCGCAGGGGGAATTAGTCGGTTTTGATATCGATTTGGCGAAAGAGCTGTGTAAACGCATCCAGACACAATGTACCTTCGTTGAAAACCCGCTGGATGCGCTGATCCCGTCTTTGAAAGCGAAAAAAATCGACGCCATTATGTCGTCGCTTTCCATCACCGAAAAACGTCAGCAGGAAATCGCATTCACCGACAAACTCTACGCGGCGGATTCTCGCCTGGTAGTGGCAAAAGATTCTGATATTGAACCGAATCTTGAGAAGCTGAAAGGCAAACGTGTCGGCGTATTGCAGGGCACCACCCAGGAAACTTACGGCAATGTGCACTGGGCGCCAAAAGGCGTAGAAATCGTTTCCTATCAGGGCCAGGACAACATCTATTCTGACCTGACCGCAGGCCGTATCCAGGCCGCGTTCCAGGATGAAGTCGCCGCCAGCGAAGGCTTCCTGAAACAGCCTATCGGTAAAGATTACAAGTTCGGCGGCCCGTCCATCAAAGACGAGAAGCTGTTCGGCGTCGGCACCGGCATGGGTATTCGTAAAGAAGACAACGAACTGCGTGAAGCGCTGAACAAAGCCTTTGCTGAAATGCGTGCCGATGGCACCTACGAAAAACTGGCTAAGAAATACTTCGACTTTGACGTATACGGCGGTTAATCGTCACATAGAGTTGCCGCGCCCCGGCTAGCCGGGGCGTTATAAGGGTTAACCCGTCAGGCGCTCATTTAAGACAGATATTGATCACAGGATAAGCACCATGCTGTATGGGTTTTCACAAGTCATCTTACAAGGGGCTATCGTCACGCTTGAACTGGCGCTGAGCTCCGTTATCCTGGCGGTTCTCATTGGCCTGGTGGGCGCGGCGGGAAAGCTGTCACGCAACCGCGCGCTGGGGCTGCTGTTTGAAGCCTATACCACGCTGATCCGCGGCGTTCCCGATCTCGTTTTGATGTTGCTCATTTTCTACGGGCTGCAAATTGCCCTGAATACCGTGACCGACGCGCTGGGCCTGGCGCAGTTTGATATCGATCCGATGGTCGCGGGTATCATCACGCTGGGATTTATCTACGGCGCTTACTTCACCGAAACCTTTCGCGGCGCGTTTATGGCGGTGCCGAAAGGGCATATCGAAGCCGCTACCGCCTTTGGATTCACCAATGTGCAAACCTTCCGCCGCGTTCTGTTCCCCGCGATGATGCGCTTTGCGCTACCGGGGATCGGCAACAACTGGCAGGTTATCCTCAAAGCCACCGCGCTGGTCTCGCTGCTGGGACTGGAAGATGTGGTCAAGGCTACGCAGCTCGCCGGTAAAAGCACCTGGGAGCCGTTCTACTTTGCCGTGGTCTGCGGTGTGATTTATTTAGTGTTTACCACCGTTTCCAACGGCGTACTGTTGCTGCTGGAGCGCCGTTATACGGTGGGTGTGAAGAGGGCCGACCTGTGATTGAAATTATTCAGGAATACTGGAAATCCCTGCTGTGGACCGACGGTTACCGTTTTACCGGGGTGGCGATCACCCTGTGGTTGTTAATTTCTTCGGTAGTGATGGGCGGCATCCTGGCGGTGTTTCTCGCTATTGGTCGCGTCTCCAGCAATAAATTTATCCAGTTTCCCATCTGGCTGTTTACCTATATCTTCCGCGGTACGCCGCTGTATGTGCAGTTGCTGGTATTTTACTCCGGCATGTACACCCTGGAAGTGGTTAAAGGCACCGAACTGCTGAACGCCTTTTTCCGCAGCGGCCTGAACTGTACCGTGCTGGCATTGACGCTCAATACCTGCGCCTACACCACCGAGATTTTCGCCGGGGCGATTCGTTCAGTACCCCATGGCGAAATCGAAGCGGCGCGCGCCTATGGCTTTTCGCGCTTTAAAATGTACCGCTGCATTATTCTGCCTTCGGCGCTGCGTATCGCGCTGCCGGCCTACAGCAATGAAGTGATTTTAATGCTGCACTCCACGGCGCTGGCGTTTACCGCCACCGTGCCGGATCTGCTGAAAATCGCCCGTGATATTAACTCGGCGACCTATCAGCCGTTTACCGCCTTCGGTATTGCGGCGGTGCTTTATCTCATGATTTCTTATGTCCTGATAAGCCTGTTCCGCCGCGCGGAGAGACGCTGGTTAGGGCATGTTAAACCTGCTTCAACGCACTGAGTGGCCCACGAATGTCTGACAATAAATTAAACGTTACCGACCTGCACAAACGCTACGGCGAACATGAAGTGCTTAAAGGGGTCTCGCTTAAGGCCAATGCCGGAGATGTGATTAGCATCATCGGCTCCTCAGGCTCGGGGAAAAGTACCTTTTTACGCTGCATCAACTTCCTCGAAAAACCGAGCGAAGGCACCATTGTGGTGAATAACCAGAATATCGGCCTGGTGCGCGATAAAGACGGCCAGTTAAAGGTGGCGGATAAAAACCAGTTACGCCTGTTGCGTACCCGTCTGACCATGGTATTCCAGCACTTCAACCTGTGGAGCCATATGACGGTACTGGAAAACGTCATGGAAGCCCCGGTGCAGGTGCTGGGGTTAAGCAAGCAGGAAGCCCGGGATCGCGCGGTAAAATACCTTGAGAAAGTGGGCATCGACGCCCGTGCCCAGGGGAAATACCCAGTGCACCTTTCCGGTGGCCAGCAGCAGCGCGTTTCCATCGCCCGTGCGTTAGCCATGGAGCCGGAAGTGCTGCTGTTTGATGAGCCAACCTCGGCACTGGACCCGGAGCTGGTGGGCGAAGTGCTGCGCATCATGCAGAAGCTGGCGGAAGAGGGCAAAACCATGGTGGTGGTTACCCACGAAATGGAGTTTGCCCGCCACGTCTCCAGTCATGTGATTTTCCTGCATCAGGGGAAAATCGAAGAAGAGGGCGCGCCGGACGAGCTGTTTAACAACCCGCGAAGCCCGCGTTTGCAGCAGTTCCTGAAAGGATCGCTGAAGTAACTCTGGTCACTCAACGGGAAAGGCCGCATCTGGCGCTTTCCCGTTCACACGTTATTCGTCCAACAGCCTGAGCGCGCTGGCTTCGTCGGTCACTAACCCGGAAACCCAGCCGCCGCGCAGCGCCGCCCGGATGGCGGGATATTTCTTTTCCCCACCCGCAAAGCCAATGATCGGACGCGTGGTATGGCTTTCCAGCGGCACGCTGGTCAATAGTTCATCCAGTTCGCCGATGATGCGCTCGCCATTGTAATCGAAAAAATGGCCCAGCATTTCGCCCGCCACGCCGCGTTTTTCCAGACTGTGTACCTGCTCGTCGGTGATAAATCCTTCCGCATTCAGCGGGCAGCCGACGGAGACGTCACCGATGCCGAGAAACGCGACGTGGGCATCCAGCGCCCGTGCGGCGACGCGCTGATAAACCTGATGTTGGCACCACATTTTTTTATCCTCCGGGTTATCCGCATACAGCGGCGCGGGGATGAAAAAATATTTGCCTTGCATCTTTTCCGCCATGCGCAGCGGGACGTCATAGCGGGTGCCGGAGTCGTCGCGCGCGATGGCCCCAATCATCGAAACGCAGTGATGCTGTGGCCGTTCGCTCCAGGGCAGGGCGTCAATGATCGCCCGCAGCGTTTTGCCGGAACCGACGCCAAACACCTGCGGCTGCTCGTCAGCGATATATTGCGACATCACCTCCGCGCCTTCGACCGCCAGCATCTGCTGAATAGCCTCGTTATCCAGCGAGGCGGACGGCACTACCCTGCACAGCGACAGGCCGTATTTTTCCTGTAGCGCCGCCGCCAGCTTCAGGCAGTGCGTGACGGGATGGGCGATTTTCACGCTCACCATGCCCTGTTCGCGCGCCGAGGAGATCAGGCGTTGCGCCACCTGCCGTGATAATCCCAGGGTTTTGGCAATCTCCTGCTGAGTCAGCCCTGCCACGTAATACATCCATGCAGCCCGCGCAGCCTGTTCCTGTTTTTTCTCTTCTCTGCTCATAGCGTAATCCCTGATTCAACTGTGTGTAGTGTATCGCGCCCGCGCAAATATCAAAAATGGGCAATTGCCATTTAATTGGGCAAAAGCTTTATTTTGTGACACGACTCCCGGAATGGATCGCGTAATGGCGACTACCCTACTTAAAACGGGCAAATGCTCATTAAGTTGGCAAATACTCATTCTGAGGTGTGTATGAATAATCAAAGCGTGTGGATGCATATTGGTGCCGGTTCTTTTCATCGGGCTCATCAGGCATGGTACTTACACAAACTGCGCGAGCAGGGTGACGACAGTTGGCGTATTGCGCTGGGAAATATTCGCGATGACGCCAACGCCTTGCTGACGCAACTGGACAAGCAGCAGGGCGCTTATGTGCTGGAAACCGTTTCGCCTGAGGGCGAACGCCATTACGAACACATTTCCTCCATTAAGACGGTGTTGCCGTGGGATGCGCAAATCAGCGCGCTGGTGGAACAGGGGGCAAATCCACACACCCGCGTTATCGCGTTTACCGTCACCGAAAGCGGCTATTACCTGACGCCGGAACACGAACTGGATCTGACTCAGGCGGACGTGAAGGCGGATTTAGTGGAGGGTATTCGCACCCTTTACGGCGCGCTCACCCGCATCCTGAAACGCCGCGTTGAGATGGGCGGCGCGCCAGTCACCTTACTGAACTGCGATAACTTGCGTCATAACGGTGAGCGCTTTCGCCACGGTTTTCTCTCGTTCCTGAAAGCGAAGCAGGAAACGGCGCTGTATAACTGGGTGAGCGCCAATACCACCTCGCCGAATACCATGGTTGACCGCATCACACCGCGCCCGACGCCGGACGTCGCAGAACGCGTCAAAGTGGCAACGGGGATTCAGGACGCCGTGCCGGTGATGGGCGAGTCGTTTATTCAGTGGGTGATTGAAGATGATTTCATCGCCGGGCGTCCGGCGCTGGAAAAGGTCGGCGTGGAGCTGGTGGATTCTGTGCTGCCCTGGGAAGAGGCCAAGATCCGCATTCTTAACGCCACTCACAGCTGCATTGCCTGGGCGGGAACGCTGATTGGGCTTTCTTACATCGACGACAGTACCCGTCATCCGGTGATCCGCCAGCTGGCCTGGGAATACGTGTCTCAGGACGTGATCCCGTCTCTGACCCCGAGTCCGCTTGATTTAGGCGACTATCGCGATGTGGTGCTGGCGCGCTTTAGCAATCCGCATATCAAAGATACCAACCAGCGCGTCGCCGCCGACGGGTTATCAAAAATCCCCGGCATGGTGACGCCGACCTTAATTCAGTGCTACGCGCGCGGCTGCGAGCCGCAGGCCAGCGCGGTACTCCCGGCGCTGTTTTACCTGTTCCTACAGCGCTGGGCGCAGGGGGAACTGCCGTATGAATATCAGGATGGCGTCATGCAGCCTGACACTATCCGCGCGCTGTTTGCCGGTTCCGATCCGCTGAAAGCCTTTACCTCGGATGAGGCGTTATTTGCGGAGCTGGCGGGTAACGACGCGTTTCATGCGCTGATGGTGCGCACCGTCGCCCGGATGCAAGCCTGGGTGAACGAAACCACCGCACAACCGCTGACTGCGTAACGGGGGCGCTATGTATCTGGGAATCGATATCGGCACATCAGAACTGAAAGCACTGGTGATTAATGAGCAGGGTGAGATTGTCGCTGCGCAACATGTCGCTCTGAACGTGCAGCGCCCCCATCCCCTCTGGGCGGAACAGGACCCGCAGGCCTGGTGGCAGGCCACCTGTCAGGTTGTGGCGGCGCTGCGCCAGCAGATGCCGGAAGCCTGGGCGGCGATCCGCGCCATTGGTCTGTCCGGCCAGATGCACGGCGCGGTGCTGCTGGACAAACAGGGCGAGGTACTGCGCCCCTGCATCCTGTGGAACGACACGCGAAGCCACCGGGAGTGCGACGACCTGCGTGAGCGCCATCCAGAAATCATGACCCTCAGCGCCAATATGATCATGCCGGGTTTTACTGCGCCGAAGCTGGCCTGGGTGGCGCGTCATGAACCGAAGATTTTTCAACAGATCGATAAAGTGCTGCTGCCGAAAGATTATCTGCGCTGGCGCTTAACCGGCGAGTTTGTAAGCGATCCCTCCGATGCGGCAGGCACGCTGTGGCTTGACGTGGCAAAACGCGACTGGTCTGACGCTTTGCTGGCGGCCACGGATTTATGCCGTGAGCAGATGCCGCGCCTGGTGGAAGGCAGCGAAGTTAGCGCCACGCTGGATGCGGCGCTGGCAACCGAATGGGGCTTAAGCGCAGACGTGGTGGTTGCCGGTGGCGGCGGCGACAACGCCACCTCGGCGGTGGGCGTTGGCGCGGTAAATCCCGGCGATGCGCTGATCTCGCTCGGCACTTCCGGGGTGATATTTGTGGTCAATGACGCGCTCCAGGCCGATCCGTCCTCCGGCGTGCACGCTTTCTGCCACGCGCTGCCTGGACGCTGGCATCAAATGAGCGTGATGCTCAGCGCCGCCAGTTGCCTGCGCTGGGTATGTAATCTGCTCGGGGTAACGGAAGGCCAGCTCATGGAAGAGATGGCGCTGTTAACCGACGAGGAAAAACAGCGCGCGCCGCTGTTCTTACCGTACCTGAGCGGCGAGCGGACGCCGCACAATGATCCCGAGGCCAGCGGCAGTTTCTTCAACCTGCGCCATGAAACTCGCCGCGCCCTGCTGGGCTATGCGGTGATTGAAGGCGTGGCATTCGGCCTTGCGGACGGCATGGATGTGCTGGGCGACGCCCGGCAGACCATCACCCGTTGCAGTCTGACCGGCGGCGGCGCGCGCAGCACGCTGTGGGCGCAGTTGATCGCCGACGTGCTCGACGTCACCGTTGTCACCCATCCGGCCAGCTCCTCGGGGGCGTTAGGCGCGGCGCGGTTAGCCTGGCTTGCCTGCGGTGCTGATGAGCAAACGGTTTGCCGTAAACCGCCCGTTCAGCACACGTTCGAACCCGCCCGCGCGCGTCAGGGCTGGCTGGAAAAACGCCTGGCGCTGTTCCGTCTGCTGTATCAGCAACAGCGGCAGGCTCGCGCGCTCTTACCCTGATTGATGATGATAAATGCCAGGCGCGGACACCGACGCCTGGCCCCCTGTACCCTGTGAAGAGGAAGATTGTGATGCAATCGCAACAATACTGGTTTGGGTTACCCAAACATCTGCTGTGGGGTTTTATCGCTATCGCCATTTTTATGAGCGGCGATGGTTTCGAGATGGCGTTCCTGTCAAAACACATTACCGACATGGGATTCAGCCCGGCGCAGTCGGCGATGGTATTTGCCGTTTACGGTTTTGCCGCCGCGCTGGCGGCCTGGGCCTCTGGCGTCGTGGCGGAACTGATCACCCCGCAAAAAGCCATGGTAATCGGCTTTGTGCTGTGGTGCGTGATGCACGCGCTGTTTATGGCGCTGGGGCTCGGGATGCGCAATTATCCGCTGATGCTGCTGTTTTACGGGATTCGCGGCCTGGCTTATCCGCTGTTTATTTACTCGTTCATGATGATGCTGGTGCAGGTGTTGCCGCGTGAGAAACTGGCGGCGGCGACCGGCTGGTTCTGGGCAATGTACTCTGTGGGCATCGGCGTAGTCGGCAGTTATCTGCCGAGCTTTACCATTCCGATGATGGGCGAAACCGGCACGCTGTGGATGGCGATTGGCTGGGTGGCCGTGGGCGGCGTGACTGCGCTGATCAGCCTGCGCAACGTGCCGGTGGATCGCTCGCGGGTGAATCTGCCGATGAAAGAGAAAATGACCGAGCTTTCCCGGGCGGTGACGATCCTGTTTACCAACCGGGACGTGTTCTACGCATGTCTTATCCGTATTATCAACACGCTGTCGCTGTTCGGTTTCGCGATTGTTATGCCGCTGCTGTTTGTCGATCGTCTCGGTTTTACCATTTCGGAATGGCTGCAAATCTGGGCGGTGTTCTTCTTCGTCACCATCTTCACCAATATCTTTTGGGGAATTATGGGCGAGTATATCGGCTGGATCCGCCAGGTACGCTGGTTCGGCTGTCTGGGCATGGCGATCGCCAGCCTGTCGTTTTACTATCTGCCGATGTGGGCGGGCCATAATTTTGCGATAGCGCTGATCCCGGCGGTGCTGCTGGGGATTTTCGTCGCCGCCTTTGTGCCGATGACGGCGGTGTTTCCTACGCTTGAGCCGCATCATAAAGGCGCGGCGGTTTCAATTTATAACCTGTCGGCTGGCATGAGTAACTTTGTCGCACCCGCCATTGCATCGCTGATCCTACCGTTTTTCGATATTGTCGGCGTGGTGTGGGCGTACACCGGTTTGTATCTCTTCGCTGGCGTGTTGACCTTTATCATCAAGGTGCCGCAGCCCAAACGGGCCGCGAAAGCGGTGGATGCCTCAGACGGCTATTCACAACAGCGTATTTAACATTAAGGGCCGCAATAGCGGCCCTTGTTATTTACCGCACCACGTCATGCAGCGCTTCTTCTAAATCGAACCAGCGGAAGCCAAACCCGGACTCTTCCAGCCGCTTCGGCAATGCCCGTTGCCCGCCGAGCACCAGTACGGCGGATTCCCCCATCATCAATTTAATGGCAGTGGCAGGGGCGCGGATAAACGCCGGACGACTCATCACATGCCCCAGGGTATGCGCGAACTGCTCGTTGCGTACCGGATACGGCGACACCATATTGAACGGCCCGCGCAGGTCGTTATTCAGCAGCCAGAGAATGCCGTTCACCATATCATCGACGTGGATCCAGGCCAGATACTGACGCCCGTTGCCCATCGGCCCCCCCAAACCGGTGCGGAACAGCGGCACAATTTTCCCCAGCATCCCGCCCTCCGGGGCGAACACCGCGCCGGTGCGCAGCAGGCAGACGCGAGTTTTATCGCTTTGCGCCTGGCTGGCGATTTGCTCCCATTTGGCGCACAGCTTGTGGGTAAATTCGTTATGCGGCGGTTCATCTTCCGTCACCACCACTTCGCCGAGATCGCCGTAATAGCCGGTGGCTGACCCGGAAATCAGTACCGAGGGTGGGTTATCGCTGGCTTTGATCAACGTAACCAGGCGCTGGGTAATTTGCCAGCGGCTCTGGCACAGCCGCTGTTTCTGCGCCGCCGTCCAGCGCTTATCGGCAATGGGCTCGCCCGCCAGGTTAATTACGGCGTCGAACTCATCCAAATCCTGCGCGTCGGACAGCCCTTTCCAGACGTTGACCCGCTGATCGAGCCGGGAGCGCGCTTTATCCGGGTCGCGCGTCACTACCGTCACGTTATGCCCCAGCACCAACAGCCGTGGCACCAGATGGCGGCCAATCAGGCCAGTGCCGCCGGTAACCAGAATATTCATGCAACCTCCCGGTTGCGCTTAGCGCCGCCAGCTCATGGTCATCGACACCGAGTCGGCATAGCGTAGCGCGTGAAGTTTATCGATCTCCACTTCAGCATAGGTGACCCAGTGGTGTTCCCGTACGATATCGAGCACATCCTGAGTTAATTTTTCGAGCAAAGAGAACCGGTTATTCTCGACGTGCTGAATGATGGCTTTGGTAATAGTGCGATAATTTAATGCGTCCTGAATGTCTTCGCTGGTCCGCGCCCGATCGGCGGGGTAGTGGATCGCCGCATTGATAACAATATCCTGCCGGTTGGCGATCTCTTCTTCCTTGATGCCAATAAAAGCGCGCAGGCGTAAATTTTTGATGCGGATGATGGCGTCCGGCTGTGACATGTCACTCTCTCCATAAGGGTTCTGCCTCGCTATCATACCTTGCCGCGACCGTCTCGCCCACGCGCGCTGCGCCAGACTTAGACCACCTCCGCTTTTTTCCACGCCGCCAGGGTTGCGGGCCGGTTGCGAATGCGCTCGAACCAGTTGCTCACCGCCGGATAGTTCTCCAGCGGGATGCGCTGGCGCTCATGCGACGCTACCCACGGATAGGTCGCGATATCGGCAATGCTGTAATGGCTGCCGCCCAGCCAGGGGGATTTTTCCAGCCGTTTGTTCAGCACGCCGTACAGACGTTGCGTTTCGACCTGGTAGCGCTCAATAGCGTAGGGCACCGGCTGCGGTGCGAAATGGTTGAAGTGGTGATTCTGGCCGAGCATCGGACCAAACCCTGCTACTTGCCAGAATAGCCACTGTAGCGTGGCTTCCCGCTCGCGCAGCTCACCACTCAGGAACTTGCCGGTTTTCTCGGCGAGGTACAGCAAAATCGCCCCGGATTCGAACAGGCTCAGCGGCGCGCCGCCGTCCACGGGATCGTGGTCGACAATGGCGGGGATTTTATTGTTAGGCGAAATCGCCAGAAACTCCGGGCGAAACTGCTCGCCCTTGCCGATATCCACGCGATGAAGCCGGTATTCCAGGCCCGCTTCCTCCAGAAAAAGGGTGATTTTGTGGCCGTTTGGCGTTGGGGCATAAAACAGATCGATCATAACCGCTCCCGAAATGACGTCATGAATGGCTCAACTAAAAAGTATAGTGAGTACAGACATTTTCATCAGATGACAGACAGGGATTTCCAGGATAGTTTTTTGTTAAACGTCCAGAAGATGCGAGGAATTATGAGCCAGCCCGTGATAACACTTTGGTCCGATGCAAATTATTTCAGCCCGTACGTCATGTCTGTTTATGTCGCCCTGAAGGAAAAAGGGCTGAACTTCACCCTGAAAACCGTCGATCTGGATAGCGGACAACACCAACAGGCCGACTGGCAGGGCTTCAACCTGACCCGCCGGGTGCCGTTGCTGGAGATTGACGGCTTTCTGCTTAGCGAGTCTTCCGCCATTGATGAGTATCTCGACGAGCGTTTTGCGCCGCCGGTATGGGAGCGTATTTATCCGCACGACCGGGAAAAACGCGCCCAGGCGCGCCAGGTGCAGGCCTGGCTACGTAGCGATCTGATGCCGATCCGCGAAGAGCGCCCTACCGAGGTGGTGTTTGCGGGCGCTAAGCGCCCTCCGCTCACCCCGGCAGGGCAGCAGGCGGCGCAAAAACTGTTCGCCATCGCCGGTTCCCTGCTGCGCGACGGGCAGCAAAACCTGTTTGGCGAGTGGTGCATTGCCGACACGGATTTGGCGCTGATGCTCAACCGACTGGTGCTGAACGGTGACGCGGTGCCGGAAGCGCTGGCGGATTACGCGACATTCCAGTGGCAGCGGGCATCGGTTCAGCGCTATGTGGCACTCTCTGCTAAGCGCGCAGGCTGATAAGCGTGGCGGGATCGGCTATTATCCTGTAACTGAATTTTGCTTAAGAGGTGAATGATGAAACTGATGTTCGCATCAGATATTCATGGTTCTCTGGCCGCCACGGAACGAGTGCTGGCGCTGTTTGAACAGAGCGGCGCGCAGTGGTTGATTTTACTGGGCGACCTGCTGAATCACGGCCCGCGCAATGCGTTGCCCGAAGGTTACGCGCCAGCGCAGGTCGCAGAAAAACTCAACGCTTATGCATCGCAACTTATCGCGGTGCGCGGCAACTGCGACAGCGAAGTGGACCAGATGCTGCTTAACTTCCCCATCACCGCACCCTGGCAACAGGTGTTATTGGCGGAACAGCGGCTTTTTTTAACTCACGGCCACCTCTGGCAGCCGGAGAATCTGCCACCCTTAAGTGAACGAGATGTGTTTGTTTATGGTCATACTCATATCCCTGTGGCGCAACAAGGCGAAAGCTGCCTGCTGTTCAACCCGGGTTCGGTAAGCATACCCAAAGGGGGCTTTGCCCCGAGTTATGGCATGCTGGATGATGGCGTTCTGAGCATTCAGACGCTGGATGATTGCCGGGTTATTGCGCAGATGGCAATTACCCCGTAATTTACCCACTTACTAAATATGCGCCGTGAGAGCGCTTCTCTAAAAGGTTTTCTAATGGTTGAGCAGAATCATTTGGCGGGGACGGAATGGGTCGATATTGTCAGTGAAGACAATGAAGTTATCGCCCAGTGCAGTCGTGAGCAGATGCGTGCTGAACGCCTGAGACATCGTGCGACCTATATCGTGGTGCATGACGGTATGGGCAAAATTCTGGTGCAGCGCCGTACCGAAAACAAAGATTTCCTGCCCGGCATGCTGGATGCCACCGCAGGCGGCGTTGTGCAGTCAGAGGAAACGATGCTGGATTCTGCACGTCGCGAAGCCGAAGAGGAGTTGGGCATTGCAGGCGTGCCGTTTGCCGAGCACGGCATGTTCTATTTCGAGGATGAACATTGCCGGGTGTGGGGCGGTTTGTTTAGCTGCGTATCCCACGGGCCGTTTGCGCTTCAGGAAGAAGAAGTGAGCGAAGTAAGCTGGATGGAACCGGAAGAGATCACCGCGCGCTGCGATGAATTTACCCCGGACTCCCTGAAAGCGCTGGCGTTGTGGATGACCCGTAACGCCAAAAATGAATCGGCTAAAAAAGAGAAGCAGGAAGAGACGGAATAATTACCGCATCTGATGCCCTCGCCAGCTCTGGCGAGGGCAATCCCCGATTTAATGGTAGCCCATCAGCTGTGCGCCAATCACCACCACGCTGGACATGATAAACAGCAGTCCCAACAGCGTTGCCCCCACCTTAATCCAGTTGCGGAAATCCACCCGGCAAACGCCGAGCGTGGCCATCAGCGAAGCCGACGTGGGGTAGATAATATGGCTGAACCCGTCGCCAAACTGGAACGCCAGCACCGTGACCTGACGGTTTACGCCCACCAAATCGCCCAGCGGCGCCAGCAATGGCATGGTTAATGCCGCCTGGCCGGAACCCGAAGTCACAAAGAAATTAAACACCGCCTGAAACAGCAGCATAAACCAGGCGGCCACGGCGTTATCCAGCCCGCTGATGCCGTTGGCGATGCTGTTGAGTAGCGTATTCAGCACGCTGGCTTCCCCGGCTTCGCCGCTGCCCACCAGCAGCAGTATCCCTTTAGCGAAGCCGACCAGCAGGGCAGGGGCGATCATCATCTTCGCGCCCTCGGTAAACGAGGAGGCCATGACGTTTATCGTCATGCCGTTGAGGCGGAATACCACCGCAATCAGGCCAATCACCAGGCCCATAGTGAAAAACTGGCTGGCAATCTCGGGAATAAACCACGCGTTGACGATAACGCCCCAGACCACCCAAATCATCACGCCGGTGAGCACCAGCAGAACCAGCCAGTCGCCCAGGGTAAAAGGCCGCTTGATGACGTCATCCTGCTGTTCGCGGAAAAAACGATCTGATTCATAAACCCGCGACAGGTGCGGGTTTTTCTTCACCCGTGCGGCATAGGCCAGCGTGAACAGCAGGCCAATCAGTGTGGAAACTATCCATACCACGATCCGCAACCCTGACCCCGAGAGCACCGGTAAACCCGCGATACCCTGGGCCACAACCACGCAAAACGGGTTCATCCATGAACTGGCAAAGCCAATTTGGGTGGCGATGTAGGTGACAAGCACCGTGGTGATGCTGTCATATCCCAGGCGCACCATCAGCGGCGCGATAATGATAGCGAACGCCACCGCCTCCTCGCCCATGCCAAAGACCGCGCCACCGAGCGAAAACAGGATAAACAGCACCGGGATAAACAGCGCTTCATTGCCTCGGGTGTGGCGGATCAGTGCCAGGATACCGTTATCGATGGTGCCGGTACGCATTACGATGCCAAACGCGCCGCCGATCACCAGCATAAACATGATGATCCCAACGGCAGTGCCGAATTTAGAACCGGAGGTTAATCCTTCAAACGGGAAGTTCATCAGGCCTGGTCGTTCATCGCCGGTGCTGAAAAATTGCACCCGGTGGTACTGTTCTTCCCCTGCATCGTTAGTCAGGATGCGAAACGAGTGAGGGTCAACGACTTTACGGGTTTTGCTTTGACCGTCGACCTGGTATTGCACTTCCTGGCTATCAAATACCCCTACCGGGACCACCCAGGTGGCAAGACTGGTCAGTATGGCGACAAAAAAGATGATGACCAGCGTATCGGGCATCGCCCATTTTTTGGCTGGCTTAGATGGAGACTCGGTGATTGCAGACATAACACACTATCCCTGTTGCATGGCAAAACGATAATTATGCAAACAGGCGAATAGCTATTCATTGATGACACGCAGAGAAATGAACAAATCCGATTTTTACTCTGCGCTGATTTTTAAGATAAAAAAAAAGCCGGAAACAGGGCGCTGTTTCCGGCTTTCGGATGCACAGCGCAGTGGCTGTGCATGGGCATCGCAGATTACTGCTGCTGAGCGGACTGGATCGCGGTCAGTGCGATGGTGTAAACGATATCGTCTACCAGCGCGCCACGAGACAGGTCGTTAACCGGTTTGCGCATACCCTGCAGCATCGGCCCGATGGAGATCAGGTCGGCAGAACGCTGTACCGCTTTGTACGTGGTGTTACCGGTGTTCAGATCCGGGAAGATGAACACGGTAGCACGACCAGCAACCGGCGAGTTCGGCGCTTTAGATTTGGCTACATCAGCCATTACTGCGGCGTCATACTGTAGCGGACCGTCGATGACCAGATCCGGGCGTTTTTCCTGAGCGATGCGGGTCGCTTCACGGACTTTCTCTACATCGCTGCCCGCGCCAGAGGTGCCGGTGGAGTAGGAGAGCATGGCAACGCGCGGGTCGATGCCGAACGCGGCAGCGGAGTCTGCGGACTGGATAGCGATCTCAGCCAGCTGTTCAGCGGTCGGGTCCGGGTTGATGGCGCAGTCGCCATAAACGTAAACCTGCTCCGGCAGCAGCATAAAGAACACAGAAGAAACCAGGGAGCTGCCCGGTGCGGTTTTGATCAGCTGCAACGGCGGACGGATGGTGTTGGCAGTGGTGTGAACCGCGCCGGATACCAGACCGTCAACTTCATCCTGCTCAAGCATCAGGGTGCCCAGCACGACGTTATCTTCCAACTGCTCGCGGGCAACCGCTTCGGTCATGCCCTTGCTCTTACGCAGTTCAACCAGACGGGCGACATAGCTTTCGCGAACCACTTCCGGGTCGACGATTTCAATGCCGGTGCCCAGTTCCACGCCCTGTGCTGCCGCAACGCGGGTGATTTCATCCGGGTTGCCTAACAGCACGCAGGTCGCGATGCCGCGTTCAGCGCAGATAGCCGCTGCTTTAACGGTACGCGGCTCGTCGCCTTCCGGCAGAACCACGCGTTTACCGGCTTTACGCGCCAGCTCGGTTAGCTGATAACGGAATGCAGGCGGAGACAGACGGCGGCTGCGCTCGGAGCTGGCGGTCAGGGATTCGATCCAGTCAGCATTGATGTGGCTGGCCACGTATTCCTGCACTTTCTCGATACGCTCATGGTCATCAACCGGAACTTCCAGGTTGAAGCTCTGTAGGCTCAGGGAAGTCTGCCAGGTGTTGGTGTTCACCATGAACAGCGGCAGGCCGGTGGCGAAAGCGCGCTCGCACAGTTTGCTGATGCGGGCGTCCATTTCGTAACCGCCGGTCAGCAGAACAGCGCCGATTTCCACGCCGTTCATGGCGGCCAGACATGCGGCAACCAGCACGTCAGGACGGTCAGCGGACGTCACCAGCAGAGAACCTGCGCGGAAATGTTCCAGCATATGCGGGATGCTGCGCGCACAGAAGGTCACGGATTTCACGCGGCGGGTTTTGATATCGCCTTCGTTGATCACGGTGGCTTTCAGGTGACGCGCCATGTCGATAGCACGTGTCGCGATCAGATCGAAGCTCCACGGCACCGCGCCCAGCACCGGCAGCGGGCTAACCGCTTGCAGTTGTTGCGCGTCGATGTTGATCACTTTGGCTTTGTTGGAATCGTCAAAGATTTCAGACAGGTCAGGGCGGGTGCGGCCTTGCTCGTCAACCGGGGCGTTCAGCTTGTTGATGATAACGCCGGTGATGTTGGTGTTTTTCACGCCGCCGAAGCTGCTGCGGGTCAGTTCGATACGCTCTTTCAACTGCTCCGGGGTATCGGTGCCCTGAGACATCACGAACACGATTTCCGCGTTCAGGGTCTTGGCGATTTCGAAGTTCAGCGACTGCGCGAACTGGTGTTTGCGGGTCGGCACCAGGCCTTCAACCAGCACCACTTCTGCCTCTTTGGTGTTCTCGTGGTAGCGCGCGATGATCTCTTCCATCAGCACATCTTTCTGATTGCTGGAAAGCAGAGACTCAACGTGGCTCATCTTCAGCGGCTCAGCGGCCGGAAGATTAGAATTGGTGCGCACGATCGTGGTGGTCTGGTCCGGCGCATCGCCGCCAGCGCGCGGCTGCGCGATCGGTTTAAAGACGCTCAAACGAACGCCTTTACGTTCCATAGCACGGATCACGCCGAGGCTGACGCTGGTCAGGCCGACGCTGGTTCCGGTAGGGATAAGCATAATTGTACGGGACACGGTTTATCCTCTTATACACGGCGGCCAGAAATTCTCTGGCACAGAAAACAACACCGCCAGCAGAGGCTGGCGGCGAGGGATTAAGCGGTCAGGCGGCTCGCATCCTGAGCGATCACCAGTTCTTCGTTGGTCGGGATGACCATCGCAGCGCGGGTGCCTTCTTTGTTGATGAAGCCGGATTTGCCGAAACGGGCAGCCAGGTTACGTTCGTGATCGACTTCGAAGCCCAGTACGCCCAGTTTGCCCAGAGACAGTTCGCGAACCATCGCCGCGTTTTCACCGATACCGCCGGTGAACACCACGCCATCCAGACGACCGTCCATCAGCGCAGTGTAAGAGCCGATGTATTTCGCCAGGCGGTGGCAGTAAACGTCCATTGCACGCTTAGCGTCTTCTTTGGATTCGTAGTTGTCTTCAACATAGCGGCAGTCGCTGGTGACTTCGGTCAGGCCCAGCAGGCCGGACTCTTTGGTCAGCATCTTGTTGATCTGGTCAACGCTCATGCCCAGGTTGTCGTGCAGGAAGAAAATGATCGCCGGGTCGATGTCACCGGTACGGGTGCCCATCACCAGGCCTTCCAGCGGGGTCAGACCCATAGAGGTGTCCACGCACTCGCCGTTGCGAATTGCAGAAACGGAACCGCCGTTGCCCAGGTGGCAAGTGATAATGTTCACTTCTTCCACCGGCTTGTTCAGCATTTTCGCGGCTTCCTGAGTCACATAGTAGTGGCTGGTACCGTGGAAACCGTAACGACGAACGCCGTGCTCTTTGTACAGATTGTACGGCAGGGCATACAGGTAAGATTCTTCCGGCATGGTCTGATGGAACGCGGTGTCGAACACGGCAACGTTCTTGTCTTTCAACTGCGGGAAGGATTTCAGCGCTTCTGCGATACCGATCAGGTGAGCCGGGTTATGCAGCGGTGCGAAAGAGGCAGAATCTTTGATGCCCTGGATGACGGATTCGTCGATAACCACAGAGCTGGTGTACTTCTCGCCGCCGTGTACGATACGATGACCAATCGCGGTCAGTTGTGCGGACAGCTCTGGTTTTTGTGCCAGAATAGTATTAACGATATAGTTCAGTGCTTCGCTGTGAGCGGCACCTGCACCTAAAGCCGCTTCTTGTTTACCGCCATCCATTTTCCATTTGATACGGGCTTCAGGAAGATGGAAACATTCGGCTAAACCAGAGAGGTACTCTTCACCATTTGCCGCGTCGATGATCGCGAATTTCAGTGAGGAGCTACCGCAGTTCAGAACCAGTACTAACTTACTCGACATGGAAGTACCTATATTGATACGTGGCTAAAAAAACGTCAGTGAGTCTATCAGCGTAGCGCATGATGACGCTGACATTTATGATTAACGTCATGGCAGGGATAAAATTCGCCATCACGAAGGAAATTCTTAGCATTATCGCCTGGTTGACGGCCTGAAGCCAAAGCGAGGCGATTCAATGTTGACAGGGTGTACCCTAAGGTCTACGCCATCAAAAGCTGGCACAGGATACCTGATAGCACGGCTTTTTGAAAAAGATTTTGAATGGTGATATGCACTGTTGTTATCTTGCACGAAATTTTGATTATTTATATGTGAAGTTGAGGTAAAGCCATGTCCACTCCCGAGAATTCCCCCATTAGCTTTTTTAGCTTATTTCGCCGGGGACAGCACTATGCCAAGACGTGGCCTATGGAAAAACGCCTCGCCCCGATGTTTGTGGAAAACCGCGTGATCCGCGCCACCCGCTTTGCCATTCGCTTTATGCCGCCAATTGCGGTGTTTACGTTAACCTGGCAAATCGCGCTCGGCGGGCAGCTCGGCCCGGCGGTCGCCACTGCGCTGTTCGCCATCAGCCTGCCGATGCAGGGCCTGTGGTGGCTGGGCAAACGCTCGGTTACGCCGTTGCCGCCTTCTATTCTGCACTGGTTTTATGAGGTGCGTTCCAAACTGGAAGAGGCGGGCCAGTCCCTCGCGCCGGTGCAGGGCAAGCCCGATTACCAGGCACTAGCTGATACGTTAAAGCGGGCGTTTCGCCAGTTAGACAAAACTTTCCTGGATGATTTGTAATTTGCCCCCTGTTGCGCATATAAATGAGGGCATCTGAGTTGCTTAACGCGCCTATGCGTAACAGGAGTCAAAAATGGAAATGACCAACGCTCAACGTCTGATTCTCTCGAATCAGTACAAAATGATGACCATGCTCGACCCGGATAACGCCGAGCGCTATCGTCGCCTGCAAACTATTATCGAACGCGGCTACGGCCTGCAAATGCGCGAACTGGACCGTGAGTTCGGCGAGCTAAAAGAAGAAACCTGCCGCACCATCATCGACGTGATGGAGATGTACCACGCGTTGAGCGTCTCCTGGACCAACCTGAAAGACAATCCTGGCATTGATGAGCGCCGCGTCACTTTCCTGGGCTTTGATGCCGCCACGGAAGCGCGCTACCTCGGTTATGTGCGCTTTATGGTTAATATCGAAGGCCGCTATACCCATTTCGATGCTGGCACCCACGGCTTTAACGCCCAGACCCCGATGTGGGAAAAATACCAGCGGATGCTGAAAGTGTGGCATTCCTGCCCGCGCCAGTATCACCTGAGCCCGAACGAAATCACCCAGATCGTAAACGCCTGACGGGAGCCTGCTGTGATCAAAGGTTTTTTGTTCGATCTTGACGGAACGCTGGTGGATTCATTGCCGGTAGTGGAACGCGCCTGGTGCGGCTGGGCCGATCGTTTCGACATTGCCCATGATGAGGTGTTGAATTTTATCCACGGCAAACAGGCGATTACCTCGCTGCGCCATTTTATGGCGGGCCGCAGTGAAGCGGAGATCCAGGCGGAGTTCCTGCGCCTGGAACAGATTGAAGCCACCGATACTGACGGCGTCACCGCGCTGCCTGGCGCGGTAGCGCTGCTGAACCATCTCAATGAACAGGGCATTCCCTGGGCGATCGTGACTTCCGGTTCGATACCCGTCGCCTCAGCGCGCCGGGCGACGGCGGGTTTGCCAGAGCCGAAAGTTTTCGTCACGGCGGAGCGCGTGGCGCGCGGTAAACCGGAGCCGGATGCCTATCTGCTTGGCGCGCAGTTGCTGGGGCTGAAGCCTGAAGAGTGCGTGGTGGTAGAAGATGCCCCTGCGGGCATTCTTTCCGGGCTGGCGGCAGGCAGCGAGGTTATCGCAGTGAATGCGCCGGACTCGACGCCGCGTCTTGATGAGGTCAATTTGCGTCTTGATACGCTCACCGCATTGACCGTGGAAAAACAGCCCGACGGCGCGATCCGCTACGCAAAACGCGCACTTTCATGATGTCATCCCGCCACGCTTTACTCAAAAAGCGTTAGTATGTTCCCACTTCATTATTGACGAAGCATTTCAGGTGCTTCGTCAATTTTTGCACCCCCTACCCGAGGCCCGCGTCAACTAACAAGGAAAGCGAGTGAACAGCGAACTGATATGGGTTCTGATTTTATTGGCTGTGGCGGTACTCCTGTTTGCCACCGGTAAAGTCCGCATGGATGCGGTCGCGTTAATGGTCATCGTGGCCTTTGTATTAAGCGGTACCCTTACCTTAAGCGAAGCTTTTTCCGGCTTTAGCGATCCCAATGTGATTTTGATTGCCGCCCTGTTTGTGATTGGCGACGGGCTGGTGCGTACCGGCGTCGCCACCAAAATGGGGTCATGGCTGGTGGACATGTCGGGCAGCAGCGAAACGCGCATGTTGGTGCTGCTGATGCTGACTGTCGCGGGTCTCGGCGCGTTTATGAGCTCAACTGGCGTGGTGGCGATTTTTATACCGGTAGTGCTCAGCGTATCGATGCGCATGAAAACCTCGCCGTCACGCCTGATGATGCCGCTCAGTTTCGCTGGCCTGATCAGCGGCATGATGACGCTGGTGGCGACGCCGCCCAACCTGGTGATCAACAGCGAGCTGTTGCGCGAGGGGCTGGCCGGGTTTCACTTTTTTAGCGTTACCCCGCTGGGGCTGGTGATTTTGCTGCTTGGCATCGTCTATATGCTGGTGATGCGCGGCGCACTTACCGGCAGTAGCAAAGATGAGGGCGCGGACACCTGGCGGCGGCGCACTTTCCGCGAGCTGATTAAAGAGTACCGGCTGGCGGGCAGGGCGCGGCGTCTGGCAATCCGTCCGGGGTCGCCAATGATTGGTCAACGGCTTGATGATTTGAAACTACGCGAGCGCTATGGCGCGAACGTCATTGGGGTAGAGCGCTGGCGGCGTTTTCGCCGGGTGATCGTTAACGTTCATGGCGTCACCGAGTTCCGCGCCAGGGATGTGCTGCTGATCGATATGTCGGCGTCTGACGTCGATCTCCGTCAGTTTTGCAGCGAGCAACTGCTGGAACCGATGATATTGCGTGGTGAGTACTTCTCCGATCAGGCGCTGGACGTGGGGATGGCGGAAGTGTCGCTGATCCCGGATTCGGAAATCGTCGGCAAAACGGTGCGGGAAATCGGCTTTCGTACCCGCTACGGCTTAAACGTGGTGGGCCTGCGCCGCAATGGCGACGCGCTGGAAGAGAGCATCGTCAACGAACCGTTGGAGCTGGGGGATATTTTGCTGGTAGTGGGCGACTGGAAGCTCATCGCCCAGCTCAGCCAGAAAAAGCGCGACTTTCTGGTGCTGAACCTGCCGGTGGAGGAGGGGGATGCGTCTCCGGCGCACAGCCAGGCACCTCACGCGATTTTCTGCCTGGCGCTGATGGTGGCGCTGATGTTGACCGATGAAATCCCCAACCCCATCGCTGCGATTATCGCCTGCCTGCTGATGGGTAAATTTCGCTGTATCGATGCGGAAAGCGCCTGGAAAGCCATTCACTGGCCAAGCATTATTTTGATCGTCGGGATGATGCCGTTTGCGCTGGCGTTACAAAAAACCGGTGGCGTGGAGCTAATCGTCCAGGGATTGATGCAGGTGGGCGGCGGCTACGGCCCGTACCTGATGCTGATTTGCCTGTTTGTGATGTGTGCGACCATCGGGCTGTTTATCTCTAACACCGCGACGGCGGTATTGATGGCACCGATTGCCCTGGCGGCGGCCAAGTCTATGGGCGTCTCGCCGTATCCTTTTGCCATGATGGTAGCGATGGCGGCGTCGGCGGCGTTTATGACACCGGTTTCATCGCCGGTAAACACCCTGGTGCTGGGCCCAGGGAATTACCGGTTTAGTGACTTCGTAAAGATCGGGGTACCGTTTACGCTGATTGTGATGGTGGTGTGCGTAATTTTGATTCCACTGCTGTTCCCGTTTTAAGGCTACAGCGATGAATCCTGGCTAATTTCGTCCAGCGAGAGATGGAAACTCGGGACAAACATCTGCACAAAATAGTCCATTTCCTGGCTCCGCCGCGCCTCAAGCGTTTTTTCGAGACGCGATTTCGCCAGCAAAAACTCGTTGTTGCCCGCAGACAGCTCCTCCAGGCATTTCAGATAGGCGCACAGCGCGTCAGCCTGCTTAACGATGGCGCGCTCCTCGTCGCTGCTGTAGTGCTCATCAATCAGCGGCATAAAGATGTCGCGCAGCTCATCCGGCACCATATCCACCAGCTTTTGCTGGGCGATCTTCTCAATCGCTTTGTATTCATGGGCGATTTGGTTGTTGAAGTACTTTACCGGCGTCGGTAAATCCCCGGTCAACACTTCGCTGGCGTCGTGATACATCGCCAACAGGGCGATGCGCTCGGCATTCAGTTCCCCGCCGAACTTACGGTTTTTAATCGCCGCCAGAGCGTGGGCGACCATCGCTACCTGCAAACTGTGCTCGGAGACGTTTTCGGTACGCACGTTGCGCATCAGGGGCCAGCGGTTAATCAGCTTCAGACGGGAAAGATAGGCGAAGAAGTGGCTTTGATTCATTTCAGGCGGTCTCTTGCTACGACAGAGTGCCATTGTGCGAGGTGTTGGGGGAAGATGCAAACCTTCCCCCACAGGCTTTTACTGGTGGTAGTGCGACAGGAAACGGCCGAAACGGTTAATCGCCATTTCTAAATCGTCGAGACGCGGCAGTGTCACGATACGCACATGGTCCGGCCACGGCCAGTTAAAAGCCGTACCCTGCACCAGCAGCACTTTTTCCTGCAACAGGAAATCCAGCACCATTTTCTGGTCGTCGAGGATATTGAAGCGTTTACTGTCGATTTTCGGGAACATATACAGCGCGCCCTGCGGCTTCACGCAACTGACGCCCGGAATATCGTTAATTAATTCCCACGCCCGGTTGCGCTGTTCGTAGAGACGGCCACCGGGGGTAATAAACTCGCTGATGCTCTGGTAACCGCCCAGCGCGGTCTGGATAGCATGCTGCGCCGGAACGTTGGCGCAAAGACGCATCGAGGCCAGCATTTCCAGCCCTTCAATGTAGCCTTTAGCATGTTTTTTCGGCCCGTTAAGCACCATCCAGCCCTGACGGAAACCCGCTACGCGGTAGGTTTTGGACAGGCCGTTAAAGGTCACAGTCAGCAGATCCGGAGCCAGCGCGGCAATAGAGTGATGCTGCGCTTCGTCATACAGGATTTTGTCGTAAATCTCGTCGGCGAAAATAATCAGGTTGTGCTGACGGGCGATCTCGACAATCTCCAGCAGCAGCTCTTTTGAGTACACCGCGCCGGTGGGGTTGTTGGGGTTAATCACCACAATACCGCGGGTGCGCGGGGTGATTTTAGCGCGGATATCATCAAGGTCCGGGAACCAGCCAGCGGATTCGTCGCACAGATAATGCACCGCTTTGCCGCTGGACAACGATACCGCCGCGGTCCATAACGGGTAATCCGGCGCAGGCACCAGCATTTCGTCGCCGCTATTAAGCAATGCCTGCATCGCCTGCACGATCAGTTCCGAGACGCCGTTGCCGATATAGATATCTTCAACCGTGACATCACGCATATCGCGCGCCTGGTAGTGCTGCATGATTGCTTTGCGGGCGGAGTAAAGTCCTTTGGAATCGCAGTAGCCTTGCGCAGTCGGGAGGTTGCGGATCACATCAACCAGGATCTCGTCCGGCGCATCGAAGCCAAACGGGGCAGGGTTGCCGATGTTTAATTTGAGTACTTTGTTCCCTTCTTCTTCAAGGCGTTTTGCTTCTTTAAGAACGGGGCCACGGATGTCGTAACAGACATTATCGAGCTTGCTGGATTTTTCGATGGGGGACATGCATCAAACCTTTTTGTGAGCCTTGCTTCCTGCCGTGGAAGCGGATGCGCACAATGTACTCCTCTGGTGAAAGGTTTTGAAGGCATGGGCAAACAGGCGTAATGAAATATTCGCCGAGCATTCATGGGGTTTGTGATTGTTTTGCGATATTAAAATCTAAAAATAAAACATTGATCAGGTTTTAACCCAAGTTTAAAGTGCTTCGCTGCGGGCTTTATGCTTTTTATGTGAAATATTTGCTGCATAAAGTGAGCATTTAACAAATAACACGTCACAAATACTCAGAAAAAATGAATGTTTAATTCTACGAGTAGTGGTGTTACATCGTCTTTTCAATGCCGTTTTCACGGTGCCTATGATGTTAAAGATAAACAAAATCTTATTTGTAATTATTAAGGAAAGTTAATTATTAGTCGAAAATGAGACGACTTAAACAGATTCTCTGAACAATCTTAATTATGGCTTATAAACATTTTTCCGTTGAGATTAATCGCATCGAGACTTAAAAAAATTCTCGATTTAGGATATTATCGTCTGGTTACACCTGAGTCTTAGCGGGGTTACATCGTTTTTCCCGTGTTATTAAGCCGGTTTGTTGAATTTAACTTATTGTTTATATTGTCTCTTTTATTTTGAAATAAAAAGCATATTCTTACAATGATTAGCACTGCAAACCGTTATGACTGCTTTTCTCGTTGCGCTTAACTGAAACGAATAAAAAATTATTACCCTCGGCCAATTTTGGCTACTGGCTATTTTTTTTTAGGATTTGTATGTTATATCAGTAGATATTTTCCGGCGTACTCAAGTCAGCTATATGTATGACTTAAGTCACTAATTGAAAAATGATAACGCTGGAAATCTTTTCCAGTAGTTTTTTACTGAAAGGATGCATGCTTCAAATGGAATTGCTGGCGCTTCGATAACACATAGCAACAGATCCGGGGCAGCTCCCTATGAGCAACCTGATAGTGAATAACAATATGATAAATGCAAATCGTCCGATCCTTAACCTCGACCTCGATCTGCTGAGAACGTTTGTCGCCGTTGCCGATTTGAACACCTTTGCGGCGGCGGCGGCGGCAGTTTGCAGAACCCAATCAGCCGTAAGCCAGCAGATGCAGCGGCTGGAGCAGCTCGTCGGTAAAGAGCTGTTCGCTCGTCATGGTCGTAATAAACTGCTTACCGAGCATGGCATCCAACTGCTGGGCTATGCCCGTAAGATCCTTCGTTTCAATGATGAAGCATGTACGTCGCTAATGTTTAGTAGCCTACAGGGCTCACTGACCATCGGCGCGTCCGATGAGTCGGCAGATACCATCCTGCCCTTTATTCTCAATCGTATTAGTTCGGTTTATCCGAAGATTTCGCTGGATGTGAGGGTAAAACGCAACCCTTACATGATCGAGATGCTGATGCAGCATGAAGTCGATCTGGTTGTCACCACCACGCAACCCGATAACGCGGAATGTATGGTACTGAGAACCTCTCCGACATTATGGTATTGCGCCGCAGATTTTATCCTGCCGAAAGGAGAGCCCGTGCCGCTGGTGGTGTTGGATGAACCCAGCCCCTATCGTGATGTGATTATTTCGCACCTGAATAGCGAAAATATCCCCTGGCGGATTTCCTATATGGCCTCAACGCTTGCCGCGGTGCGCGCAGCGGTGAAAGCCGGCCTGGGCGTAACCGCCCGCCCGGTAGAAATGATGAGCCCGGAGTTGCGCGTACTGGGGATTAGCGAAGGGCTGCCGATGCTGCCAGAAACGGAATACTTGCTGTGCCGTAATCCGCAGAGCGGCAACGAACTGACGCAGGTTATCTTCCAGGCGATGCAGACCCACTATAATCCGTGGGGTTACGAGATGGCCTCGCCGCAAGGAAACAGTGTGCTAATCGAAGACCAGCTGGATTAGCCTCCTCCCAAAGGATAATTGTTAGAAACAAGCCCCTGATGCTTATAATGGCATCGGGGGCTTATTTTTTGCACATAACCTGGGCGTGAAAGCGGCAAAAACTTGCTGATTTTCATCCGGCTATCGACGGGCAAAGGCCGAGCCAGAAGCAAAACAGCCTTTCAAAATGATTGGAACGGCACTTAATGTTAAAAATTCAGCGTTTTTGTTGTTTTTTTTTCCTGTCAATTAACAGAACCGTGTCTCAGATCAAGAAAATACCCATGCCAGGGGGGATGAATAGTTGAGAATTCCTGCCAAAATAAAGGGGCGTTTTTACACGGCTCACATAACGGACACGATTCAACAACATGAAAAGTAAGATCTGCAGTCAAAAGAAAGCAGGTTAAAAGCATTAAATGTTAATGATGTGCTGCTGGTGTAAATTAATGTGAGGATACTTTTGTTAAAGTTGACAAAAGGTTATAGAAAGGAGTAAAAATGCCCATCAATTCGCTGCTTGAGCCCTGTTTTGGTAGTGGTTGTACGGTTTTTTTATTCCTCCCCATGAATCAATGTGACGTTCATCTGCCAGTAAGAGCAGAGAGTAACATCGTCACCATTAGAGTTAAGCAATGAGTATGTCTACATCCACTGAAGTCATCGCTCATCATTGGGCATTCGCTATCTTTCTAATCATCGCCATCGGTCTGTGTTGCCTGATGTTGGCGGGCGCTTTCTTTCTAGGTGGTCGCGCGCGCGGTCGTCAGAAAAACACGCCTTTCGAATCAGGGATCGACTCCGTCGGCACCGCTCGTCTGCGTCTTTCCGCTAAGTTTTATCTGGTGGCGATGTTTTTCGTCATCTTCGACGTGGAAGCCCTGTATCTCTTTGCATGGTCGACGTCTATCCGTGAAAGCGGGTGGGTCGGTTTTGTAGAGGCCGCAATTTTCATTTTAGTGTTACTGGCTGGTCTGGTTTATCTGGCACGCATTGGTGCGCTGGACTGGACGCCCGCTCGCTCGCGTCGTAGCCAAATTAACCCTGAACCTGGCAGTCACACTAATCGTCATCCGCAGTAACAGCGAGGCATTAAGATGGATTATACGCTCACCCGCATCGATCCTGACGGTGAGAATGACCGTTACCCCCTGCAGAAACAGGAGATCGTGACCGATCCCCTGGAGCAGCACGTTCATCGTAGTGTGTACATGGGCAAACTCGAGAATGCCGTACACGACATGGTGAACTGGGGTCGTAAAAACTCAATCTGGCCTTATAACTTTGGCCTTTCCTGCTGCTACGTGGAAATGGTGACGTCGTTTACCGCAGTCCATGACGTAGCGCGTTTCGGTGCAGAAGTATTGCGTGCGTCCCCGCGTCAGGCTGACCTGATGGTGGTGGCGGGCACCTGCTTTACCAAAATGGCACCGGTTATTCAGCGTCTGTATGACCAGATGCTTGAGCCAAAATGGGTTATCTCCATGGGTGCTTGCGCAAACTCTGGCGGCATGTACGACATCTACTCCGTGGTTCAGGGCGTGGATAAGTTCATACCGGTGGACGTGTACATTCCTGGCTGCCCGCCGCGTCCAGAGGCTTACATGCAGGCGTTGATGCTGCTGCAAGAGTCCATTGGCAAAGAGCGTCGTCCTTTGTCCTGGGTGGTTGGCGATCAGGGCGTCTACCGCGCCAATATGCAGTCAGAACGCGACCGTAAACGTGGCGAACGCATTGCTGTAACCAACTTGCGTACACCAGACGAGATTTAATTTGCGCCTGTTGGACGTGGAACAGCCTTCGCATATCAATAAACAATAGCGCGAAGCCACTTCCGGCAGTCACCAAAGAACCATTTGCAATGGTGAAAAATATGACCGATTTAACCGCGCAAGACGCCGTACTGCCAGCATGGCAAACCCGCGATCATCTCGATGATCCGGTTATCGGTGAACTGCGTAACCGTTTTGGGCCGGATGCCTTTACTGTTCAGGCAACCCGCACCGGCGTACCGGTGGTATGGGTAAAGCGTGAACAATTACTGGAAGTAGTGGATTTCCTCAAACGGCTCCCTAAGCCCTACGTCATGCTGTTCGATTTGCATGGCATGGATGAGCGTCTCCGCACCCACCGCGACGGTTTACCGGCCGCGGATTTTTCCGTTTTCTACCACCTGATTTCTATCGATCGCAACCGCGACATCATGCTGAAGGTGGCATTTTTAGAAAACGATCTTAACGTGCCGACGCTCACCAACCTGTTCCCGAACGCCAACTGGTATGAGCGTGAGACTTGGGAGATGTTCGGTATTACCTTTACCGGGCACCCGCACCTGACGCGCATCATGATGCCGAACACCTGGGAAGGCCACCCGCTGCGTAAAGATTACCCTGCACGTGCGACCGAATTCGACCCGTTCGAACTCACTAAGCAGAAGCAGGATCTGGAAATGGAGGCGTTGACCTTCAAACCGGAAGAGTGGGGCATGAAACGCGGTACCGAGCATGAAGACTTCATGTTCCTGAACCTCGGGCCAAACCACCCGTCAGCGCACGGTGCGTTCCGCATCATCCTGCAGTTAGACGGTGAAGAGATTGTCGACTGCGTACCGGATATCGGCTATCACCACCGTGGCGCTGAGAAGATGGGCGAGCGCCAGTCCTGGCACAGCTACATCCCGTATACCGACCGCGTTGAGTATCTCGGCGGTTGCGTTAACGAAATGCCCTACGTGCTGGCGGTAGAAAAACTCGCGGGGATCACCGTGCCGGATCGCGTTAACGTGATCCGCGTGATGCTTTCCGAACTGTTCCGCATCAACAGCCATCTGCTTTATATTTCGACGTTTATTCAGGACGTTGGCGCGATGACGCCGGTGTTCTTTGCCTTTACTGACCGCCAGAAAATTTATGATTTAGTCGAAGCCATTACCGGCTTCCGTATGCACCCGGCCTGGTTCCGCATTGGCGGCGTTGCCCACGATCTGCCGAAAGGCTGGGAACGTCTACTGCGTGAATTCCTTGACTGGATGCCGAAGCGTCTCGATTCCTATGAGAAAGCGGCGCTGCGTAACACCATCCTGAAAGGCCGTTCCCAGGGTGTTGCCGCTTACGGTGCGAAAGAAGCACTGGAGTGGGGCACCACGGGTGCGGCGCTACGCGCAACCGGCATTGACTTCGACGTGCGTAAAGCGCGCCCGTACTCCGGTTATGAGAACTTTGACTTTGAAATCCCGGTGGGCGGTGGCGTCAGCGACTGCTACACCCGCGTGATGCTTAAAGTTGAAGAGCTGCGCCAGAGCTTGCGTATTCTTGAGCAGTGCTACAAGAACATGCCGGAAGGCCCGTTCAAAGCGGATCACCCGCTGACCACGCCGCCGCCGAAAGAGCGCACGCTGCAACATATCGAAACCCTGATAACTCACTTCCTGCAGGTTTCCTGGGGTCCGGTGATGCCGGCCAACGAATCCTTCCAGATGATTGAGGCAACCAAGGGTATTAACAGTTACTACCTGACCAGCGACGGCAGCACGATGAGCTACCGCACGCGTATTCGTACCCCAAGCTTCCCGCACCTGCAGCAGATCCCGTCTGCCATTCGCGGCAGCCTGGTGTCCGACCTGATTGTCTATCTGGGTAGTATCGATTTTGTTATGTCTGATGTGGATCGCTAATTATGCACGAGAATCAACAACCACAGACCGAGGCTTTTGAGCTGAGTGCGGCAGAGCGTGAGGCAATTGAGCACGAAAAGCACCACTACGAAGACCCGCGTGCGGCGTCCATTGAAGCGCTGAAAATTGTTCAGAAACAGCGTGGCTGGGTGCCGGACGGCGCAATCTACGCTATCGCCGATGTGCTGGGTATCCCGGCCAGCGACGTTGAAGGCGTGGCCACGTTCTATAGCCAGATTTTCCGCCAGCCGGTTGGCCGCCACGTGATTCGCTATTGCGACAGCGTGGTTTGCCATATCACCGGTTACCAGGGCATTCAGTCGGCGATTGAAAAGCATTTGCAGATCAAGCCGGGCCAGACGACCTTTGATGGCCGTTTCACCCTGCTGCCGACCTGCTGCCTGGGCAACTGCGACAAAGGGCCGAGCATGATGATCGATGAAGATACGCATGCTTACCTGACGCCGGAGAAAATCCCTGACCTGCTGGAGCAGTACAAATGAAAACCGTCATTCGCACTCCAGAAACCCATCCGCTGACCTGGCGTCTGCGCGATGACGAACAGCCAGTATGGCTTGACGAATACCGCAGCAAAAACGGTTATGAGGGCGCGCGTAAGGCCCTGACCGGTTTGTCGCCGGACGAAATCGTCAACCAGGTGAAAGATTCGGGTCTGAAAGGCCGCGGCGGCGCGGGCTTCTCCACCGGTTTGAAGTGGAGCCTGATGCCGAAAGACGAATCCATGAACATCCGTTACCTGCTGTGTAACGCCGATGAAATGGAGCCGGGCACCTATAAAGACCGTCTGCTGATGGAACAGCTGCCGCACCTGCTGGTAGAAGGCATGCTGATTTCCGCGTTCGCGCTGAAAGCCTACCGTGGCTACATTTTCCTGCGTGGCGAATACATCGAAGCAGCGGATCGCCTGCGTCGCGCCATCGCCGAAGCCACCGAAGCGGGCCTGTTGGGTAAAAACATCCTCGGTTCCGGCTTTGATTTCGAACTGTTTGTGCACACCGGTGCGGGCCGTTATATCTGCGGGGAGGAAACCGCGCTGATTAACTCGCTGGAAGGTCGCCGCGCCAACCCGCGTTCCAAGCCACCGTTCCCGGCAAGCTCCGGCGTATGGGGTAAACCGACCTGTGTGAACAACGTCGAAACCCTGTGCAACGTGCCGGCTATCCTCGCCAACGGCGTGGAGTGGTATCAGAACATCTCTAAAAGCAAAGATGCTGGCACCAAGCTGATGGGGTTCTCAGGCCGCGTGAAAAACCCGGGCCTGTGGGAACTGCCGTTCGGCACCACCGCACGTGAAATTCTGGAAGACTACGCGGGCGGCATGCGCGATGGCCTGAAGTTTAAAGCCTGGCAGCCTGGCGGCGCGGGGACTGATTTCCTGACCGAAGCGCATCTCGATCTGCCGATGGAATTCGAAAGCATTGGTAAAGCGGGTAGCCGTCTCGGCACCGCGCTGGCGATGGCCGTCGATCACGAAATCGGCATGGTCTCGCTGGTACGCAACCTTGAAGAGTTTTTCGCACGTGAATCCTGCGGATGGTGTACGCCATGCCGTGACGGTTTGCCGTGGAGCGTGAAAATTCTGCGCGCATTGGAGCGCGGAGAAGGGCAGCCAGGGGATATCGAAACCCTGGAGCAACTGTGCCGCTTCCTGGGCCCAGGCAAAACCTTCTGCGCCCATGCGCCAGGTGCGGTCGAGCCGCTTCAGAGTGCGATTAAATATTTCCGCGACGAATTCGAAGCCGGGATCAAACAGCCGTTCAGCAATACCCATTTGATTAATGGGATTCAGCCGAACCTTTTAAAAGCACGCTGGTGATCCTGCCGTCTTTAGAGCAAAAGACGCGACGGTCGTATAAAGAATTTTGATTAACGCTCGGCTTTAAGCTGAGATAACTGGAAGCATGCTGACTATGGCTACGATTCATGTAGACGGCAAAGAATACGAGGTCAATGGAGCGGACAACCTGCTGGAAGCTTGTCTCTCTATGGGTCTCGATATTCCTTATTTTTGCTGGCATCCAGCGCTGGGGAGCGTTGGAGCTTGCCGCCAGTGTGCGGTGAAGCAATATCAAAACGCGGAAGATACCCGCGGTCGCCTGGTGATGTCCTGTATGACACCGGCAACCGATGGCACTTTTATTTCTATCGATGACGAAGAAGCGAAGCAGTTCCGCGAAAGCGTTGTGGAATGGTTAATGACTAACCACCCGCACGACTGTCCGGTCTGTGAAGAGGGCGGCAACTGCCACCTTCAGGATATGACGGTAATGACCGGTCATAGCTTCCGCCGCTATCGTTTTACCAAACGTACCCACCGCAATCAGGATCTCGGTCCGTTTATCTCCCATGAGATGAACCGCTGTATCGCCTGCTACCGCTGTGTGCGTTACTACAAAGACTATGCCGACGGCGAAGATCTGGGCGTCTATGGCGCGCATGACAACGTCTACTTCGGTCGCCCGGAAGACGGCACGCTGGAAAGCGAGTTCTCCGGCAACCTGGTGGAGATCTGTCCGACCGGCGTGTTCACCGATAAAACCCACTCTGAACGCTATAACCGTAAATGGGATATGCAGTTCGCGCCGAGCATCTGCCAGCAGTGCTCGCTGGGTTGTAACACCAGCCCGGGTGAACGCTATGGCGAACTGCGCCGTATCGAAAACCGTTACAACGGCACCGTAAACCACTACTTCCTGTGCGACCGTGGCCGTTTCGGCTATGGCTACGTCAACCTGAAAGACCGTCCGCGCCAGCCGCTTCAGCGCCGTGGCGATGACTGGATCACCCTCAACGCCGAACAGGCGATGCAAGGGGCCGCGGATATTCTGCGCCAGTCGAAGAAAGTGATCGGTATCGGTTCCCCGCGCGCCAGCGTGGAGAGCAACTTCGCGCTGCGCGAACTGGTGGGAGCGGAAAACTTCTATACCGGCATCGCAGCGGGCGAACAACAGCGCCTGCAACTGATGCTGGACGTACTGCGTAACAGCGGCGTCCACACCCCGGCGCTGCGTGAAATCGAATCTTACGACGCGGTATTAATCCTGGGCGAAGACCTGACTCAGACCGGCGCACGCGCTGCGCTGGCGGTGCGTCAGGCGGTGAAAGGTAAAGCACGCGAAATGGCGGCGGCGCAGAAAGTGGCCGACTGGCAGATTGCCGCGATCCTCAACATCGGCCAGCGCGCTAAACACCCGCTGTTCGTGACTAACGTCGATAACACCCGTCTGGATGATATCGCCGCGTGGACCTACCGCGCGCCGGTTGAAGATCAGGCGCGTTTAGGTTTCGCCATCGCCCACGGCCTGGATAACAGCGCCCCGGCGGTTGACGGTATCGATCGCGATTTGCAAAACAAGATCGACGTGATCGTACAGGCGCTGGCCGGTGCGAAAAAACCGTTAATCATCTCCGGTACTAACGCCGGCAGTGCTGATGTGATCCACGCAGCGGCTAACGTGGCGAAAGCCCTGAAAGGCCGTGGCGCGGATGTCGGCATCACCATGATCGCCCGTGCGGTGAACAGCGTGGGCCTCGGCATGATTGGCGGCGGTTCGCTTGACGACGCGCTGACCGAGCTGGAAACGGGTGCTGCCGATGCGGTTGTGGTACTGGAAAACGATCTGCACCGCCACGCTTCTGCCGCACGCGTTGACGCCGCGCTCAGCAAAGCGCCGCTGGTGATGGTTATCGACCATCAGCGCACCGCGATCATGGACAAAGCCCATCTGGTCCTGTCCACCGCGAGCTTCGCCGAGAGCGACGGTACGGTTATCAATAACGAAGGCCGCGCACAGCGTTTCTTCCAGGTCTACGAACCGTCTTATTACGACAGCAGCATCACCATGCTGGAAAGCTGGCGCTGGCTACACTCGTTGCACAGCACCGTGAAGAGCCGTGAAGTGGACTGGACGCAGCTTGACCATGTCATCGACGCGGTGGTTGAACAGTTGCCGCAACTCGCGGGCATTAAAAATGCCGCGCCGGATGCCTCTTTCCGCATTCGCGGTCAGAAACTGGCCCGTGAACCGCACCGCTACAGTGGCCGTACTGCGATGCGCGCCAACATCAGCGTGCACGAACCGCGCCAGCCGCAGGATAAAGACACCATGTTCGCCTTCTCGATGGAAGGGAACAACCATCCGGACGCGCCGCGTTCTCAGGTGCCGTTTGCCTGGGCTCCGGGCTGGAACTCCCCGCAGGCCTGGAACAAATTCCAGGACGAAGTGGGGGGGAAACTGCGTCACGGCGATCCGGGCGTGCGTCTGATTGAAGCGTCGGAAACCGGTCTGGATTACTTCCGCGACGTACCGGCAGGCTTCACTGCGCAAGACGGGGAATGGCGTATCGCGCCGTATTACCACCTGTTCGGCAGCGATGAAATGTCCCAGCGTTCGCCGGTGTTCCAGCAACGTATGCCGCAGCCGTACATCAAGCTCAACCCGGCAGATGCCGCGAAGCTTGGCGTTAACGCGGGCGCGAAGGTTTCCTTCAATTACGACGGCCAAACCGTGACCTTACCGCTGGTTATCTCCGAAGGGCTGACGGCAGGGCAGGTCGGCTTACCGATGGGCATGCCGGGTATCGCGCCAGTACTGGCCGGTGCGCGTCTTGAGGATCTGCAGGAGGCTCAACAATGAGTTGGTTAACACCGGATGTTATTGAGATTCTGCTGACCATCCTCAAAGCGGTTGCCATTCTGCTGGTGGTCGTAACCTGCGGGGCGTTCATGAGCTTCGGCGAACGCCGCCTTCTGGGCCTGTTCCAGAACCGCTATGGACCGAACCGCGTAGGCTGGGGCGGTTCGCTCCAGCTGGTTGCGGACATGATCAAGATGTTCTTTAAAGAAGACTGGGTCCCGCGCTTTACCGACCGCGTCATCTTTACGCTGGCACCAATGATAGCCTTTACCTCGCTGCTGCTGGCTTTTGCGATTGTGCCGGTCAGCCCGAGCTGGGTGGTTGCCGATCTGAACATCGGGATCCTGTTCTTCCTGATGATGGCGGGCCTCGCGGTATACGCGGTGCTGTTCGCCGGCTGGTCGAGCAACAACAAATACTCCCTGCTGGGGGCGATGCGTGCGTCTGCGCAAACCCTGAGCTATGAAGTGTTTTTAGGCCTTTCCCTGATGGGCGTGGTGGCACAGGCCGGTTCATTCAACATGACCGACATCGTCAACAACCAGGCGGACATCTGGAACGTCATTCCGCAGTTCTTTGGTTTTGTGACCTTTGCGATTGCCGGCGTGGCGGTGTGCCACCGCCACCCGTTTGACCAACCGGAAGCCGAGCAGGAACTGGCGGATGGTTACCATATCGAATATTCCGGTATGAAATTCGGTCTGTTCTTTGTGGGTGAATACATCGGTATCGTTACCGTGTCGGCGCTGATGGTTACGCTGTTCTTCGGTGGCTGGCATGGCCCATGGTTGCCTCCTTTCATCTGGTTCGCGCTGAAAACCGCGTTCTTCATGATGATGTTTATTTTGATTCGCGCCTCATTACCGCGTCCGCGTTATGACCAGGTAATGTCCTTCGGCTGGAAAGTGTGCCTGCCGTTGACGCTTATCAACTTGTTGGCAACGGCGGCTGTCATTTTGTGGCAGGCGCAATAAGGGGTGAAAAAACCATGACATTGAAAGACATAGTGGTGGGTTTCGGCACCCAGGTCCGTAGTATCTGGATGATTGGCTTGCACGCCTTTGCCAAACGCGAAACCCGCATGTATCCGGAAGAGCCGGTTTATCTGCCGCCGCGCTACCGTGGCCGTATCGTACTGACGCGCGACCCGGACGGTTCCGAGCGCTGCGTTGCCTGTAACCTGTGTGCGGTAGCCTGCCCGGTAGGCTGTATCTCGCTGCAAAAAGCAGAAACCGTGGATGGCCGCTGGTATCCGGAATTTTTCCGCATCAACTTCTCACGCTGCATTTTCTGCGGCATGTGTGAAGAGGCCTGCCCAACCACCGCAATCCAACTGACGCCGGATTTCGAAATGGGCGAGTTTAAACGTCAGGATCTGGTGTACGAGAAAGAGGATCTGCTGATTTCCGGTCCGGGCAAATACCCGGAATATAACTTCTACCGGATGGCAGGAATGGCAATCGACGGAAAAGACAAAGGCGAAGCAGAGAACGAAGCCAAGCCTATCGACGTCAAGAGCCTGTTACCGTAAGGAGAGTGGCAATGGAATTCGCGTTTTACATATGTGCCCTTGTGGCAATACTCGCCACCTTACGGGTTATCACGCACACCAATCCGGTACACGCGCTGCTGTATCTGATCATTTCGCTGCTGGCGATTTCGGGCGTGTTTTTTTCGCTGGGCGCTTACTTTGCCGGTGCGCTGGAAATCATCGTTTACGCGGGCGCCATCATGGTGCTGTTCGTGTTCGTGGTGATGATGCTCAACCTTGGCGGCTCCGAGATCGAACAGGAACGCCAGTGGCTGAAACCGCAGGTGTGGATTGGTCCGGGCCTGCTGTCCGCCGTACTGCTGGCGGTGCTGGTTTACGCCATCACGAGCGTTAACGATCAGGGTATCGACGGTACGCCGGTGTTTGCCAAAGCAGTGGGGATTACGCTGTTTGGTCCTTACGTTCTGGCGGTTGAGCTGGCCTCTATGCTGCTGTTGGCGGGCCTGGTTGTCGCCTTCCACGTTGGGCGCGAAGATCGTCCTGGCGAAGTGCTGAGCAACCGTCCTGAAGACCGGGCGAAAAGAAAATCGGAGGAGCACGCATGATCCCCTTACAACACGGGCTGATCCTCGCGGCCATATTGTTTGTGCTTGGGCTGACGGGCCTGGTCATCCGTCGCAATCTGCTGTTTATGCTGATTGGACTGGAAATCATGATCAATGCTGCTGCGCTGGCGTTTGTCGTCGCGGGAAGCTATTGGGGGCAGACGGACGGGCAGGTGATGTACATCCTGGCTATCAGCCTGGCTGCCGCAGAAGCCAGTATTGGCCTGGCGCTGTTGCTACAGCTCCATCGTCGCCGCCAGAATCTGAATATCGATTCAGTAAGTGAGATGCGTGGATGAACCTCCTTTGGTTAACCATTTTTCTGCCATTGATTGGCTATGTACTGCTGGCGTTCTCGCGCGGACGCTGGTCTGAGAATTTATCTGCCACCATCGGCATGGGCTCTGTGGGCCTGGCCGCGCTGGTCACGGCGTATGCAGGTATCGATTTCCTGAACAGCGGCCGCGAGCCGTTCGTTCAGCCGCTCTGGACCTGGATGGCGGTCGGTGATTTCAACATCGGCTTTAATCTGGTGCTGGACGGGCTGTCACTGACCATGCTGTCTGTGGTGACCGGCGTCGGTTTCCTGATCCACATGTTCGCGTCGTGGTACATGCGCGGTGAAGAGGGCTATTCGCGCTTCTTTGCGTACACCAATCTGTTTATCGCCAGCATGGTTATTTTGGTGCTGGCCGATAACCTGCTGTTGATGTACCTCGGCTGGGAAGGCGTGGGCCTGTGCTCCTACCTGCTGATCGGCTTCTACTACACCGATCCGAAAAACGGCGCGGCGGCGATGAAAGCCTTCGTGGTAACCCGTGTCGGTGACGTATTCCTCGCGTTTGCGCTGTTCATCCTCTACAACGAGCTGGGCACCCTGAACTTCCGCGAGATGGTAGAGCTGGCTCCGCAGCACTTCGCTGACGGCAACACCATGATCCAGTGGGCGACGCTAATGCTACTGGGCGGCGCGGTGGGTAAATCGGCGCAGCTGCCGTTGCAGACCTGGCTTGCGGACGCGATGGCTGGCCCGACGCCGGTCTCCGCGCTGATCCACGCCGCGACCATGGTAACCGCAGGCGTCTACCTGATCGCCCGTACTCATGGCCTGTTCCTGCTGACCCCGGAAGTGCTGCATCTGGTGGGTATCGTGGGTGCGGTAACCCTGGTGCTGGCTGGTTTTGCAGCGCTGGTGCAGACCGACATCAAACGCGTACTCGCTTACTCTACCATGAGCCAGATTGGCTACATGTTCCTGGCGCTGGGCGTACAGGCGTGGGATGCGGCGATTTTCCACCTGATGACGCACGCGTTCTTCAAAGCGTTGCTTTTCCTGTCATCCGGTTCGGTGATCCTGGCCTGCCACCACGAACAGAACATCTTCAAAATGGGGGGGCTGCGTAAGTCGATACCGCTGGTTTATGCCTGCTTCCTGGTAGGCGGCGCGGCGCTGGCGGCTCTGCCGATGATTACCGCAGGCTTCTTCAGTAAGGACGAAATTCTGGCGGGTGCCATGGCTAACGGTCATATCAATCTGATGATCGCCGGTCTGGCGGGGGCGTTTATGACCTCGCTGTATACCTTCCGTATGATTTTCATCGTGTTCCACGGCAAAGAGCAAATTCACGCTCACGCAGGGAAGGGGATTACCCATCATCTGCCGCTGATCGTACTGCTGGTTCTGTCGACCTTCATCGGTGCGCTGATTGTGCCGCCGCTACAGGGCGTACTGCCGGATACCACCGAGCTTGAACATGGCCGCATGCTGACCCTGGAAATTGCTTCCGGCGTGGTCGCTATTGCGGGCATCGTGATTGCCGCGTGGCTGTGGCTGGGCAAACGCACGCTGGTGACGTCCATCGCCAACAGCGCGCCAGGCCGTCTGCTGGGTACCTGGTGGTATAACGCCTGGGGCTTTGACTGGCTGTACGACATGATCTTCGTAAAACCGTTCCTCGGTATCGCCTGGCTGATTAAGCGCGATCCGCTGAACGCGTTGATGAACACGCCGGCGGTGCTGTCGCGCTTTGCAGGTAAAGGCCTGCTGTTTAGCGAGAACGGTTACCTGCGCTGGTATGTAGCGTCAATGAGCATTGGTGCGGTCGTGGTTCTCGGCCTGCTGATGGTGTTGCGTTGAGTTTGTTGGCTGTGTGAATATGCCCGGCGTCATGCCGGGCCTGTGAACTAAGAATAAATTAAGATTACTTTCCTGAAGTACAGGCTTTATCGGCAGGTCAGATAGCCTGAGCAGGAGTAAAAATAAGGGACATACTTAGCTATGTTATTGCCTTGGTTGATATTAATTCCCTTTATCGGCGGCTTTCTGTGCTGGCAGACCGAACGCTTCGGCGTGAAGGTGCCGCGCTGGATTGCGCTGATCACTATGGGATTGACGCTGGCGCTCTCTTTGCAACTGTGGTTGCAGGGGGGTTACGGATTAACGCAAGCAGCAGGCCTGCCGCAGTGGCAGTCTGAGTTTGTGATGCAGTGGATCCCCCGCTTCGGGATCACCATTCACCTGGCGATTGACGGTCTCTCACTGCTGATGGTGGTGCTGACCGGTCTGCTGGGCGTGCTGGCTGTGCTCTGTTCCTGGAATGAAATCGAGAAATATCAGGGCTTCTTCCACCTTAACCTGATGTGGATCCTGGGCGGCGTCATCGGTGTGTTCCTTGCCATCGATATGTTCCTGTTCTTCTTCTTCTGGGAAATGATGCTGGTGCCGATGTACTTCCTGATCGCGCTGTGGGGGCATAAAGCCTCTGACGGTAAAACGCGTATCACGGCGGCCACCAAATTCTTTATCTACACCCAGGCAAGCGGCCTGGTGATGCTGATCGCCATCCTGGCGCTGGTGTTTGTGCACTACAACGCGACCGACGTCTGGACCTTCAACTACGAGCAACTGCTGAACACGCCGATGTCTCATAACGTTGAATGGCTGCTGATGCTTGGCTTCTTCATCGCCTTCGCGGTGAAAATGCCGGTGGTGCCGCTCCACGGCTGGTTGCCGGATGCGCACTCCCAGGCACCGACGGCCGGTTCTGTCGACCTGGCGGGGATTTTGCTGAAAACCGCGGCCTATGGTCTGCTGCGCTTCTCGCTGCCGCTGTTCCCGAACGCGTCTGCGGAGTTTGCGCCTATCGCCATGTGGCTGGGCGTGATCGGCATTTTCTACGGCGCGTGGATGGCCTTTACCCAGTACGACATCAAACGCCTGATCGCTTACACCTCCGTTTCCCATATGGGTTTCGTGCTGATTGCCATCTATACCGGCAGCCAGCTTGCTTACCAGGGCGCGGTGATCCAGATGATCGCCCACGGTCTGTCGGCGGCGGGTCTGTTTATTCTCTGCGGCCAACTGTACGAACGCCTGCACACCCGTGATATGCGGATGATGGGCGGTCTGTGGAGCAAAATTAAATGGCTGCCTGCGCTGTCGATGTTCTTCGCGGTCGCCACTCTGGGTATGCCGGGTACCGGTAACTTCGTCGGTGAATTCATGATCCTGTTCGGCAGCTTCCAGGTCGTGCCGGTGATCACCGTGATTTCCACCTTCGGTCTGGTGTTTGCGTCGGTTTACTCGCTGGCGATGCTGCATCGCGCTTACTTCGGTAAAGCGAAAAGCCAGTTGAGCAACCAGGATCTCCCAGGGATGTCACTGCGCGAGCTGTTTATTATTCTGTTGCTGGTGGCGCTGTTAGTGCTGCTTGGCTTCTATCCGCAGCCGATTCTGGATACCTCGCACGCTGCTATGGGCAATATCCAGCAGTGGTTTGTTAATTCTGCTTCTACTACAAGGCCGTAATTCGCCATGACAATAACTCCACAACAACTGATCGCGCTGCTACCGCTGCTCGTCGTGGGCTTTACGGTAGTGGTGGTGATGCTCTCCATTGCGTGGCGACGCAACCACTTTGTGAATGCCACCATTTCGGTGATTGGCCTGAACGCCGCGTTAATCTCTCTCTGGTTTGTCGGCCAGGCGGGGGCGATGGACGTCACGCCGCTGATGCGCGTTGACGGCTACGCCATGTTCTACACCGGCCTGGTGCTGCTGGCGAGCCTCGCCACCTGTACCTTCGCCTACCCGTGGTTAGAGGGCTATTACGACAACAAAGAAGAGTTTTATCTTCTGGTGTTGATTGCGGCGCTGGGCGGGATTCTGCTGGCTAACGCCAATCACCTGGCCTCGCTGTTCCTGGGTATCGAGTTAATCTCTCTGCCGCTGTTTGGCCTGATTGGCTATGCATATCGCCAGAAACGTTCGCTGGAAGCGAGCATCAAGTACACCATTCTGTCGGCGGCGGCCTCGTCGTTCCTGCTGTTCGGTATGGCGCTGGTGTATGCGGAATCCGGCAGCCTGTCGTTTGTTAGCCTCGGTAAGAGCCTGGCGGACAACATGCTGCACGAGCCGCTGCTGCTGGCGGGCCTGGGGATGATGATCGTCGGTCTGGGCTTCAAACTGTCTCTGGTGCCGTTCCACCTGTGGACGCCGGATGTGTACCAGGGCGCGCCTGCGCCGGTCTCCACTTTCCTGGCGACCGCCAGCAAAATCGCCATCTTCAGCGTGGTGATGCGTCTGTTCCTGTACGCGCCGGTAGGCGACAGCGAAGCGATTCGCGTGGTGCTGGGCATTATCGCGTTCGTATCGATTATCTTCGGTAACCTGATGGCGCTCAGCCAGACCAACATCAAACGTCTGTTGGGCTACTCTTCTATCTCCCATCTGGGCTATCTGCTGGTGGCGCTGATTGCGCTGCAAAGCGGCCAGATGTCGATGGAAACCGTGGGCGTGTATCTGGCCGGTTACCTGTTCAGCAGCCTCGGCGCATTCGGCGTGGTGAGCCTGATGTCCAGCCCGTACCGTGGCCCGGATGCCGACTCGCTGTTCTCCTACCGTGGCCTGTTCTGGCATCGTCCGATTCTTTCGGCAGTAATGACGGTGATGATGCTGTCGCTGGCGGGTATCCCGATGACGCTGGGCTTTATCGGTAAGTTCTACGTGCTGGCGGTGGGCGTGCAGGACAGCCTGTGGTGGCTGGTTGCCGCCGTGGTTGTCGGCTCGGCAATCGGTCTCTACTACTACCTGCGCGTAGCGGTGAGCCTGTACCTTAACGCGCCGCAGCAGCTGAACCGCGATGCACCGTCTAACTGGCAGTACAGCGCGGGCGGTATCGTGGTGCTGATCTCCGCCTTGCTGGTGCTGGTACTCGGCGTATGGCCGCAGCCGCTGATTAGCCTGGTGCAGTTAGCGGAACCGCTGATGTAACAGCCAACGTTGTGAACAAAACCGCCACTTGTTGGCGGTTTTTTTATGGGAGTAACTTTTTTCAGATTTAGCATCGTAGGGAATTCTGATGCATGGCGGTATGTTTCATCGTCAATTAACAAAGGAGTGTTTATGTTTAGCAAAGCAGCGAAATGGTCAATGGTGATGGGAATGCTGGTGACAGGATGCAGTAACCCCTATGTTGCTCATTCACCTCAATATGAAATGCAAGGGAGGATGGTGAGCCAGGCTGTCCCCGCGCCGAGGGCAAATACCGCGCGCTATGAGCACTACGACGACAACCCGGTAAAGCAGGTTAGCCAACAGCCGCTGGCGACGTTTAGTCTGGATGTGGATACCGGCAGCTATGCTAATGTGCGCCGTTTCCTGAATGAAGGTATTTACCCGCCGGCGGATGCGGTACGCGTGGAAGAGATGATGAATTATTTCCCCGCAGACGCGAAACCCGTTTACGTTGCAATCCCTGCCAGCCAGCCCTTTGCGGTTGACTATGAACTCGCCCCTGCGCCCTGGAACAGTGAACGCACGCTGCTGCGGGTCAACATTCAGGCGAAAGACATCAAAACCGCCGAACTGCCGCCCGCCAATTTAGTGTTCCTGGTGGATGTGTCCGGGTCGATGGATGAACCGGCCAAACTGCCGCTGATAAAATCCTCATTAAAACTGCTGGTAGATGAATTGCGCGACCAGGATCGCGTGGCGATTGTCACCTATTCCGGTGAAGAGCGTGTGGCGCTGCCTTCTACCTCCGGCAGTGACAAATCCACCCTTCGCCACGCAATTGAGGGGCTGGATGCCAGCGGCGCGACCAGCGGCGAGGCGGGTATTCGCCTGGCCTATCAGCAGGCGGAAAAAGGCTTTATTAAAGGCGGCGTGAACCGCATTCTGCTGGCCACCGACGGGGATTTTAACGTCGGGATCAGCGATAACAAGCAGCTCGAAACCCTGATTAAACAGAAGCGCGACACCGGGATTACACTCTCCACGCTTGGCGTAGGTAGCGATAATTTCAACGAAGCCATGATGGTCAACGTCGCCGACGTGGGTAACGGCAACTACAGCTATCTCGATTCGCTGTCTGAAGCGAAAAAGGTGCTTAATGATGAAATGCACCAGACGCTGATTACCGTCGCGAAAGATGCCAAAGCGCAAATTGAATTCAATCCACAGCGTGTCGTCGAGTATCGTCAGATAGGTTATGAAAAACGCCAGTTGCGGGATGAGGATTTCAATAACGACGCGGTGGACGCCGGGGATATCGGCGCAGGTAAGCGGGTTACGGTCCTGTTTGAGCTGACGTTATCCGGGCAGAAACCGTCAGTTAACCCGCTGCGTTACGGAAAGCAAAAACCGGTGGAAGGGAAATCTGATGAGTTGGCGTTTATCAATCTGCGCTGGAAAGCGCCGGAAGGCGGCGACAGCCGGTTAATGAGCGAACCGGTGACCCCGGCAAAGCTTAACGCCTCGTTTGATTCCGCCTCGCAGGAGATGCGCTTCCAGACTGCTGTGGCTGCCTGGGGGCAAAAACTACGCGGCTCCAGCTACCTTGCCGCCACTTCCTGGGAGCAAATCGCCCAATGGGCAAGCGCGGCGCGCGGCGAAGACAGCAATGGCTACCGGGCTGAATTTATCCAGTTGGTTAAGCTGTCCGGGAAACTGGCAAAATAACGTTGATAACCTAAACCGCCACTCGTGGCGGTTTTTTATATCTGCACCGTCATAAAATCTTCAGCGGCGAGGGTGTTCGGGAAAATTTCCCGGCACTCGCGCAGCAGCGCTTCACAGCCCACTTCATCATAGCGCGAGCTGAAATGGGTAATCACTAACCGCCCGACGCCAGCGGCTCTGGCGACCTCGGCGGCCTGCACCGTGGTGGAATGGCCCCGGCTGTTGGCTTTTTCCGCCATGGCGGCTTCCAGGGTAGTTTCATGCACCATCAAATCCACACCCTGCGCCAGCGCGACGGCATCTGATGCGGGTCCGGTATCGCCGAAAATCGCCAGGGTTTTGCCTTTTTGCGCCGGGCCTAAATACGCCTCACCGTTGATGACCCTGCCATCGGCCAGCGTAACGGTTTCCCCGCGTTTTAAACGCTGAAACAATGGGCCGGGCGCAATGCCTTCCGCCTTCAGTCGCGCGGCGTCAAGCGCGCCGGGTTTGTCATGCTGTTCAAGGCGATAGCCGTAGCATTCCATCGGATGGGTGAGGGGATACGCCGTCACGCGAAATTCACTATCGCAAAACACTTCACCCGCCGTAATCTCGACGATCTCCAGCGGAAACCCGGTCCAGGAGCCGCTAAGCTGCAACGCCATCTCAATAAACTGCCGTAAACCTTTTGGCCCATACACCGTTAGCGGGCTTTCGTTACCCGCCATTGAACGGCTGCACAACAGCCCCGGCAGGCCAAAAATATGATCGCCATGCAGATGGGTGATAAAGATCTTACTGAGCTTGCCGGGATTAAAGGCGGTGTGCAGCATCTGATGTTGAGTGCCTTCGCCGCAGTCAAATAGCCAGTAATGCGGCTGGTTATTCATCGGGTTAAACACCATTGCCGTCACATTGCGGGTTTTGCACGGTACCCCGGCGGAGGTACCTAAAAATGTCAATTCCATCCCGCGTTTCCCTTATGAATGATTTAGTATGAGAACGACCATTATGCACCATTCAGGAGCGCACCATGATTCACTGGCAGGATCTTCACCATTCAGAATTTGATGTCCCGACGCTGTACGCGGTACTGCAACTGCGTTGCGCGGTGTTTGTGGTTGAGCAAACCTGCCCTTATCAGGATGTTGATGGTGACGATCTGGTGGGAGAGAACCGCCATATCCTCGGCTGGCGCAACGGCAGGCTGGTGGCTTATGCGAGGATTCTGAAAAGCGACAATGATTTTGAGCCGGTGGTGATTGGCCGGGTCATTGTCGATGCCCGCCTGCGCGGCGAAAAACTCGGTCAGCAGTTGATGAGCCAAACCCTCGCTTCATGCCACCAGCACTGGCCTGGCAAGGCGTTGTACCTTGGCGCGCAGGCACATTTGCAGGCTTTTTATCAGCGCTTTGGTTTTGCGCCCGTCACTGGCGTCTACGATGAAGACGGCATTCCGCATATTGGGATGGCCAGAGAATAAGCGGCAAAAAGCGCTTCCCTTGTCTATATTTAGCTGACGTGTGTTAAATCCTGATGGAGAGAAGCGATGACTCAGAATAACGAACAGTTCAATACCCGGATTGATGATGATTTGTCACTGCTTAGCGAAACGCTAGAGGAAGTGCTGCGTTCGTCGGGCGATCCGGCGGATCAGAAATACATCGAACTAAAAGCACGTGCCGAACAGGCGCTTCATGATGTAAAAGCACGCGTATCCAACGCGTCCGACAACTATTATTTCCGTGCCAAAAAAGCGGTTTACCGCGCGGATGACTACGTTCACGAGCAGCCGTGGAAAGGTATCGGCATCGGCGCCGCCGCCGGTCTGGTGCTGGGTATTCTGCTGGCTCGCCGCTAAACGTCGTTTCCTCACCCCTGAGATCAGGGGTGAGGCTATATCCCCCATCTAGTGTAATTTTGTTTACCCACCAGACCACGTATAATGCGGGGTTTTTCAGGGAAACGAGGTACACGTGCATTCCATTTCCACCGCGTTGCAGCAAATCGCGCAACAATTGCGCGCAGAATTTCCTGTCTCTCCCGGTGTGCGGCGTTTCGCTGTACCGGTATCCCTGAACCAAACCGACCCGCTTGCGTGGCTTGCCAGCCAGCAGACGTATCCGCAGTTTTACTGGCAACAGCGTAATGGCGATGAAGAAGTTGCCGCGTTAGGGGCCAGCCATCATTTTTCTACCTTTGATGCCGCCCAGGCGTTTCTGGCAAACCAGCGCGATGCCGCGCTGCGCATCTGGGGATTAAACGCTTTTGATACCGAACGCAGCGCGCTGTTTCTGCCGCGTCTTGAATGGCGGCGTCACGGTGGCGGGGTGACCCTGGCGCTGACGTTGTGCAGCGACCACTCGCTGGCCGACGACGCCCGCGCCGCGCTGGCGTTCATTGAGTCGCTTACCCCCGGTGAACCGCTGCCTGATGCGCCGCTTGATTGCGTGGGCGAGCGCCATTTCCCCGAACGCGCGGGCTGGAACCGGCTCATCACCCAGGCGACAGACGCCATCGCGGCGGGGCAGTTCGAAAAAGTGGTCATGGCCCGCGCCAGCGATCTGCAATTTTCATCCCCGGTGAGTGCGGCGGCGTTTATGGCCGCCAGCCGCCGCGTTAATCTTAATTGCTACCACTACTTTATGGCCTTTGCGCCGGACGACGCGTTTTTAGGCTCCAGCCCTGAGCGCCTGTGGCGGCGCATCGACAGTGCCCTGCGTACCGAAGCGCTGGCTGGCACCGTGGCAAATCATCCCGATGAAGCGAAAGCCCAGGCGCTGGGTGAATGGCTGATGAAAGACGATAAAAACCAGCGTGAAAACATGTTGGTGGTGGAAGATATTTGCCAGCGCCTGCAAAACGCCGTCAGCTCGCTGGATGTCCTGCCGCCGCAAATCGTCAGGCTGCGCAAAGTGCAGCATCTGCGCCGCTGCATCTGGACCGAACTCCACCAGCCCGACGATAGCCTTTGCCTGCACCAGCTCCAGCCTACGGCGGCGGTGGCGGGCCTGCCGCGCGAACCGGCGCGCCAGTTTATCGCTGCCCACGAGTCTTTCGTGCGCGAATGGTACGCCGGTTCCGCAGGCTATCTCTCGCTAAAACAGACTGAATTCTGTGTGGCCCTGCGCTGCGCCCGGGTGGCTCAACAGACCGTGCGGCTGTATGCGGGCGCGGGTATTGTCGCGGGTTCGCAGCCTGACGAAGAGTGGCAGGAAATCATCAATAAAGCGGCGGGATTGCGCACTTTACTGGTGAGCTAACGCCAGAATCCCGACCCATATCAAAACAGTGAATGTCGCGCGCTTTATAATAAAGCGGCAAAATTGATACCGGACAACTTATGTCGACTAGTACTTTCAACCGCCGCTGGGCGACGGTGATCCTCGAAGCCTTAACCCGCCACGGCGTTCGCCATATTTGTATTGCGCCTGGCTCGCGTTCGACGCCGTTGACGCTGGCGGCAGCGGATAATCGCAACCTGACTCACCACACCCATTTTGACGAGCGTGGATTAGGGCACCTGGCCCTGGGGCTTGCCAAAGCCAGCGGCGAGCCGGTCGCCGTGATTGTCACGTCCGGCACGGCGGTGGCAAACCTGTATCCAGCGGTAATTGAAGCCGGGTTGACCGGCGAAAAGCTGATCCTGCTCACCGCCGACCGGCCGCCGGAGCTGATTGACTGCGGCGCCAACCAGGCGATCCGCCAGCAAGGTATCTTTTCTTCCCATCCCACCGCCGCGCTGGATTTACCCAAGCCCAGCCCGGAAACGCCAGCCAAATGGCTGGTGTCGTCGATTGATTTGCTGTTAGGCCAGCAGCGCGGCGGAGCATTACATATCAACTGTCCGTTTGCCGAGCCGCTGTACGGCGAGCTGGACGACACCGGTCTCGCCTGGCAGGAGTCGCTGGGCGACTGGTGGCAGGACGATAAACCCTGGCTGCTGGCAGCGGAAGATCACCACGCAACGCTGCAACACGACTGGGGTGCATGGCGGCGTAAAAAAGGCGTCATCATTGCCGGACGGATGTCGCCGCAAGAGGGCAAACAGCTGGCAAGCTGGGCGCAAACCCTGGGCTGGCCGCTGATTAGCGATGTCCTGTCGCAAACCGGGCAGCCGCTGCCCTGCGCCGATCTATGGCTGGCGAATCCGCACGCCCAGGCGTTACTGGCGCAAGCGCAGATTGTTATCCAGTTCGGCAGCAGCCTGACCGGTAAACGTTTACTGCAATGGCAGGCCAACTGCCAGCCGCAGGAGTTCTGGCTGGTGGATCACCTGATTGGGCGGCTCGATCCGGCCCATCACCGGGGGCGTCGGTTAACCGCGCGCATCAGCGAGTGGCTGGAGCTGCACCCCGCCGAGCACCGTGCGCCCTGGGCCGGGGATATCACCGCGCTGTCGCAAACCGCGTGGGAACTTACCGAAGCCGCCACCCAGCTATTCGGCGAAGCGCAACTGGCGCATCGGCTACCGCAACTGCTGCCGGAACACGGCCAGGTCTTCGTCGGTAACAGCCTGGTGGTGCGTCTGGTGGACGCGCTGGCGCAGATGCCGCAGAGCTATCCGGTGCTGAGCAATCGTGGGGCCAGCGGCATTGATGGGCTGATATCCACCACCGCCGGGGTACAGCGCGCCACCGCGCGCCCGACGCTGGCCATCGTGGGTGATTTATCCGCGCTGTACGATTTAAACGCCCTGGCGCTGCTGCGCCACGTTTCTGCGCCGCTGGTGCTGATTGTGGTGAACAACAACGGCGGGCAAATCTTCTCGTTATTGCCAACCCCGGTGAGCGAACGTGAGCGCTTTTACTGTATGCCGCAGAACGTGTCGTTTAAGCACGGCGCGGCGATGTTTGGCCTTGACTATCGCAACCCAACGACCTGGGAAGAACTTCAGGCCGCCGTGAGCGAAGGCTGGCAGCGGCCTCACACCACCGTGGTGGAAATTAACGTGCCCTCTACCGACGGCACGCACACTCTGCAAAACCTGCTGGCGGCGGTAAGCCAGGCATGATCCTGAATGCGACCGCGCGTCCCGGTAAAACCGCCTCGCAGCCCTGGCTTGTCTGGCTGCACGGTTTTCTGGGCAGCCAGCAGGAGTGGCAGCAGGTGGCCGCTGAGTTCAGCGAACCTGGCCACCTGTTTATCGATTTGCCCGGCCACGGCGGCAGTGCGGATGTGCGCGTTGCCAGCTTTGATGAGACCTGCATACTGCTCGACGCCACCCTGGCGCATCACGCCATTAGCCAGTACTGGCTGATTGGCTATTCGCTGGGCGGGCGCATCGCCATGCACTACGCCTGCGGCAAACCGCGCCCCGGTTTGCAGGGGCTGATTGTCGAAGGCAGCCATCCAGGATTAACGGACCCCCAGGAACGCGACGCGCGTATCGCGTCGGACAGCCGCTGGGCGAGCCAATTTCGTGAAGCGCCCCTCGAACAGGTGCTGAATGCCTGGTATCAACAGCCGGTTTTTGCCACCCTCAGCGCAGCGGCACGTGAAGAACTGGTTGCGCTACGCAGACACAACAATCCGCACGCGTTGGCCGATATGCTGGAGGCTACCTCGCTGGGCCGCCAGGCGGATTTACGCGGGCAACTCAGCCAGTTGCCGCACCCCTTTATCTATTTTTGCGGTGAGCAGGACAGCAAGTTTCGTGGCATCGCCACAACGCTTAACGTGCCCTGTCACCTGATTACGGCTGCGGGCCACAATGCCCATCGCGAAGCGCCGCTGGCCTTCGCGCAAAGCCTGTCACCACTTTTGCCTCAACCAGACTAAGGAATCACCATGCTCCATCTCGATGAACAGATGCTGAACGCCCCGATTGAATGGCAGGACTGCTCCGAAGGCTACACTGATATTCGCTATCACAAGTCGCCGGAAGGGATCGCCAAAATCACCATCAACCGCCCGCAGGTGCGTAATGCATTCCGTCCGATTACCGTGAAGGAGATGATCCAGGCGCTGGCGGATGCCCGTTATGACGACAGCGTTGGCGTGATCATTCTGACCGGCGAAGGCGATAAAGCGTTCTGCTCCGGCGGCGACCAGAAAGTGCGCGGCGACTACGGCGGATACCAGGACGACTCCGGCGTTCACCACCTCAACGTGCTGGACTTCCAGCGCCAGATCCGCACCTGCCCGAAACCGGTAGTGGCGATGGTGGCGGGTTACTCTATTGGCGGCGGCCACGTGCTGCACATGATGTGCGATCTGACCATCGCGGCAGAAAACGCCATCTTCGGCCAAACCGGCCCGAAAGTCGGCTCGTTCGACGGCGGCTGGGGCGCGTCCTATATGGCACGCATTGTCGGCCAGAAAAAAGCGCGTGAAATCTGGTTCCTGTGCCGTCAGTACAATGCCCAGGAAGCGCTGGATATGGGCCTGGTCAACACCGTGGTGCCGGTTGCCGAGCTGGAAAAAGAGACCGTGCGCTGGTGCCGTGAAATGCTGCAAAACAGCCCGATGGCGCTGCGCTGCCTGAAAGCCGCGCTCAATGCCGACTGCGACGGCCAGGCGGGCCTACAGGAGCTGGCGGGTAACGCCACCATGCTGTTCTATATGACCGAAGAAGGGCAGGAAGGGCGTAACGCGTTTAACGAGAAACGTCACCCGGACTTCAGCAAATTCAAACGGAACCCGTAATGCGACAGGCACAACTCTGGCGGTATCAGGTACCGATGGATGCAGGCGTTGTGCTTCGCGACCGTCGCCTGAAAACCCGCGACGGTTTACTGGTGCGCCTGGAAGAGAATGGCGTGCAGGGATGGGGCGAAATCGCCCCGTTACCCGGCTTTAGCGTTGAATCTCTCGAACAGGCGACGGATGCCGCGCTGGCCTGGCTAAACGCCTGGCGGCAGGGCGGGGACGCCGCGCTGCCGGAACTGCCCTCCGTGGCGTTTGGCCTGAGCTGCGCGCGGGCGGAACTCACCGGCGCGCTGCCGGATGCCGCCGATTACCGTGCCGCACCGCTGTGTACCGGCGACCCGGACGAGCTGTTCGCGTTACTCAGCGCCATGCCGGGCGAGAAAGTCGCCAAGATCAAGGTTGGCTTGTATGAAGCGGTACGCGACGGCATGGTGGTCAATCTGCTGCTGGAAGCGATCCCGGATTTGTCGTTGCGTCTCGACGCCAACCGGGGATGGACGCCGCTCAAAGCGCAGCAGTTTGCCAAATACGTGAATCCCGAGTACCGGGCGCGCATCGCGTTTCTCGAAGAACCCTGTAAAACCCGCGAGCAATCACGGGCCTTTGCGGCAGAAACCGGCATCGCCATCGCCTGGGATGAAAGCCTGCGCGAAGCAGATTTTGTGATGCAGGCGGAGCCGGGCTTAAGTGCGGTGGTGATCAAGCCCACGCTCACCGGCAGCCTGGATTGCGTACGCGCGCAGGTGGCGGTGGCCCATGCCCAGGGATTAACGGCTGTCATCAGCTCCTCGATTGAATCCAGCCTCGGGTTAACCCAGCTGGCGCGCATCGCAGCGTGGCTGACGCCCAACACTATCCCCGGTCTCGACACCCTGTCGCTGATGCAGGCGCAGTTGGTGCGGTCCTGGCCGGACAGCGCGCTGCCGGTCTGGTCCACGGACGCGCTGGAACCGCTGTTGTGATCTTCACGCAGTGGCCCTGGCAGCACTGGGCGCAGCGGCGCGGTGAGGCGATTGCGCTGGCGCTCAATGACCAGACGCTCACCTGGCGGCAGCTTTGCCAACAGGTGAATGCGCTGGCAGCGGGCCTGGCGCAGCAGGGCATTAGCGACGGTGCGGGTGTGGCATTACGTGGGCGCAACAGCCCGCAACTGGTGCTGGCCTGGCTGGCGCTGATGCAGTGCGGGGCGCGGGTATTACCGCTCAATCCGCAGCTTCCGTCGGCGTTGCTTGAGGAACTGCTGCCCACGCTGAATATCGATTATGCGCTGGAACTGGGATGCGATGCGCTACTCAACAACCTTCCCGCGCTGGCGCTTACGCCGGGTGAAGACGCGGTGACCTGTGACTGGCAGCCGAACCGGATAGCGTCGATGACGTTGACCTCCGGCTCTACCGGCTTGCCGAAAGCGGCGGTGCATAGCGCCCAGGCGCATCTGGCCTCGGCGCAGGGCGTACTGGCCGCCATCCCGTTCTCGCCTGAGGACTGCTGGCTGCTGTCGCTGCCGCTGTTTCATGTCTCCGGGCAGGGGATTGTTTGGCGCTGGTTGCTGGCAGGCGGGCAACTGGCGGTGCGCGAATCTGTTCCGTTGCATGAAGCGCTACGCGGCTGCACCCACGCCTCGCTGGTGCCGACGCAATTGTGGCGCTTGCTCAATGATAATCAGCCGCTGACTCTCAACGCGGTGTTATTAGGCGGCGCGGCGATCCCGGTGGCGTTAACCGATGCCGCGACCGAGCGCGGCATTGCCTGCTGGTGCGGCTACGGGTTAACCGAAGCGGCGTCCACCGTGTGCGCCAAACGGGCAGACGGCCTGCCGGACGTCGGCGCGGCGCTGCCGGAACGCGAAGTGAAAATCGTCGATGGCGAAGTGTGGCTGCGCTCCGCCAGCCTCGCCAGCGGCTACTGGTGTAATGGAACCCTCGTCCCACTACTGAATCAGGACGGCTGGTTCGCGACCCGCGATCGCGGTGAAATTCGTGAAGGGCGGTTAACCGTGCTGGGCCGAATCGATAATCTGTTTTTCAGCGCGGGCGAGGGCATTCAGCCGGAAGAGGTGGAACGGGTTATCGCCACGCATCCGCAGGTCAGCCAGGTGTTTGTGGTGCCGCTGGCAGACAGCGAATTTGGGCATCGCCCGGTAGCGATAGTGGAAGGCGAGGCCGATTTGGATCTCAACAGCCTTGCGGTATGGGTCAGCGACAAGCTGGCACGTTTCCAGCAGCCGGTGCGCTGGCTGGCACTGCCGCCGCGCTTTAAAAACGGCGGGATTAAAATCTCGCGCCGGGCGTTGCAGCAGTGGGTGAATAGCGATGCCGGTTGAATCAGAGCAACCCTTTCTTACTCAGCGTGGCGCGGGTCGCCACGTTTAAATCATAATTCGGGAAATCTTCCGGCTTCACCCAGGCATGATCCTGAAACTCCTCGTTCAGTACGATATCCCGGTTAGCCGCCACGCAGTCAAAAATCAGGTAAATCATGTAGATCTCTTCCTGGCTGCCGTCGGCGTAGGTTTTCATCCGCACGTCGTCGCTGAACGTCCAGGGCGTCACGCGGGAAATAACCAACTGCTCGCCCAGCTCTTCGGCGATTTCGCGGCGCAGCGCCTGCTCCATGGTTTCGCCGGGCTCCATGCCGCCGCCGGAAAGCGCCCACTGGCCGGGGAACACCCCACGGTTATCGGCCATTTTACACAGTAGATACTCACCCTGATTTTCAATGAGCGGGCAGACAATAGTCCGTTGACGCATGATCATTTCCTTATTCGTAAGAAGGGGATGAGTGTAACGCGATGAAAGAAAAAGCGGGAGCCTCAACTCCCGCCTGACGGTTATTTTGCGGCTTTGATGGCGGCCAGCGCGGCGGCGACGCCCGCGCCGTATTCCGGGTGGACTTCGCTGAACAGGCCAATCTGGCGCTGCTGGATAAACTCCGGCACGTCTTTCATGTCGCCCGCGATGCGCTGGAACATGCGCTGATGCTCCTCGTCGCTCAGTAGCTCAAACAGCTTACGCGGCTGGCTGAAGTAGTCGGTATCTTCGCGATGGTTCCAGTGGTCCGCTGCGCCTTCAAGCGTTAACGGCGGCTCGCTGAAGTCCGGCTGTTCCTGGAAGACGCCAAAGCTGTTCGGCTCATAGGTTGGGCCGTTGCCGCTGTTGCCGTCTACGCGCATCGCGCCATCACGATGATAGTTGTGGAACGGGCAGCGCGGCTTGTTCACCGGGATCTGGTGATGATTAACACCTAAACGGTAGCGGTGGGCATCGCCATAGGAGAACAGGCGGCCCTGCAACATGCGGTCCGGCGAGAAACCAATGCCGGGCACCACGTTAGCCGGAGACATCGCCACCTGCTCAACTTCAGCAAAATAGTTCTCCGGGTTGCGGTTCAGCTCCAGCTCGCCCACTTCAATCAGCGGATAATCGCCGTGCGGCCAGACTTTAGTCAGGTCGAACGGGTTATACGGCGTTTGCGAGGCTTCGGCTTCCGGCATCACCTGCACGTACAGCTTCCAGCGCGGGAAATCGCCTTTTTCAATATGATCGAACAGGTCGCGCTGCGAACTTTCACGATCTTCCGCCACCAGACGTTTGGCGTCGTCGTCCATCAGGTTGGCGATACCCTGCTGAGATTTCAGGTGGAATTTCACCCAGAAGCGCTCGTTGTTGTCGTTGATAAAGCTAAAGGTGTGGCTGCCAAAACCGTGCATGGTGCGATAGGAGAACGGCAGGCCGCGATCGCTAAAATCGATAGTTAACTGATGCAGCGATTCTGGTTGCAGGGAGAAGAAATCCCACTTGTAGGTGTTGTTCCGCAGGTTAGTGCGCGGATCGCGTTTTACCACGTGGTTGAGATCCGGGAACTTCAGCGGATCGCGCAGATAGAACACCGGCGTGTTGTTGCCGACCAGATCCCAGTTGCCTTCTTCGGTATAGAACTTGATCGAGAACCCACGGATATCGCGCTCGGCATCGGCTGCGCCGCGTTCGCCAGCCACAGTGGAGAAACGAATAAACAGGTCAGTTTTTTTACCGATTTGCGAAAAGAGTTTGGCGCGGGTAAAGGCGGTAATGTCATGGGTGACGGTGAAGGTGCCGTAAGCGCCCGAACCTTTCGCATGCATACGGCGCTCGGGGATCACTTCACGGTCGAAATGGGCTAATTTCTCAAGGAACCAGACATCCTGTAGCAGCATCGGACCTCGTGGGCCTGCGGTCGCTACGTTATTGTTATGGGCAACCGGTGCGCCTGAGGCGGTGGTTAATCCTTTTTTAGTCATCTTATATCTCCTGAATGAATATAACCGTTAGTTCCATGTGGATACTCGATATCAACATGGCGCTAATTTTTAAAACGCGCCTTGATCAACAACAATATGTGTTCCCCTATCGCAAATATCGGCTCGGGCATTTCTCTTAAAATGATGTTTATTTTCAATTAATTACACTTAACCTATTAATGAAATAGATGGATACATTGCTTAGCCCGGGGATAACGGTACAATGCGCCGTTTTCCGTATTTTTGCGGAGTTAGTTGGGGCGAAAGGAATGAAAAAATTACTTCTAGCCGGCGCAGCCGGATTCATGTTGGTTTCTCTCTCTGCCAGCGCGATTAGCATCAGCGGTCAGGCGGGTGAAAAATATACCAACCTTGCAGTGGGCATGGGTACAGATTCAAGCGGACTGGCGCTGAGCGGCAACTGGGCGCATAACGACGATCATGGCGATATTGCCGGATTAGGGCTGGGTCTGAATCTGCCGCTGGGGCCGTTTATGGCGACAGTGGGCGGTAAAGGCATTTATCTGAACCCGAACGCGGGTGATGAAGGCTATGCGTTAGCGGCAGGTGGCGGCCTGAGCTGGAAACTCAGCGACAGTTTCAGCGTATTCGGTGACTACTATTATTCGCCGGATTCGCTCTCCAGCGGCGTGAATGACTATCAGGAAGCCAGCGCGGGCGCGCGTTTCACCATTATGCGTCCGATTAGCGTTGAGGCGGGCTACCGTTACATCAATATGAAGGGCAAAGATAACGAGGCTGACAGCAAAGTCGCCGACGGCCCGTACGTTGGCGTAAGCGCGCACTTCTAAGCCATCCTGACGCGGCATCTCTGCCGCGTCATCTCCTGCAAATTCTCCGCTCGCTTGCGCTATAGTAAGGCGTTCCCCTCTCGCGGAGAAAATAATGTTAAAAGTAGAAATGCTGTCAACGGGCGACGAAGTGCTGCACGGTCAAATCGTTGATACCAATGCCGCCTGGCTCGCTGATTATTTTTTTAACCAGGGTGTCCCGCTTTCCCGCCGCAATACCGTTGGCGACAAACTCGAAGATTTAGTGGCCGTGCTGCTTGAACGCAGCCAGCGTGCCGATATTCTCATCGTCAACGGCGGCCTCGGCCCAACCAGCGACGACCTGAGCGCCGAAGCCGCCGCGCAGGCGCTGGGCGAAGAGCTGGTGCTGCATGAGGAATGGCTGGAGCATATGGCGCAGTTCTTTTCCGAACGTGGCCGCGTGATGGCGCCCAGCAACCGCAAACAGGCGCTGATCCCCGCCAGCAGTGAAATGATTGATAACCCGGTGGGCACCGCCTGCGGCTTTGCCATCACCCTCAACCGCTGCCGCATTTTCTTCACGCCGGGCGTCCCTTCTGAATTCAAACAGATGGTGCAGCAGGAAATCCTGCCGCGCCTGCAAAAAAGCGTTGCGCTGCCGTCCGCGCCGGTGTGCCTGCGCTTAACGACGTTTGGCCGTTCGGAAAGCGATCTGGCCCAAAGCCTTGACGGGCTCAGCCTGCCGCCAGAGGTGGTGATTGGCTATCGTTCATCAATGCCCATTATTGAACTCAAGCTGACTGGCCCTGGCGAACAGCGCGCCGCGATGGAAGCCCTGTGGCCGGAAATCCGCAAGGTAGCGGGGGAGAGCGTCATTTTTGAAGGCACCGAAGGCTTACCAGCACAAATCGCCCGCTGCCTTAACGAGCGCCAGCTGAGCCTGACCCTGAGCGAGCAGTTCACCGGCGGCCTGCTGGCACTCCAGCTTTCCCGCGAGAGCGCGCCGTTGCTGGCGAGCGAAGTCGTGCCCGCCCAGCCGGAGACCCTGACCCAGACTGCTCACTGGACCGCAGAGCGGCGGATTAACCATTTCGCCGGGCTGGCGCTGGCGGTCTCAGGACTCGAAGAAGATCACCTTAATTTTGCGCTGTCGACCCCGGAAGGCACCCACGCGCTGCGCGTGAAGTTCAACACCACCCGCCATAGCTTGCAGACCCGCCAGGAAGTGTGCGCCATGATGGCGTTAAACATTCTGCGCCGCTGGCTGAATGGCAAGGATATCGCCAGCGATCACGGCTGGATCAACGTGGTGGAATCGGTGTTTATTGAGTAACGGCGTCGCCGGGCGTTATGCCCGGCGCATGTCAGGCCAGCGCCTGCGCCAGCAGGGTAATCGGATGTTCACAACGTTTGCTGGTGGACATCTCGATTTGCCATTTGCAGGTTTCGCAGTCGGTGATCACCAGATCCACGCCGCTCTCTTCAATCTGCTTAAACAGCGGTTCGCCGATGGCCTGCGAGGTCGGGTAGTTCTCGGATTTAAAACCGTAGGTCCCGGCAATTCCGCAGCAGCGCGAATCCAGCACCAGCACCTCCACGCCGGGAATGCGTTTCAGCAATTCCAGGGTGTAGATCGCCCAGCCCATTTTTTCCATATGGCAGGGGGTGTGATAGGCCACGCGCAGCGGCGTCGGCTTGAGATTCAGCGTTGCGCCGTCTTCCAGTCTGCGCCACAGAAAGCGCGTTGCCAGTTCAATGCTGTCGCGCAGCGGGGTGGTATCCACGTTCAGCACGTGCGGGTATTCATCGCGCAGGGTGAAGGTGCAGGTCGACGAGGTGGCGATCACCGGCAGATGGCGTTCAACAATCGCTTCTTCCAGCGAACGGGCATTCACCCGCGCCTGTTTACGGGCTTTATCGACAAACCCGTTGGCGATCAGCGGTACGCCGCAGCACTTTTCTTTGCTCAGCAGCTCCACACCGATGTTCATGGCGTTAAACACTGTGACCAGGTCTTTGCCGAGAGTGGAATTGTTGTAATTGACGTAGCAGCCGTGGAAAAACGCCACTTTATCGGCGAACTGCGCCTGGGCCGCCGCCTGTTTGCGATACCACTGGCGGAAGGTGCCGAACGCGTATTTCGGCAGGCTGCGGCGATGGTCGATTTTCAACGCCTTATCCAATAGCTCGCGCACCGGTTTCATGCCGGTGGCGGCATTGACCAGCGGCGCAAACGGCGTGGAGAGCGAGCCCATGATGTCGGTATGGCTGAGCAGCGCATCGCGCAGCGACGGGTTATGCGGCGCATATTCCGCTCTGGCGCGCTGAATGATGTCGCCGATTTTGACGTCCGACGGGCAGGCCACTTCGCAGCGCTTGCAGTTGGTGCAGTATTTAAGCGCCTCGTCGTACAGCGTCGGGTCTTTAAGACGCAGCCGTGCGCCGTCCGGCCCGGCCTGTTTCGGTCCGGGATAGTGCGGGTTGGCGCGGCTTACCGGGCAGGCGGTAGTGCAAACGGTGCATTTAATGCAGCTTTCGAAACCGGTCTCCCTCAGGCTCATAATCTGCTCCCTGTATGAATAATCTGTTGGGCGGCGTGCAGGGCGGTAATGGCGCACACGCCGCCGCCGCAGCCCTGGGTGATGGGATCGAACCCGCCGAGAACGGTGCCGATGGCGTACACGCCGTCCAGGGTTTCACCGTTACGCGACGGCTGGAGACGATCGTTGGTTTTTACGCCGATGGACTGCCAGGGCTGGGCGTGGAAAAAGTCCGGGTGGCTCCAGTCGCCGTTAGCGGCGTAATCATGCAGATCCAGATCGAAAATCGCTTCGCGAACCCGCTGGCGCTCGGCCACCAGTCCATTGCTGAAGAAGCTGCCGCTGGCGAGCACCACGTGCCGTGCCTTGAGGGCGATATCGCCATGATTGCGGGTCCACACCTGGTGTAACCCCGCTTCGTTGCGCGTGACGCGGTTTACCGCGTCGCCTTCCATAATAATGCCGCCGGTCTGACGGAAATAACGCGCCAGCGCGTTATGCATCCGCATCCCCGGCACCGACGGCGGCAGGGTAGGGATAAAATTCAGCGCGCAGGGCAGGGCGTGCTGTAACTGCGCGGGCAGGTCCGGCTGCTCCAGGCCTACCACGGCGGGCAGCAGCAGCGCGTCATAGCCTGGCGCGAGGGCGGTCAGCTCGTTGAGCAGTTCCGGCGTGTAGCGCGCATCGTCGAGCATCCGGGCAATGTTCACCGAGCGGAATTCACTGGGGTTCTGGCGCAACACGTCCAGCACCGGCAGCGCCAGCTCGGCGGTATCGGCCTCGATACCCTGCTGTTTCAATTGCTCGGCCACCATCAGCGGTTCGAAGTCGAGAAAACCTGCGATGCCCACCACGCGAATGCGTTTTCCGGACAGCGGTGCACAGGGCGCATCCTGCTGGCTCAGCCATGCGGTGCGCCACTGGCCGAGCGGCGTCAGCCGTGAATGGGCGTAGCGCCAGTGGCCCTGTAATGTCAGCCCTGCGCGGGCTAACAGGGCTTCGGCATGGTCAGCATAATCCAGCACCGCCGCCGCGCCCGGATGGGCATACGGATGCTGTGGGGACTGGTTGATTAACTCGCACAGGCCAGTTTCGATATCGCTAACCGGCGTGCCGTCGGCAAGATGGCTGAGTAAATCCAGCGAGCCGGATGAGAAGTGCAGAGCGCTCTGGCCCCGGCTGACAATCGCGCAGCGCAGACCCGCTTCGCCGAGCGTGATCCCGCACAGCAATCCTGCGAGGCCGCCGCCGATAATCACGCTATCAAATTTCATGGCGTTGTTCCTTTTCCAGTCCGCATAATCCCTGGTAAACCCAACGGGTAAATTCCGCCTCGCGTAACGCATCCCCATACGCGACGGGGGCGATGCCTTTCCAGCGCTCGTTAAGGAACTGCGACAGTTCGCGGCAGGATTGCACCCCGCTCATCACCCCGAAGCGCTGCAATAATCCGGCGGCGCGGCAGGCGCACAACTCGCCCTGGCAGGTGCCCATGCCGATGCGGGTGCGGCGGCGTAAGTCCACCAGTTTGGTGACCGCTAATGATTCCACGGCGTAGCGCACTTCGCTGGCAGTGACCGCCTCGCATTCGCACACCAGGCTTTGGTTAAGCCGCGCGTCGTTCAGCCACTCGGCGGCGCGTTCGCCGTGGCGATACACGGCGGAACCGCGCAGCATGGTCGGCAGGGAGATCACTTTGCGCAGCGTGGTCTCCGGTTCTTCGCGCGAGCCGGGCAGCGGCGCGCTGGCGGTGGTGCAGGGCGTGGTGTTGCCCAGCTTGCGGCATACCGCGTCAGTGGCCCATTCCGCCATCAGCCGGTAGGTCATCAGTTTGCCGCCGGTGATGGTGATAAACCCGTCCAGCCCGTCGCGCTCAGCGTGATCCAGCAGCACAATGCCGCGGCTGACGTTGCGACCGCTGGGATCGTCATCAGTAGCTACCAGCGGGCGGACGCCGGAGTAGGCGCGCAGAATGCGGGTTTGCGCCATACGCGGCGCCAGTTTTGCCCCTTCGCGTAGCAGGATGTCCACTTCGCTGGCGGTGACGCGGGTATTGTCGATTTGGTCGTAGTCAACGCGGCTGGAGGTGGTGCCAATCAGTGAAATGGTGTCGCCGGGCACCAGAATATCGGCGTCGGCGGGTTTGCGGCAGCGGTTAATCACATGTTGATTTATGCGATGGCCGAGTATCAGTAACGCGCCTTTGGCAGGCAGCATCCGGATGCGCAAATCGGCGTACTCAGCGATATGCGCCCCCCAGATCCCGGCGGCATTCACCACCACGTCGGCGTAGATTTCGCGCGTTTCGCCGTGCTGATGGTCGAAAACGCGCACGCCGCGGATCTGCTCATTGTGGCGGATCAGCCCGGTCACTTCATGCCACGTATACAGCAGCGCGCCGTGTTCACGCGCATCCAGCATATTGGCGGTGGTCAGCCGGAACGGATCGACGGTGCCATCGGGCACTCGCACGCAGCCCACCAGCGCCGGGTTGACGCTGGGTTCAATCTTCAGCGCTTCCTGCGGGGTGAGTAATTCGGTGTCGATATCCGCCTGCTGGCAGGCATCGATAAACTGGCGCTGCCATTCAAACGAGTCTTCGGGCAGGGTGATAAACAGCCCGCCGGTGGGTTCTATACAGTGGCGGGCCACGCTTTTCAAAATGCGGTTTTCCGCAATGCATTCTCTTGCCGATTCTGGATCATTGACCGCATAGCGCGCGCCGCTGTGTAGTAACCCGTGGTTGCGCCCGGTCGCGCCGGTGGCAAAGTCGTGGCGCTCCAGTAAGATGGCCCTGAGGCCGCGTCGCGCGCAGTCTCTGGCAATACCCGCGCCGGTCGCGCCGCCGCCGATTATCACCACATCCGCTTGTTCTGGTCTCATCGCCTCGTCCTCTCAACACTCTGCTGTGTTAACCATTTAGCCACATTACTGGTGTGGTTTGTTTGATAACGAGCAAATTCGAACGAAAAACGAAAATATATTCCATCGTAATGCGCTTTTTTGTTCGATTGTAATAAAAGTGAAACAATATGTGCGATGTTTCACAGCATTTGCATTTAATTTTGACTACTATCACGCTCGGAAAAGAAAGTTTCCGTTGTCTTTTGTTTTCGTTGAGTACTTATCTGGGCCTGGAGAGAGCAATGCTAAGTATCTTTAAACCTGCAGCACATTCGGCAAGATTGCCTGCAGAAAAGATCGATCCCGTTTACCGCCGGTTACGCTGGCAGATTTTCATGGGGATATTTTTTGGGTACGCGGCCTATTATCTGGTGCGAAAAAACTTCGCGCTGGCAATGCCGTATTTGATTGAACAAGGATTTTCACGCGGGGACCTGGGTTTTGCGCTGTCGGGCATTTCCATTGCTTACGGCTTCTCGAAGTTCATCATGGGGTCGGTTTCTGACCGCTCCAACCCGCGCGTGTTTCTGCCTGCCGGTTTGATTCTGGCGGCGGCGGTAATGTTGTTTATGGGTTTCGTGCCCTGGGCGACATCGAGCATTGCGATTATGTTCGTACTGCTGTTCCTGTGCGGCTGGTTCCAGGGCATGGGGTGGCCGCCGTGTGGCCGTACTATGGTGCACTGGTGGTCGCAGAAAGAGCGCGGCGGGATTGTCTCGGTATGGAACTGCGCCCATAACGTGGGCGGCGGGCTTCCTCCGCTGCTGTTCCTGCTCGGTATGGCGTGGTTTAACGACTGGAAAGCGGCGCTGTATATGCCGGCATTCGGGGCCATCATCGTGGCGCTGATTGCCTTTGCGCTGATGCGTGATACCCCGCAATCCTGCGGTCTGCCGCCGATTGAAGAGTACAAAAACGACTACCCGGATGATTACAGCGATAAGCACGAAGAAGAGCTGACCGCGAAGCAGATTTTTATGCAGTACATACTGCCTAATAAACTGCTGTGGTATATCGCTATCGCTAACGTGTTTGTCTACCTGCTGCGTTACGGCATCCTCGACTGGTCACCGACCTATCTGCGTGAAGTGAAGCATTTCGCGCTGGATAAATCCTCCTGGGCCTACTTCCTGTATGAGTATGCGGGAATACCAGGCACGCTGCTGTGCGGCTGGATGTCGGACAAAGTGTTCCGGGGCAACCGTGGCGCAACCGGCGTGTTCTTTATGACGCTGGTGACCATCGCGACCATCGTTTACTGGCTCAACCCGGCGGGCAACCCGCACGTGGATATGGCCTGTATGATCATTATCGGCTTCCTGATTTATGGTCCGGTGATGCTGATTGGTCTGCATGCGCTGGAGCTGGCACCGAAAAAAGCGGCGGGTACGGCGGCAGGCTTCACCGGTCTGTTTGGTTATCTCGGCGGTTCGGTTGCCGCGAGCGCCATTGTCGGTTACACCGTGGACTTCTTCGGCTGGGACGGCGGCTTTATGGTGATGATCGGCGGCAGCATTTTAGCGGTGCTGTTGTTGATCGTGGTAATGATTGGTGAGCGTAAGCATCACCAGGAAGTGCTCGCGAAACGCGGGTAATAAAAAAGGCTGAGCTTACGGGCTCAGCCTTTTTCCTTTCTACAGTTCGATTTCAATATCGCCCTGCGCCCGGCAACAGCAGGGGAGAATGTCCCCCGGCTCGATAAACGCCAGCGGCTCAATCAGCCAGGTTACTTCACCTGCATGTAAACGGGTACGGCACGAACCGCAATACCCTTCACGACACTGATATTCCACCGCAATTTTATGCGACTCCAGCGCCGCCAGCAGGGAAGGGTGCTCATCCTGGCACAGCAGCTGTGCGCCAGAGAGGCGAAGCGTAATACGACCCATCTTAAAGCTGGAAATTGCTCAGGTCGTCGGTATCGACTTCCGAGTCAATCTGGCCGACCAGGTAAGAGCTTACTTCCACTTCCTGCGGCGCAACCTGCACGTTATCCGACACCAGCCAGGTGTTAATCCACGGAATCGGGTTGGAGCGGGTTTTGAACGGCAGATCGAGCCCAACCGCCTGCATGCGGATGTTGGTGATGTATTCCACGTACTGGCACAGAATGTCTTTGTTCAGGCCGATCATTGAGCCGTCGCGGAACAGGTAATCCGCCCACTCTTTTTCCTGCTGCGCCGCCAGTACGAACAGATCGTAAGATTCCTGTTTGCACTCTTCGGCGATTTCCGCCATTTCCGGGTCATCCGCGCCGGAACGCATCAGGTTCAGCATGTGCTGGGTGCCGGTCAGGTGCAGCGCTTCGTCGCGGGCGATCAGGCGAATGATTTTGGCGTTGCCTTCCATCAGTTCGCGCTCGGCGAAGGCGAAGGAACAGGCAAAGCTGACGTAGAAGCGAATCGCTTCCAGCGCGTTCACGCTCATCAGGCACAGGTATAACTGCTTTTTCAGGCTACGCAGGTTAACGGTCACGGTTTTGCCGTTCACCGTGTGGGTGCCTTCGCCCAGCAGATGCCAGTAGCTGGTCATCTCGATCAGGTCGTCGTAATAGCCGGAGATATCTTTGGCGCGCTTTAAGATTTCGTCGTTGGTGACGATATCGTCAAACACAATCGCCGGATCGTTGACGATGTTGCGGATGATATGGGTATAAGAGCGTGAGTGGATGGTCTCGGAGAACGCCCAGGTTTCTACCCAGGTTTCCAGCTCGGGAATAGAAATCAGCGGCAGCAGCGCGACGTTCGGGCTACGGCCCTGGATAGAGTCCAGCAGCGTCTGGTATTTCAGGTTGCTGATGAAGATGTGTTTTTCGTGATCCGGCAACGCCTGATAATCGATACGGTCGCGGGAAACGTCCACTTCTTCAGGACGCCAGAAGAAGGAGAGTTGCTTTTCGATCAGCTTTTCGAAGATGTCATATTTTTGCTGATCGTAGCGGGCCACGTTAACCGACTGGCCAAAAAACATCGGCTCCAGCAACTGGTCGTTTTTGGTCTGTGAAAAGGTGGTGTATGCCATGAATAAGAGTCCTGTCTTACGGAATAAAGGCGGGGAAATCCCCGCCCTGATTTTTTAGATTTTGCACGCGCCGCTTTCGCAGCCGTCGTCCTGAATCGACGGGGCCAGATCGTCCTGCGCATCTTCCGCACCGTCGCGGGTGTTTTGATAGTACAGGGTTTTCACGCCGAATTTATAGGCGGTGAGCAAGTCTTTCAGCAGTTGCTGCATCGGCACTTTACCTGACGGGAAGCGGGTCGGGTCATAGTTGGTGTTCGCCGAAATCGACTGGTCGATAAACTTCTGCATGATGCCAACCAGTTGCAGGTAACCGTCGTTGCCCGGCATTTCCCACAGCAGCTCGTAGTTGTTTTTCAGCAGCTCATAGTCCGGCACCACTTGACGCAGAATGCCGTCTTTGGAGGCTTTAATGCTCACGTGGCCGCGCGGCGGCTCAATACCGTTGGTGGCGTTGGAGATCTGCGATGAGGTCTCGGACGGCATCAGCGCGGAGAGCGTGGAGTTACGCAGGCCGTGGGTTTTGATTGACTCACGCAGGGCTTCCCAGTCCAGATGCAGTTTCTCGCTGGTAATGCCGTCGAGATCCTTTTTATAGGTATCGATCGGCAGAACGCCCTGGCTGTAAGTGGTTTCGTTGAACCACGGGCACGCGCCTTGCTCTTTCGCCAGCTCGTTAGAGGCTTTCAGCAGGTAGTACTGAATGGCTTCAAACGTTTTGTGCGTCAGGTTGTTGGCGCTGCCGTCGGAATAACGCACGCCGTGCTTCGCCAGGTAGTAAGCAAAGTTAATCACGCCGATACCCAGGGTACGACGGCCCATCGCACCGCGTTTGGCCGCCAGAATCGGGTAGTCCTGGTAATCCAGCAGGGCATCGAGCGCGCGCACCGCCAGGGTCGCCAGCTCTTCGAGATCGTCCAGAGAGTCGATCGCGCCGAGGTTGAACGCCGACAGGGTACACAGGGCGATTTCGCCGTTTTCATCGTTAACGTCTTCCAGCGGTTTGGTCGGCAGGGCGATTTCCAGGCACAGGTTGGACTGGCGCACTGGCGCGACAACCGGGTCGAACGGGCTGTGGGTGTTGCAGTGGTCGACGTTCTGGATGTAGATACGGCCAGTAGAGGCGCGTTCCTGCATCATCAGCGAGAATAGCTCTACCGCTTTAATGCGCTGCTTACGGATGCTGTCGTCTTTTTCATATTTAGTGTACAGGCGTTCGAACTCGTCCTGATCGGCGAAGAACGCGTCATACAGGCCCGGGACGTCGGACGGACTGAACAGGGTGATCTCTTCACCCTTCAGCAGACGGGTGTACATCAGCTTGTTGATCTGCACGCCGTAGTCCATGTGACGCACGCGGTTGCCTTCCACGCCACGGTTGTTTTTCAGCACCAGCAGGCTTTCGACTTCCAGATGCCACATTGGATAGAACAGCGTTGCCGCACCGCCGCGCACGCCGCCCTGGGAGCAGGATTTCACCGCCGTCTGGAAGTGCTTATAGAACGGGATACAGCCGGTGTGGAACGCTTCGCCGCCGCGGATCGGGCTGCCCAGCGCACGGATACGGCCCGCGTTGATGCCGATACCGGCGCGCTGGGAAACGTATTTCACAATGGCGCTGGAGGTGGCGTTGATAGAGTCCAGGCTGTCGCCGCACTCGATCAGCACACAGGAGCTGAACTGGCGGGTTGGGGTGCGCACACCGGACATGATCGGCGTCGGCAGCGAAATTTTGAACAGCGATACCGCGTCATAGAAACGCTTCACGTAGTCCAGACGGGTTTCACGCGGGTAGTTGGAGAACAGGCAGGCTGCCACCAGGATATACAGGAACTGGGCGCTCTCGTAGATTTCACCGGTAACGCGGTTCTGCACCAGGTATTTGCCTTCCAGCTGCTTCACGGCGGCGTAAGAGAAGTTCATATCGCGCCAGTGATCGATAAAACCGTCCATCTGCTGGAACTCTTCTTCCGTGTAGTCTTCCAGCAGATGACTGTCGTATTTGCCGAGTTCAATCATCTTCACAACGTGGTCGTAAAGTTTCGGCGGCTCGAACTGGCCGTAAGCTTTTTTACGCAGGTGGAAAATCGCCAGGCGGGCAGCCAGATACTGGTAGTCCGGCGCGTCGCGGGAGATCAGATCCGCTGCCGCTTTGATAATGGTTTCATGGATATCGGAAGTCTTGATGCCGTCATAAAACTGAATATGGGAGCGTAACTCAACCTGCGAGACCGACACGTTGCTTAACCCTTCCGCAGCCCAGTCGAGGACGCGATGGATTTTATCCAGATTGATACGCTCCTGACCGCCGTCGCGTTTTGTAACCAGCAGACTCTGATTCATGTTTACCTGTCCGTGAATGTCCGTGAAAAAAGAAATATCCCCCCGTTTATCCACAATCTGGCTTTTGTGGCTAAGCCTGTGGATAAATACTATATATGGGGGCTATGAGATAAGTGAGACGCTATATGGTGAGTATTCTAGTAGGGAATCTTTTCAGAACAAGGGTTGATTTTGATGTTAATTTGCGGTTACGAAACGCAGTTTTTGGCTAAGTGCAGGTGTCATAAGGCCTAAGGGTTCTGTCAATAACTTAGAAAAAAAATTCAAAATTTGATCGAGTGCCGATTTCCTGGTCGCTAAAGTGAATTGCGCAACGGGATGCTGCGCAATCATGGGAACAAAAAGCGATTACTGATTCTGATTTTTCGCCTGGGTGTGCAACATATAATTCACATCTACCCCTGGGCCAAGGCTAAAACGGTTGGTCAACGGGTTAAAATGTAACCCGGTCATGTGGCGTTCCTGAAGCGGTGTGTTATCCACCCAGTTCAGCAGTTCGGCAGGCTTGATAAATTTCTTAATATCGTGGGTGCCTTTGGGCACCATGCGCAGAATGTATTCAGCGCCAACCACCGCCATCAGCCAGGACTTGCCGTTGCGGTTGAGCGTGGAAAAGAACACGTGGCCGCCGGGCTTCACTAACTGGGCGCAGGCGTGGACCACCGAAGCCGGGTCCGGCACGTGCTCCAGCATCTCCATGCAGGTCACCACGTCATATTTTTGTGGGTGCTTTGCCGCATGATCTTCCACGGTTTCCTGAACGTAATCCACCGCCACGCCGCTTTCCAGCGCATGTAAACGCGCCACCTGTAGCGGCTCTGCGCCCATATCCAGCCCGGTCACGGTCGCGCCCTGGCGCGACATGCTCTCGCTCAGGATACCGCCGCCGCAGCCGACGTCCAGTACGGTTTTGCCAAACAGGCCGCCTGCGCGCTCGGTGATATAGCCCAGGCGCAGCGGGTTAATGCGGTGCAGGGGCTTGAACTCGCCTTCGGTGTCCCACCACTGGGAGGCCACGGCTTCAAATTTGGCGATTTCGCCCCGATCGACGTTATGTGCAACCGGCGGTTTTTCGGCATTCATCAGCGCTACTACTCCTTTGTTCTCAATTAGGTCGAGTATAACAGGCGAAGGCGGCTAATAAACCCTTCGCGCCGGTCATTCGACTTACCGGAATCAGGCGTACTGTGTTATAATTTCCGACCTTTGATTCCGGGACACAGTAGAGGGATAACGGTCAGATGAGCGACCTTGCCAGAGAAATTACACCGGTCAACATTGAGGAAGAGCTGAAGAGCTCGTATCTGGATTACGCGATGTCGGTTATTGTCGGCCGCGCGCTTCCGGATGTCCGAGATGGCCTGAAGCCGGTACACCGTCGCGTACTTTACGCCATGAACGTTTTAGGCAATGACTGGAATAAAGCCTACAAAAAATCCGCGCGTGTCGTGGGTGACGTCATCGGTAAATACCACCCCCATGGTGACTCCGCGGTTTATGACACTATCGTTCGTATGGCGCAGCCGTTTTCCCTGCGTTATATGCTGGTCGACGGCCAGGGTAACTTCGGCTCCGTGGACGGCGACTCCGCCGCAGCGATGCGTTACACCGAAATCCGCATGTCGAAAATCGCCCATGAATTAATGGCCGATCTCGACAAGGAAACCGTTGATTTCGTCGATAACTATGACGGCACGGAAAAAATCCCTGACGTCATGCCGACCAAAATTCCGAATTTGTTGGTTAACGGCTCCTCCGGTATCGCGGTAGGCATGGCGACTAACATTCCGCCGCACAACCTCACCGAGGTGATCAACGGCTGCCTGGCCTATATCGACGATGAAGACATCAGCGTTGAAGGCCTGATGGAACACATTCCGGGCCCTGATTTCCCGACCGCCGCCATCATCAATGGCCGGCGCGGTATTGAAGAGGCGTACCGCACCGGTCGCGGCAAGATTTATATTCGCGCCCGCGCTGAAGTCGAAGCGGATGCGAAAACTGGCCGTGAAACCATCATCGTGCATGAAATTCCGTACCAGGTGAACAAAGCGCGCCTGATTGAGAAGATTGCCGAGCTGGTGAAGGACAAACGCGTTGAGGGCATCAGCGCGCTGCGTGACGAGTCTGATAAAGACGGGATGCGCATCGTGATTGAAATCAAACGCGACTCGGTGGGCGAGGTTGTCCTGAACAACCTGTATTCCCAGACTCAGCTTCAGGTCTCCTTCGGCATCAACATGGTGGCATTGCACCATGGTCAGCCGAAGATCATGACCCTGAAAGAGATCCTGTCGGCGTTTGTGCGTCACCGCCGTGAAGTGGTGACCCGCCGTACCATTTTTGAACTGCGTAAAGCCCGCGACCGTGCGCACATCTTAGAAGCACTGGCGATTGCGCTGGCAAACATCGACCCGATTATCGAGCTGATTCGCCGTGCGCCGACCCCGGCGGAAGCGAAAGCAGGCCTGATTGCCCAGCCGTGGGATTTGGGCAACGTGAAAGCGATGCTGGAAGGCGCGGGCGATGATGCCGCGCGTCCGGAGTGGCTGGAGCCGGAATACGGTATACGCGATGGCAAATACTGGCTGACCGAGCAACAGGCCCAGGCGATCCTCGACCTGCGTCTGCAAAAACTCACCGGCCTTGAGCATGAAAAACTGCTCGACGAGTACAAAGAGCTGCTGACCCAGATCGCCGAGCTGCTGCACATTTTGGGCAGCGCCGACCGTCTGATGGAAGTGATCCGCGAAGAGCTGGAGCTGGTGCGCGATCAGTTCGGCGACAAACGCCGTACCGAAATCACCGCCAACACCGCTGATATCAACATTGAAGATCTGATCAGCCAGGAAGACGTGGTAGTCACCCTGTCGCATCAGGGCTATGTGAAGTATCAGCCGCTGACCGATTACGAGGCGCAGCGCCGTGGCGGTAAAGGCAAGTCTGCCGCACGTATTAAAGAAGAAGACTTTATCGACCGCCTGCTGGTGGCCAACACCCACGACACCATCCTGTGCTTCTCAAGCCGGGGCCGTCTGTACTGGATGAAGGTTTACCAACTGCCGGAAGCGAGCCGTGGTGCGCGTGGCCGCCCGATCGTCAACTTGCTGCCGCTGGAAGCCAACGAACGTATCACCGCGATCCTGCCGGTGCGCGAGTATGCCGAAGGCGTCAACGTGTTTATGGCGACCGCCAGCGGCACCGTGAAGAAAACCGCGCTTAAAGAATTCAGCCGTCCGCGTACTGCGGGCATCATCGCCGTCAATCTTAATGAAGGCGATGAGCTGATCGGTGTGGATCTGACCTCCGGTAGCGATGAAGTGATGCTGTTCTCCGCGCAGGGCAAAGTGGTGCGCTTCAAAGACGACGCGGTGCGTCCGATGGGCCGTACCGCCACCGGCGTACGCGGTATCCGTCTGATGGACGGCGACAGCGTGGTATCGCTGATCGTGCCGCGCGGTGAAGGTGCCATCCTGACCGTGACGCAAAACGGCTATGGTAAACGCACGGCGGCGGATGAGTATCCGACCAAGTCGCGCGCCACCAAAGGCGTTATCTCAATTAAAGTCACCGAGCGTAATGGTCCGGTGGTCGGCGCAGTTCAGGTCGATGATTGCGACCAGATCATGATGATCACCGATGCCGGTACTTTAGTACGTACCCGCGTATCGGAAATCAGCGTGGTGGGCCGTAACACCCAGGGCGTGATCCTGATCCGTACCGCGGAAGATGAAAACGTGGTGGGCCTGCAACGTGTTGCCGAGCCGGTGGATGACGAAGAGCTGGACAGCATCGACGGTAGCGTCGCAGAAGGCGATGATGAAATCGCGCCGGAAGCGGACAACGACGATGATGCGGCTGACGACGCTGAAGAGTAATCATTAGCAGCCAAAAGCAACAAGGGCCGGATATTCCGGCCCTTTTTTATTAGTTCATCCTTTCAACAATCATCGCAATGCCTTGCCCGCCTCCGATGCACAGTGTCGCCAGTCCGAGAGTCTTATCCCGCGCCGCCAGGGCGTGGAGCAGGGTGACCAGAATCCGCGCGCCGCTGGCTCCGATGGGGTGGCCCAGGGCAATCGCCCCGCCGTTGACGTTCACCTTCTCCCTATCAAAATCCAGCAATTGGCCAACCGCAAGGAACTGCGCGGCAAAGGCTTCGTTGGCTTCGATTAAATCGATATCCGCCAGCGTTAACCCGGTTTGCTGCAACACGTTTTGCGTCGCAGGCACCGGACCGAGGCCCATCATCGACGGCGCAACGCCGCCACTGGCAAAGCCACGAATACGCGCTAACGGCGTTAAGCCCGCCGCGCGCGCGGCGTCTTCGTCCATCACCACCAGCGCCGCCGCGCCGTCGTTTATTCCCGAGGCGTTTCCGGCTGTCACGGTGCCATTTTTATCGAATGCCGGGCGTAGCGACGACAGCCCGTCCAGCGTGGTGCCCGCTTTAGGGAACTCATCGACGGCGAACTGGCTTTCCGCTTTACGGCTTTTCACCGTCACCGGCACGATTTCCCTGGCGAATGCGCCAGATTCAATCGCGGCCTGCGCTTTTTGTTGAGAATGCAGCGCGGCTTGATCCTGCATCGCGCGCGTGATGCCGTGGGCTTTCGCGACGTTTTCCGCCGTGATGCCCATATGGTAGCCTTCTGTGGCGCACATCAGGCCATCACGCAGGATCACATCCGAAAGTTCACCGTCGCCCAACCGGTAGCCCCAGCGCGCTTTCGCGTTCAGCAGATAGGGCGCCAGGCTCATGTTTTCCATCCCGCCGGCTACCAGCGCCTTCGCCTGGCCTGCCTGAATCGCCAGCGCCGCCAGCGCCACGCTTTTCAGCCCCGACCCGCACACTTTATTCACTGTAAAACCGCAGACCGATTCCGGTAAACCCGCTTTCAGCAGCGCCTGACGCGCCGGGTTTTGCCCCAGTCCGGCCTGTAATACGTTACCCATGATGGCTTCGTCAATCGGCTGCCCGTCCAGCCCGGCGCGGTGTAGCGCTTCCCGAATGACGGTTGCCCCTAAATCTACCGCGCTGACGCCTGCCAGTGCACCATTGAAGCTGCCCATCGCCGTACGTACGGCGCTGACAATAACGGCATTTTTCATGTTCGATTCCTTTTTAAAGTGACGTTAAAACAGCGTCAGCCCGATGACGAAGATGACACCAGAGAACAGCAGGGCGGTGATGCAGTAACCCATGATGTCGCGCACCCCGAGGCCCGCAATAGCCAGTGCCGGTAAGGCCCAGAACGGCTGCGCCATGTTCATCCACTGCTCGCCGTAGGCGATAGCCATCACGGATTTACCCAGGTCGGCACCCAGCGCCTGGGCGGCAGGCATCACAAACGGTCCCTGGATCACCCAGTGACCGCCGCCTGACGGCACGGCAAAGTTGATCAGCGCGGAGCTGAAGAAAGTCATTACCGGGAAGGTGTCTTTATTAGCGACGTTGATGAAGAACTCGGTAATCAGACCGCCGAGGCCGGAGTGTTCCATCATCAACTGGATCCCGGCATAGAACGGGAACTGCACCAGAATGCCTGCGGTGCTGCGGGCGGCTGCGACAATGGCGCGCATATAGGCCATCGGGGTTTTGTGCAGCAGTAGACCGACAATCATAAACATCATGTTGACGGTGTTGATGGTGATGTTGAACCCTTTCTCAGCGAAGTAGAAACCGAGGTAAACAATCCCCAACGCACCGATAATCAGCGCCAGAATGCGGCTCTCTTCCAGGCGTTCCGACGGCGGCGCGTCTTTCGGCAGCACTTTCTGGAAATCCGGCTCTTCCATCAGCAGTTTCGGATCGACAGACATCACATCGCCCGCTTTCGGCATCATCAGGCGGGTAACGAACGGCATCACCGCAATCAGGCCCAGGGTGATGAAAATATTGAAGCCTGCAAACAGCGTCTGGCCAACCGGCACCAGCCCGGCGATATGCTCAACCGGGTTGCCCGGCGTGGCGGCGAGTAAGGGCATCGAACCCGAAAAACCGCCACCCCAGGTCAGAAAGCCGATATAGGCGCAGGCGATTAACAGCGGATAGTCTGAACCCGGTACGCGGCGGGCCACTTCCCGGGCGAACATCGCGCCGACCACCAGGCCAAAGCCCCAGTTAATCACGCAGGCGACGGAGCCAAAAAAGGTCACCAGCATCACGCCCTGCACCGGTGTACGGGCCGCTGACGCGGCGGTACGCAGGATTTTTTTCACCGGGCCGGAGCTGGCCAGCGCGTGGCCGGTTACGATAATCAGCGCCATCTGCATGCCGAAGGCCAGCAGATTCCAGAAGCCGTCGCCCCACATTTTCACCATATCGAGCGGGGTGTGCGGCGTCAGCCACAGGGCGATGCCAAAGGTGATTAACGTCAGCAGCATGGCGAAAATCAGCGGGTCCGGGAGATAGCGGCTGACCAGGCGTGTCATCAGGCGGGAAATGCGGCCAATCATGACGCACCTCGCTCAGCCATGGTTTTCAGGCCGCTGGTTACAGAGAACTCCGCTTCGGTGCGGGCGCGAACGGTGTCGACATCCACGCCTGGCGCGGTTTCGATAAGCCACATTTTGCCATCGATAAACTCAAATACCGCCAGTTCGGTAACCAGCATATTGACCGCATGTTGCGCGGTAAGCGGCATGGTGCAGTGACGCAGGATTTTTGCCGAGCCGTCTTTGGCGCAGTGCTCCATGGCGATAATCACTTTGCGCGCGCCGGTCACCAGATCCATCGCGCCGCCCATACCAGGCACCATTTTCCCCGGCACGACCCAGTTCGCCAGATTGGCGTCCTGATCGACCTGTAATCCGCCCAGTACGCAGGCATCCACATGGCCGCCGCGGATCAGGGCAAAGGACATGGCGCTGTCGAATATCGCCGCGCCAGGCAGAATGCCGCACGGCTGCCCGCCCGCATTCACCAGGTCCGGGTGTTGTTCGGTCACCGGGCCGAGGCCAAGAAAACCGTTTTCAGATTGCAGCGTGATATGCACATCGCCAGGTAAAAAGTTCGCGACCAGCGTGGGTAAACCAATCCCCAGGTTAACGATGTCGCCATCGTTGAGTTCCAGCGCCACGCGGCGCGCAATACGTTGTTTAGCATCCATGATTAGGCTTCCTGGGAAATGATGTGGTCGATAACCGCGCCTGGCGTGACGACGTGGTCGGGGGCGATAGCGCCAACCGGCACAATCTCGTCGGCTTCTACCAGGGTGATGTCCGCCGCGAGGGCGATAAGCGGGTTGAAGTTGCGTGCGCTAAGTTGATAGGTCAGATTGCCGAGGGCATCGGCCTGATGGGCGCGGATCAGCGCCAGGTCGGCGCGCAGGGCGCGTTCCAGTAAATATTTTTTGCCATCGAGGGTGAGGATGTGTTTGCCTTCTTCCACCACGGTGCCGACGCCAGTTGGGGTCAGTACGCCGCCCAGGCCTGCGCCGCCGCAGCGGATCTGTTCGATCAGCGTGCCCTGAGGCACCAGTTGAACCTCCATTTCTCCCGCGATCATCCGCCGTCCGGTTTCCGGGTTAGTGCCGATATGGGAGGCGATGACTTTCTTAACCCGGCCATTAACAATCAACGGGCCGATGCCGACATCCACAAAGGCGGTGTCGTTAGCGATAAGCGTTAAATCGCGCACGCCGGAGGCCAGCAGCGCATCCACCAGACGGGGCGGGGTGCCTACCCCCATAAAACCGCCGACCATAATTGTCATGCCATCGCGGAAGAAGCGACTGGCCTGCTGTAGCGTGAGGTGTTTCTCTTTCATGTGACTTCCCTATGATGACTCCGTAATGGGTACGTAGCGGTAATAGCAAGGGGAGTGCCAGAGAGGAGAGTGGATTCAAATTAATTACAACATGCTGTTATTAAAGGGTTTTTATCAGGCGTTGGCGGGCCGTAAGCCGGAAGGGACCAGGCAAGAAATTGCACAGTGTGCAAATAATTGCCTGGCAAAAAACGGTGACTGGCGGGGTTAGTCGATGCCGTATTCCTGCAATTTGTACATCAGCGCGCGGCGGCTGATACCCAGCTCCAGGGCGGTATGGGTGCGGTTTCCGTCGTGCCTTGCCAGCGCGCTTAGCAGAAGCTGTTTTTCATAGGCTTTCACGGCTTCTTTCAGGCTGCCCTGCATGGCGGCGGGGATCGGGGCACCTTCCTGCACCGTCGAGCCACGCTGAAATTCCAGCGGCAGGTCTTCTGCAAATATCACCACGCCGGTACTCATGATCACCGCGCGTTCCATGATGTTGGCCAGTTCCCGGACGTTGCCGGGCCACGGCCAGGCGTTCAGCAGCGCCAGCGCCAGCGGGTCGATTTCGATGATGTCGCGCTGGTTTTCCGACGCGAACTTTTGCACAAAATGATTGGCGAGCAGGGGAACATCGCCTGGCCGCTGGCGCAGCGGGGGAATTTCCAGATGAATCACGTTGAGCCGGTAAAACAGATCCTCACGGAACTGGCCCTGCGCCACGCTCTCCGCCAGATTACGGTTGGTTGCAGCCAGAATGCGGATATCGACTTTAATCGTCTGGTTGCCGCCAACCCGCTCAAACTCCCGCTCCTGCAATACGCGTAGCAGTTTAACCTGTAAATTAAGCGGCATTTCGCCAATTTCATCCAGCAGCAGCGTGCCGTGATGGGCGCGTTCAAACAGACCCTGACGCAGCCCCTGCGCGCCGGTAAACGCGCCTTTTTCATGGCCGAACAGCTCGCTTTCCAGCAGTGAATCGGGCAGGGCGGCGCAGTTAATTTTGATAAACGGCCCGCTGGCGCGGCGGCTGTGGTAGTGAATGGCGCGGGCAATCAGCTCTTTGCCTGTGCCGCTCTCCCCGGAAATCAGCACGTTGGCGTTGCTCAGCGCAATTTTCGCGGTATCCCGGCAGATTTCCATCATGCACGGCGTATTGGTGAGAATATGTCCCCACTGCCAGCTTTCGCTCAACGCCTGGTGCAGTTCGCGGATCTCCTCTTTCATCGACTGGAGCTGGAGCGCACGGTTAATCACCATATTCAGCTCTTCGAGATCGAAGGGTTTGATCACGTAATCAAACGCGCCCTTACGCAGCGCTTCAACCGCCGTTTCTACGGCGGCATAGGCGGTCATCAACACCACCGGGATTTTCGGGTTGATGGCATGCATTTGCTGAAGGGCCTCAAGGCCGTTTAATTCCGGCATGCGGATATCCATCAACACCACGTCCGGCTGGCTGTCGCGAAACAGTTGCAGCGCTTCGACGCCGTTTCGGGCGCACAGGGTGTGATGACCGGACAGCGTAAAAGCGGTGTTGAGCATCAGACGCACGTTTTCTTCGTCGTCGACAATCAGAATGCGATACATCGGTTTCATAACGGTTGCGTTCCCTGAAAGTGAAGCGGCAAAATTAAAGTAAAGGTCGCGCCATGACCGGGCTCGCTCACCAGTTGGATATCGCCGTGATGGGCATTGATGATCCGCTGGCTAAGCGCCAGTCCAAGCCCGGTTCCCGAGGCTTTGGTCGTGAAAAAGGGATCGAAGATTTTTTTCTGGTGCTCCGGGGCGATGCCGCAACCGTCATCCTGAATCTCAATGGCCTGATGACCGTCATCCCAGCGCAGGGTGCGGATCGTGATGTTGCCGCGGGCGCTGATGGCCTGGACGGCGTTAATCAGAATATTCAGCAGCACCTGTTTAAGCAGTTCGCCGTCAGCGTCAATGGCATCCAGCGACGTGTCGTAGTGGGTAGAGAAATGAATCCGCGCCTCCAGACCGGAGGTTTGAATCAGCACCAGGCATTCGTCAAGCAGCTGATTGAGCCGGACCGGCTGCCAGTGCCCGTGGCGCGGGCGGGCGAAATCGAGTAGCTGCTGAATCACCCGGTTAATCGAGTCGATCTCTTTGAGGATCACCGCCAGATACTGCTGATGCTCCACCTGCAAATCATGCTGTTTCAGGATTTGCGCGTAGCCTTTAATCGCGGTCAGCGGGTTGCGCACCTCATGGGCGACGCCCGCCATCAGCTCGCCCAGGGTGGCCAGGCGTTCAGTCTGGGCCAGCCGCCGCTGGGTCTCTTTACGCGCCGTTAAGTCAGAAAATATCACCAGCGCACCGATGAGTTCGCCCTGAGCATTATGGATTTGGCTAGTGGTCACGCTGATTTCAATAGTGCGTTCCCGCGCCGGAAAGCTGATTTCCAGCGCCACATGGCCGGTGCCTTGTTGCAGCGTTTCCAGCACCGGGCTGTCAAAGCCGGTATCTATAAAAATACTGGAATAGGGTTTGCCGAGCAGCTCCTGTAAGGTGTAGCCGGTAATGTGCTCGGCGGCCGGGTTCATGGTGGTGACCCGTCCCTGTTTATCCACCGCGATCACCCCGTCGGCGGCGTTTTCGATAATCAGATCGTTCAGGGTCTGGGTTTCGCGCAGCGTCTGGGCCAGCATATTGACGCTGTGGCTGATTTTGCCCATCTCGCCAGGCAATTCCGGCAGGCGGGTAGAGTGATCCTGGGCAAGGTTATCCAGGCCGTGGGTAATCACATCAATACTGGCGCTGAAGCGCCGCGATGCCAGCACGATTAACAGCAGGCTTAACAGCAAGCCGACCGACAACACCACCACAATATTCCAGTCCAGGCGTTCCGCCTGGAGGCTGATATCCTCCGAAAGCTCGTTGGCCCAGATGTAGCCCTGTACCTCGCCGTGGCGAACGATGGGGATCATGGCGTTGAGGATATGGCCGCGCACCTGTTTGCCGGAATAAACGCGCGGCTCGCGGTTCGCCATCACCGCCCGGCCCGGATGGTCCGGCGCGATAGTGACGCCGACGTTGCCTTTATACTGGGCTTGCGGCGCATAGGTGATAATGACATCCAGTTGGCGATGGTAAAATCCCGCGCCGATGCCGGGAAACGCCTGGGCGATGTGTTCGGTTTTCTCGCTGAGCTGCTGATTTAACGCCGCAATTTGCTGCGCGCGGGGCAGCGTCAACGGCTGGCTGAAGGTATCACCCAGCGCGGCATCCAGCAGGCGGGTTACCGCCATCAGCTTCTTCTCTTTTTCGGCAATCAACGCCGCCCGGCCTTCGTTATCCACCACGTAGCCCATGGTCAGCACCGGGATGGTGACCATGAAAATGGCCATCACGATAAGCTGGTTGCGGAGTTTACGGGGGATGAGCGGCTTGAGAATCTTCCGTAAGTGTGAAAAGCGCACGGCTAAAAATCCCTGTCCCTGAGATACAAAAAACGATTATCGCCGGAATTGCCCGCCGTTTCCCGGCTGGCGTTCAAAATACAGACAAACACTGAAGATTGCGGCTCTGACGTTTTACGGCTACCTTAACGGCATTATTTCTTTTACTACCTGCCACAGCGACCGGAACCACTTTGAAATACTTCGTCTCCTTTCGCACCACGCTGAAAGTTTCTCGCTATCTTTTTCGCGCCCTGGCGTTATTGCTATGGCTGCTGATCATGCTGTTTTCGGTTTTTTATATTGTCAGTGCCCTGCATGACAAAGAGTCGGAAATCCGCCAGGAATTTAACCTCAGCTTCGATCAGGCGCAGCGCTATATTCAGCGCACTTCGGATGTGATGAAGGAGCTGAAGTACATTGCTGAAAACCGCCTCAACACCCCGGACGGCGCGATATTAAGCGCGGGCAAGCGGGACAACAGCGCCGAAATCCCGGCGTTTATGCCGCTGTGGTCGGATTCCGATTGCAACGCGATGAGCAACGCCTGGCGCGGCTCACTGCAATCTATGTCCTGGTTCTTACGCTACTGGCGGGATAATTTTTCTGCGGCCTATGATTTAAACCGCGTGTTCCTGGTGGGGACCGAGGACATGTGCCTGGCGAACTTCGGCCTGCGCGACCGCCCGGTAGAGCGTGACAGCATTCTGAAGTCGTTCCATGACCGGATCGTGAAATACCGTAACCAGCCACAGGAAGAGCGCACCAACGGGCTGTACTGGATAGGGCAGGGGCCGCGCCCTGGCGTGGGCAATTTCTACGCCATTACCCCGGTTTACCTGGCTAATCGCTTACAGGCGCTGTTAGGCACCGAGCAGACCATTCGCGTGGAGAACTTTTTTACCCCCGGCAGCCTGCCGATGGGCGTGACGATCCTTGATGAAAACAGCCATCCGCTGATTTCACTGACCGGTCCGGAAACCCGTATCGTTCCCGATCCGCGCTGGGTACAGGATCGCGCCTGGTTTGGCTACACCGCCGGTTTTAAAGAGCTGATCCTGAAAAAGAACCTGCCGCCGTCCTCCCTGAGCATCGTTTATTCGGTGCCGGTGGATATGGTGCTGGAACGTATTCGGATGCTGATTTTAAACGCCGTGCTGCTGAACGTGCTGGTGGGGATTGTGCTGTTCACCCTGGCGCGGATGTACGAGCGGCGGATTTTTATTCCGGCGGAAGTGGATGCCCAGCGGCTGGAAGAGCATGAGCAGTTCAACCGTAAAATCGTTGCCTCCGCGCCGGTGGGGATTTGCATTCTGCGCACCCAGGACGGCTCGAATATCCTCAGTAACGAGCTGGCGCATAACTATCTCAATATGCTGACTCACGAGGACCGCCAGCGGCTGACGCAAATTATCTGCGGCCAGCAGGTTAACTTCGTCGACGTGTTAACCAGCAACAATACCAATTTGCAGATTAGCTTTGTGCATTCCCGCTACCGTAATGAAAACGTGGCGATCTGCGTGCTGGTGGACGTGTCGGCGCGCGTCAAAATGGAAGAGTCATTGCAGGATATGGCCCAGGCCGCAGAGCAGGCCAGCCAGTCGAAATCGATGTTCCTCGCCACCGTCAGCCATGAATTGCGTACCCCGCTGTACGGCATTATCGGCAACCTGGATTTGCTCCAGACCAAAGCCCTGCCGAAAGGCGTGGACCGGCTGGTGACGGCGATGAACAACTCCTCCAGCCTGCTGCTAAAAATCATCAGCGATATTCTCGATTTCTCGAAAATCGAATCCGAGCAGCTCAAGATCGAACCGCGCGAGTTCTCGCCGCGTGAATTAATGAGCCACGTCACCGCCAACTATCTGCCGCTGGTGGTGCGCAAGCAGCTCGGCCTGTACTGCTTTATCGAGCCCGATGTGCCGCTGGCGTTGCAGGGCGATCCGATCCGCATCCAGCAGGTGATTTCCAACCTGCTGAGCAATGCCATCAAATTTACCGATGTCGGCTGCATTATATTGCATGTCGATCAGGCGGACGGTTATCTGCGCTTCAGGGTGCGGGATACCGGCGTCGGCATTCCAGCCAAAGAGGTGGTCAAACTGTTCGACCCGTTCTTCCAGGTGGGGACCGGGGTGCAGCGTAACTTCCAGGGCACCGGGTTGGGCCTCGCGATTTGTGAAAAACTGACCACCATGATGGACGGCGATATCGCCATTGATACCGAACCGGGTCTCGGCAGCCAGTTTACGGTGCGTATTCCGCTGTATAAAGCGCAGGCTATGCCGGTTGATGGCGTCGAGGGGCTAACCGATAAGCGCTGTTTGCTGGCGGTACGCAATGCCTCTTTGCAAACCTATCTGGAATCGTTGCTTGAGCATAGCGGTATCCGCGCGCAGCGTTACGACGGGCAGCGAGCTGATGTCGACGATGTACTCATTACCGACGATGTGCTCGACGACGAATGGGAAGGGCGGGCGACCATTGTCTTCAGCCGTCGCCATATTGGCGTACCGTTTGAGCAAAGCCCCGGCGTGTGGCTGCAAAGCGTGGCTGCGCCGCACGACCTGATTGCGCTACTGGGCCGTATTTACAGTATTGATATCGGCGCGACGGGGATTAATGGCGCGTTGCCCGCCCCAACCGGCGTTAACGAGCAGAACGATGACATGATGATCCTGGTGGTGGACGATCATCCGATCAACCGACGCTTACTGGCCGATCAACTGGGTTCGTTAGGCTATCAGTGCAAAACCGCCAACGACGGCGTGGACGCGCTCAGCGTGCTGGCGAAAAACCATATCGATATCGTATTAAGCGACGTCAACATGCCGAATATGGACGGTTATCGTCTGACGCAGCGTATTCGCCAGCTCGGGTTGACCCTGCCGGTGGTGGGCGTCACGGCAAACGCATTGGCAGAAGAGAAGCAGCGTTGTATTGAATCCGGGATGGACAGCTGTCTGTCAAAACCGGTAACGCTGGATGTGCTGAAGCAGACGCTGGCGTTGTATGCGGATCGGGTTCGTAAAGCACGTAAATAAAAAAAATGCCCTCCATCGGGAGGGCATTTGAGGACTTACTCTTTATCCGATGGCGCGAGCGTCACCGAAGAGAGGTAGTTCAGCAGGGCGATATCGTTATCCACGCCCAGTTTCATCATCGCCGACTTCTTCTGGCTACTGATGGTTTTAATACTGCGGTTAAGCTTTTTAGCAATCTCTGTCACCAGGAAGCCTTCAGCAAAGAGACGCAGTACTTCGCTCTCTTTCGGTGACAAGCGTTTGTCGCCGTAACCGCTGGCGCTGATTTTCTCCAGCAGGCGAGACACGCTTTCCGGGGTAAATTTCTTGCCTTTTTGCAGCGCGGCCAGGGCCTTCGGCAGGTCCGTTGGCGCGCCTTGCTTCAGCACAATCCCTTCAATGTCCAGCTCCAGCACGGCGCTTAAAATCGCCGGGTTGTTATTCATCGTCAGCACGATGATGGACAGATTCGGGAAATGGCGTTTGATGTACTTAATCAGCGTAATGCCGTCACCGTATTTATCTCCCGGCATCGAGAGATCGGTGATGAGCACGTGCGCGTCGAGCTTAGGCAAATTGTTAATCAGTGCTGTGGAGTCTTCAAACTCGCCGACAACATTCACCCATTCGATTTGTTCCAGAGATTTACGAATACCGAACAGTACAATCGGATGATCATCGGCAATAATTACGTTCATATTGTTCATGTAATAGGCTACCTTGCTACAGCAAGCGATTGACGTAGGCGTCAATGTCACTGATATCTTTTTCAATACCTGGAGCATCCTTCTCACGAATATTATGCTCCAGCGTTTCACATAACTGCTTGCCGGGGACAAGATTGAGCATGGCGAACACACCTTTCAGGCGGTGCGCCGTCTGAGCCAGCGCAGCAAAATCGCTTGTCGCTGCCTCAGTATACAATCTCTTCACATCGTCCGGTACTGTGTCGACAAACAGGGCGTAATAGCCGCTGGCGTGAAGTTGAGCATTTTCATCACCGCCCAGAGGAGATTCCGGGCTGGCTTCCTGCGCCAGTTGCTCTTCTATTAGTTGTAGCACCGCTTCCTGCAAAGCTGCGCTGATATTAAAGTTAACGCGCAGTTTACCCGGTGCTAACTGTTGTACGCGGTCCTCATCATCGCTTAAAAGCAGGCCGGTTGCTGTAAGATTTGACGGATTATCAGTTAAGAAAATATCAAACTCTTGACTTATCAACCGTTCGTCAGGGGTGATGCAACTCGCCCCCCAGCTTTCCAGCAGGCGTACCACCACCGCGCGTACTTCATTAGATGTAACATCCACCATCGCGACGACATCATCCAGCAAACGCTCTTCGTCTTCTTCTTGCTTCGATTCCACCGCCATATTGAGATGCAGCGAATAGCGCGTCCCCAGCTCATTACGCGATTTAATATTCAGATAACCACCTAGCTGTTTCGCCAGTTGATTACACAGGTAAAAGGTGAGCCCATTGGCTTTACCGAAGCGGTCGGCAGAGGTGTCGTTGAGGAACGGGAAATGAAGGTTATCGATTTCCTGCGCGGTCAGCCCCTGGCCGGTATTCAGAATACGCAACGTCAGGCGCTCGTTCGCCGACTCTTCCTGGCTGACTTCGAGGGTGATTTTGCCGATATCGGTGGTGGTCACCGCGTACTGCAACAGCATCAGCAGGATTTTTTTCAGCGCACCGCGATCCCCGTAACGGCTCTCATTGGCGGCCAGCTGGTTCTTGACCAGCAGTTGCAGACCTTTGCGCTTGGCGGCGGGCAGGACCTGCGGCACGACCTCGTCGATCACTTCCTGGATCGAGAACTCGCTCTGCATGGTTTTCCAACTTTCGGTTTCCAGCAGGTTTAACAACTGAATTTCATCCACCAGCCGCACGATTTCATCGGCGTGATTGACCAGTGCGCGGTGGTCAGAACTGGCAGCCAGCCCCGCCTGTTCCGCCAGCTTCATAACCGGTGTTTTTAACGCTTCGCCAATATGTTGCATAAACGCCGCGCGGCCCTGCTGGTTTTTCTCATACAGGCGCTGCGCCTGTTTGAGTTTCTTATTCACCAGGATTTCCCGATCCTGCTCGCGGATCACGAAAATTTGCGTGCGGGGCACCACCTGGCTGCGGAACTGGCGGATCTCATACAGTTCATTATTGATGGTCGCCTGAATCACGCCCTGGTGCTGATCGGCCATTGCGGTAATGTTTTGCAGGTTTAAATGCGGCAACAGATGATCGGCGATACCGTTGCTGATCAGCGTGCGGTTTGACTCCAGATCGTGCACCAGCAGGCCAAGCGGCAACAGCGTAACGATCTCTTCATTCAGCGCGCGCAGCTTTTTCATCTCTCCCTGCCAGGCGTTCGGCACATTGTTTTCAACCCGGTGCGTCGGCTGGTTGCGGAACGTGGTGTAGCCGAACAGCGCCAGCGCCAGCAGGCCAATATTCAGCAGCAGCGGCAACAGGATATTTTGCAGCGTTTCTATCAACAGCGTGCCGAAGGGGACTTCCCACACCAGCTTCAGATGGGTGGAATTCAGCGGCGAGGTGATCTCAATGCGTGAGCTGTTGAAATTAATGGTGACGCTGTCGGGATCTTCCCGGTCATTGCCCGCCTGGACGCTTTGGGTGTTGTCCTGGTCGAGACGGAAACTGTCCAGCGCCATGCCCGGCGGGATCAAATCGTTAATCGGTAAGTCAAACGCCACCACCGTCGCCAGATGGCCCGGCTGGTTAAACGTGGTGCGCAGGGTAAAGTAGTGGCCGTTTTGCCAGGCGAGGCGGCGCAGGGCGGAGAAACTTTCACGCTCGTCCAACGCGTTAGCCTGTTGCAGCATCTCCGCACGGCGTGAATCAACGACGTTGCTGATCGACCCCTCTTTAAAGCCGGTGGATAAATCTTTTAGCGGCAGGGTAGAGACCAGAATCATGCTGTTATCCTGGCCATTCAGATAATACATCGACCAGGGCACGTTCTCAGCGCCCCACAGGGTGTCCAGGTAATTTGAGATCCGCTGGGTCATCTCCAGCGTTGAGTTGTCGTGAGAGCCAAAAATCAGCGCCTCGGTTTTGCGGCGCGGTTTTTCGAGGTAGTAAACGTCCTGACGCAGACGGGTTTCCTGTAACCCCTCATTCGCCGGCGAAGTGGAAGGCGCGATGTTGTCGTAAATTTGCCATGTGGCGTAGCGGTAGGTATCGATGCGCTTGTGCAGCGCATGGGTGATATCGACGATTTGATAGCTTTTATCTTTAAGCCAGGTATTGACGGCGCTCTGAGTAATCACCCCCATGGTGACCAGCAAGACCACGATAAGCAGAAGAAAAAAACGCGTGATGCTGCCCGGCATCAAAGAAAACTTGTTGGGGATCATTGTGTCTGACTGACTCATTATCGTGTGTTGTCCGCTGGCTAAGGGCGTAATAAAAAGCGTATAGCGTCGGTTCCGTGACGCGATCGCGGTAGCAAGCGGCAGGCGCGCGCAAAGATACCGACACCGCAGTATAAAGCGAACAGCGTGATTTTCCAGACCAGTCGTGCTAAAGCGGGTGCGCTGAGCGGATCCGCAGCGAGTAAAATAAAAGCAGAATAAAAGAAATAACGTACTGGAATTAATACTTAAAAGACAAACGCAAACGTAGCGGTAATAGCACAAATAATCAAAGCGAGGCGGTGGAATAAATTAAGAGACCGCATAATTACGCAGCAAACTTATCCATAGACGCGGTGGGGCGTAGCACAGATTTATTCAGTTAACGTAAAGAAGCGTAAAAAAAACCGGATGCGAGCATCCGGTTGAAATAGGGGTGAAACTGACATTCAGGATCGAATGACGGTAATAAATAAAGTTAATGATGATAGCGATATCTATTTTAGTGATGAATAGAGAAAAGGTTTTATCATTCAGTGCGGTAAAAAAGCTTTTTCTTTAAGCTATTGTTATTGTTGAAATATCACTATTTTTTGATTATCAGTGCGATATTTTTTAGCTTTTCGTGCTAAAAAAAGTTCCCTGATTTTTACATATTGTTACACCTATAATGCTAAATGAAACACCTTAAAAGTTTTAGTATCATATTCGCATTGGATTAATCTGGATTTGTTTTGGACAATGGGTTTGCCGACTGATTAGAGGATTAATCAGTAAGCAGTGGTAATAAAAAAAGGCATATATAAAGGCATATAACAGAGGGTTAATAACATGAAAGTTAAAGTCCTGTCCTTATTGGTACCGGCGCTGTTAGTCGCGGGTGCTGCAAATGCGGCTGAAATTTATAACAAAGACGGCAACAAACTGGACCTGTACGGTAAAGTAGACGGTCTGCACTATTTCTCTGATGACGATGGTTCTGACGGCGATCAGACTTACATTCGTCTCGGCTTCAAAGGCGAAACCCAGGTTAACGACCAGGTCACCGGTTATGGCCAGTGGGAATACCAGGTCAACGGTAATACTTCAGAAAGCGAAAACAACGCCTGGACTCGTCTGGCGTTCGCGGGTCTGAAAGTGGGCGACGCAGGTTCTTTCGACTACGGTCGTAATTACGGCGTTGTTTACGACGTGACTTCCTGGACCGACGTTCTGCCGGAATTCGGCGGCGACACTTACGGTTCTGACAACTTCCTGCAATCCCGTGCTAACGGCGTTGCCACCTACCGTAACACCGACTTCTTTGGTCTGGTTGACGGCCTGAACTTTGCTCTGCAATACCAGGGTAAAAACGGCAGCGTGAGCGGCGAAGACTTCGGTGGTCGTGGCGTGCTGAAACAGAACGGCGACGCGTACGGTGCATCCGTAACTTACGATCTGGGCGCAGGCTTCGGTATCGGTGGTGCGATGTCCTCTTCCAAACGTACTGCTGACCAGAACAACCTGGCGGGCATCTACGGTAACGGCGACCACGCAGAAACCTATTCTGGCGGCCTGAAATATGACGCCAACAACCTGTACCTGGCTGCACAGTACACCCAGACTTACAACGCAACCCGTTTCGGTGGCGACTCCAGCGCTGCTGCTTACGGTTTTGCTGACAAAGCGCAGAACTTCGAAGTGGTTGCTCAGTACCAGTTCGACTTCGGTCTGCGTCCGTCCGTGGCTTACCTGCAGTCTAAAGGTAAAGACATCTCCAACGGCGTAGCCAACTACGGCGATCAGGATCTGCTGAAATATGTTGATGTAGGCGCGACTTACTACTTCAACAAAAACATGTCCACCTATGTTGATTACAAAATCAACCTGCTGGATGAAAACCAATTCACCCGTGATGCACGTATCGCGACCGACGATATCGTAGCGCTGGGCCTGGTTTACCAGTTCTAATCCTGACCAGTCTGTATCAAGGGAGCCTGCGGGCTCCCTTTTTTTATCCCGCTTCCCGACAATTTTCGAATTTTGTTGTACCCTGCGGGCCTCAACAAAGGGGTAGCAATGAATGAGACGTTTATCAGGGCTTTGCATGGGATGGGTGGCCGCCGTTCTTGTGCTTTCAGGATGCGATAATTCGCAGCAATCGACTGCACCTGCCCAGCGAGCCGTGGTGCTGGAAGGTAAAACCATGGGGACATTCTGGCGGGTGAGCCTCGCGGGCGTGGAACCCTCACGCGAAGCGGCGCTACGCGAAAAGATTCAGGCCCAGCTCGACGGCGACGATCGGCTGCTCTCTACCTGGAAAAATGATTCGGCGCTGATGCAGTTTAACCATTCCGCCCGCACCGATCCGTGGCCGGTGAGTGAAGCCATGAGTGATATCGTCACGCTGGCGCTGCGCATCGGCCATAAAACCCAGGGCGCGATGGACATTACCGTGGGGCCGCTGGTGAATTTGTGGGGCTTCGGCCCGGACAAACAGCCGGTGAAAACCCCGTCAGACGCCGATATCGAGCAGGCAAAAAACCGCGTCGGCATTGAGCATCTGAAAGTGATTCAGTCGGCAGGCGCGCAGTATCTGCAAAAAGATCTTCCCGATCTGTTCGTCGACCTCTCTACCGTGGGTGAAGGCTATGCCGCCGATCATCTGGCGCGCCTGATGGAACAAGAAGGCATTAGCCGTTATCTGGTCTCGGTGGGCGGGGCGCTGGTCAGCCGGGGCACCAATCCCGAAGGCCGTTCGTGGCGGGTCGCCATCCAGCAGCCGACGGACCGGGAAAACGCCGTGGCGGCGGTGGTGGATATTAACGGCCACGGCATCAGCACTGCCGGGAGCTATCGCAACTATTACGAACTGGACGGCAAGCGCCTGTCGCACGTGATCGATCCTGCTACCGGGTATCCGATCCAGCATACGCTGGTGTCCGCCACGGTGATCGCCCCTACGGCGCTGGAAGCCGACGGCTGGGACACCGGGCTGATGGTGCTGGGGCCGGAAAAAGCGAAAGCGCTGGCGCTGGAGCAAAAACTGGCGGTATATCTGATCGTGAAAGAGCCGAAGGGTTTCTCTACCTGGATGTCGCCGCAGTTCGAAACCTTCCTGCTGTCGCAGAAAAATTAAAAAGCAAGAAACTGAGTTTTTTGGCGCAGCCTTACTGCCAGAGTAGGGCTACCTTTAAAGAGGAGCGAGCCATGAAACAATCTGTCTACCACACCGACGATGCGCGCTGGCAGGCGGTGGAAACCCGCGATGCCCGTGCCGATGAGCAGTTCGTGTTCGGGGTTATCACTACCGGCATTTTCTGCCGTCCGTCCTGCCGGGCGCGCCATCCCCTGCGCCAGAATGTGCGTTTCTGGCATGATGCCGACGCCGCGCAGGCCGCCGGGTTTCGGCCCTGCAAACGCTGCCAGCCGGAAAAAGCGCCGCTGCGCCAGCAGCGCATCGCGCTGATCCGTAAAGCCTGCGAATTGCTGGATGCCAGCGAAGAAGCCCTCACGCTTGACGCCCTGGCGCAGGAGATGGCCATGAGCCCGTACCATTTTCATCGCCTGTTCAAATCGGTTACCGGATTAACGCCCAAAGCCTGGCAAACTGCCCGGCGCAATCAGCGGCTGCGCGATGCCTTAACCCACGGCGAGGCGGTGACGCCCGCGCTGTATCAGGCGGGTTTTGGTTCTGGGAGTAATTTTTATCGCGGCGCCGACGCCACGCTGGGCATGACGGCGAAACAATTCCGCAGCGGCGGCAAACAACTGAGCCTGCGCTACGCTCTGGTGGATTGCCATGTCGGGCGCTGTCTGGTGGCGCAAAGCGCGCGCGGGATCTGCGCGGTACTGTTAGGGGATGACGACGCGCAGCTTGAGGCGGAACTGGCCGGGCTGTTTCCGCTGGCTGAGCGCCATCTGGCACAGAACGATTTTAGCGATATTCTCGAAAAGGTCGTCGCCTGCATTCATGCGCCAGAAAACCGCCTCGACCTGCCGTTAGATTTCCAGGGCACGCTGTTCCAGCAACAGGTCTGGGAGGCGTTGCGCGCTATTCCGGCGGGGGAAACCGTCAGTTATCAAACGCTGGCGGCGCAGGTGGGTAAACCCAATGCAGTGCGTGCCGTGGCCAGCGCCTGTGGCGCGAACCGGCTGGCGATTATCGTGCCCTGTCACCGGGTGATCCGCCAGGACGGGCAGCTTTCGGGCTACCGCTGGGGCGTAGCGCGTAAAGCGGCGCTGCTGCAACATGAAGCCAAAAAGGAGACCTGATGCTCGATCTGTTTGCTGAAGATGAACCCTGGCAGGAGCCGCTGGCACCCGGCGCGGTGATCCTGCGCCGCTTCGCCCGCCAGGACAGCGCCCAACTGATGGCGTCGATTAACCACGTTGCCGCGCAGTCGCCGTTTCGCCATATGGTGACGCCCGGCGGCTATACCATGTCGGTGGCGATGACCAACTGCGGCGCATTAGGCTGGACCACCGACCGGCGCGGCTATTTGTATGCGCCCGTCGATCCGCAAACCGGCAACCCGTGGCCCGCCATGCCGGAAAGCTTTCAGCGCCTGTGCGACGCGGCATCCCAGGCGGCGGGTTATCCTGACTTCGCGCCAGACGCCTGCCTGATCAACCGCTATCAACCGGGGGCAAAACTGTCGCTACATCAGGATAAAGACGAACCCAACCTGGCCGCGCCGATTGTCTCGGTGTCACTGGGATTACCGGCGGTATTCCAGTTTGGCGGCCTGACGCGCAGCGCGCCGCTGCAACGGGTGATGCTGGAGCACGGCGACGTGGTGGTGTGGGGCGGCCCATCGCGCCTGTTTTACCACGGGATCCAACCGCTAAAAGAGGGGGAACATCCCCTGGCTGGCGGCTACCGTTACAACTTAACCTTCCGCGCCGCAGGGCATTACGAATAAAAATAAGAATTATTCTTGCCGTCGCTCGCCAGCCGTTTACACTGCATGCCTGATTGATTTTCTGCTGTGGATTGCTGCTATTTATGGAACTCCTGCTGGTCGTCTGGCGTCAGTATCGCTGGCCTTTTTTGATGGTGATGGCGCTGAGCCTTGCCAGTGCCGCATTAGGCATTGGGCTTATCGCGTTCATCAACCAACGCTTAATCGAAAACGTCGATATCTCCCTGGCGGTATTGCCTGAATTCCTCGGTCTGCTGCTGCTGTTAATGGCGGTGACGCTGGCCTCGCAGTTAGCGCTGACCACCCTCGGCCACCATTTTGTCTACCGCCTGCGCGGTGAGTTTATCAAACGTATTCTCGATACCCCGGTTGAGCGGGTGGAGCAACTCGGCAGCGCCTCGCTGCTGGCGGGGCTGACCAGTGATATCCGCAATATCACCATCGCTTTTGTGCGTTTGCCGGAACTGGTGCAGGGCATCATCCTGGCAATTGGCTGCGCCTGGTATCTGGCGGTACTGTCGCCGAAAATGCTGGTGATCACGACTATCTGGGTGGCGATCACCATTTGGGGCGGATTTATGCTGGTGGCGCGGGTTTACCGCCATTTGGCGATCCTGCGTGAAACCGAAGACAAACTGTATAACAACTACCAGACCGTGCTGGAAGGGCGTAAAGAGCTGGCGCTTAACCGCGAGCGGGCTGAACATATCTTCGATAAGGTTTACCAGCCTGATGCCAAAGAGTATCGCCACCACATCGTGCGCGCCGACACCTTCCACCTCAGCGCGGTGAACTGGTCGAACATTATGATGCTGGGGGCGATTGGCCTGGTGTTCTGGATGGCGAACAGCCTCGGCTGGGCGGATACCAACGTGGCGGCGACCTTTTCGCTGACGCTGCTGTTTCTGCGTACTCCGCTGCTGTCGGCGGTGGGCGCGCTGCCAACCTTGCTGACCGCCCAGGTGGCGTTCAATAAGCTGAATAAATTCCATCTCGCGCCGTACAAGCCGGAGTTTGCCCATCCGCAGCCGCGCGCGCCGTGGCAAACCCTGGAGCTGCGCAATGTGGAATTCCGCTACGGCGATAATTCATTTGCCGTGGGGCCGATTAACCTGACCCTCCATCGCGGCGAGCTGCTGTTCCTGATCGGCGGCAACGGCAGCGGTAAGTCCACCCTGGCGATGCTGCTGACCGGGCTGTACCAGCCGGTAGCCGGTGAGATTTTGCTGGATGGCCAGGTGATTAGCGCCAACAACATGGACGAGTACCGCAAACATTTCTCGGCGGTGTTTACCGATGTCTGGCTGTTCGACCAGTTACTTGGCCCACAGGGCCAGGCCGCCCGGCCCGAGCTGGTGGATCAGTGGCTGCAACGCCTGCAAATGTCGTCGAAGCTGGAGCTGGATAACGGCAAGATCCTCAATCTTAAGCTGTCGAAAGGGCAGAAAAAGCGTGTGGCGCTGCTGCTGGCGCTGGCGGAAGAGCGCGACATCATTCTGCTGGACGAGTGGGCCGCCGACCAGGACCCGCACTTCCGCCGTGATTTTTACCAGGTTCTGCTGCCGTTAATGCAGCAAATGGGCAAAACCATTTTCGCCATCAGCCATGACGATCACTACTTTATCCACGCTGACCGGCTGCTGGAAATGCGCAACGGTCACTTAAGCGAGCTGACCGGCGACGAGCGCGACAGCGCCAGCCGTGACGCGGTCGCCCGCACCGGCAGTTAAGCCGCGCGTTCACGAAAAAACCAGCATTCGCGACCGATGCTGGTTTTTTTTTATCCGCTTGTCCTCGCCGTTTAGTAAAATTTACAAAGCGCCCGCTATGCTTAACGGATCGTAAACAGACGAAGGGGCGGGATAGCCCTGCTGAATTTTCTTTTCATGGAATGCGCGACTTATGGTCTCTACAACCCCGTATAACGTAAAACAGCGCGCCGAAGACCGGCTGCAAATCCTCAAATTGCTGGCGGCGGATAAAGCGGTCACTCAGGGCATACTCGGCAAACTCGCGCCGGGGCATCACGATGCCGAGCAGGTGCTGGAAGCGATCGATAACATCGCCTTACGGGTGCAGCGCCTGCCTGCACCGGATCTCGCTGATACCCTGGAATCTCTCCCGTCGGAAGAGCGTCACGCCATCTGGCGATTGGTGGGCGATGAAAAGCGCGGCCACGTTCTGCTCGAAGCCTCGGATAACGTCTGGGACGATCTGATCGACGAGATGAGCGACCAGGCATTGATTGACGCTATCAGCACCCTGGATATCGACGAACAGATTTATATCGCCCAACACCTGCCGCGCAATTTGATCGGCCGCCTGCTGACCTCACTCCCGGCCCGCGAGCGCGCCCGGGCGCGCCAGATGCTGATGTACGATAAAAACAGCGTCGGCGCGATCATGGAATTTGAGGTGATCACCGTACGCCCGGAGATCACCCTGGCGACGGTACAGCGCTACCTCCGTCGGTTGGGTAAAATGCCGCACAACACCGACAAACTGTTTGTGGTCAATCGCGATAACACCCTGATTGGCGAACTGGAGTTAACCACTATTTTACTCAACCGCCAGCAGGCGGTGGTGTGCGACGTGATGGATGCCAACCCGGTGATCCTGACGCCGGAAGTTCGCGACGAGGATGCGGCGCGTATTTTCGAACGCGATAACCTGGTGAGCGCTGCCGTGGTGAACGAGCGGGGCAGACTAATTGGCCGTCTGACCATCGATGAGATCGTAGATGTGGTATACGAAGAAACCGATAACGATCTGCGCCGAATGGGGGGCTTAAGCACCGAAGAAGACGTGTTCGCGCCGGTAGCCAAAGCGGTAAAAACCCGCTGGGCGTGGCTGGCGATTAACCTTTGCACCGCGTTTATCGCCTCGCGGGTCATCGATGGATTTGAACATACCATCGCGCAACTGGTGGCGCTGGCGTCATTAATGCCTATTGTGGCGGGGATTGGCGGCAATACCGGCAATCAGACCATTACCATGATTGTGCGCGCTCTGGCGCTGGGGCAAATCCAGCCGGGCAATATTCACTTCCTGATGCTGCGCGAAATCGGCGTGGCGCTGATTAATGGCCTGGTGTGGGGAGGCATTATGGGCGGCGTCACCTGGTGGCTGTACGACGACCGGGCGCTGGGCGGGGTCATGACGCTGGCGATGATGCTCAATTTATTGGTGGCAGCAATCATGGGCGTGCTGATCCCGATGATCATGACCCGCTTAGGGCGCGACCCGGCGATTGGCTCCAGCGTGATGATCACCGCGATCACCGATACCGGTGGGTTCTTTATTTTCCTCGGGCTGGCAACGCTGTTCCTGCTGTAAAAAAGGGCCGCATTTGCGGCCCCGTTGCTTATTCGGCTAAAGAAGGGACTGCCTGTTGCGCGAGCTTCGCGGCAAGCATGGCTTCCAGTTTGTCCTGATCTTCAGCGAACAGGCGGATCCCTTCCGCCAGCTTATCTACCGCCATAGCATCCTGATGATGCTGCCAGTAGAACTCGGCTTCGCTAATCGGCGATGGACGGTTTTCCACCGCCACATCGGCGCTCAGTTTCGCCTCAACGCTGCCTTCCCGTGCGTCCAGTTCGCTTAACAGAGCAGGGGAAATGGTCAGGCGATCGCAACCGGCTAACGCCAGTACCTGCTCCGTTTTACGGAAACTGGCACCCATGATCACCGTCGGATAACGATGCGCTTTGTAGTAACGGTAGATATCCCGCACCGACACCACGCCAGGGTCGCTTTCCGCTTGGTAAGTTTCCTGCGGCTGATGCTGTTGATACCAGTCGTATATCCGCCCGACGAACGGCGAAATCAAATACACCCCTGCTTCGGCGCAGGCGCGGGCCTGGGCGAAAGAGAACAGCAGCGTCAGGTTGCAATTAATCCCTTCGTTTTCCAGTTCTTCGGCGGCGCGAATGCCTTGCCAGGTAGCGGCAAGCTTAATCAGAATGCGCGATTTATCGACGCCCTGTTGCTGATACAGGCGGACAAGCTTACGCGCTTTGGCGACACACAGTCCGCGATCGAACGAAAGGCGTGCATCCACTTCAGTTGAAACGCGCCCCGGCACGTGCTTAAGCAGTTCCAGTCCAATATTCACCGCCAGCTTGTCGCTGGCGTTGATGATCTGCGTTTCACGGTTGCCGCCCTGTTGAACGGCGAACTGGATCGCGTCGTCGATGAGCGGTTGATAGTGAGGGATGGCCGCCGCCTTGAGGATCAGCGACGGATTAGTGGTAGCGTCCTGCGGTTTGAAACGGCGAACGGCCTCGATATCGCCGCTGTCCGCCACCACGGTAGTGATACGTTTGAGTGCATCTAACTGACTCATGATCAAGATCCTTTCAGAGCTCAGAGGTTAAGCGGCAGCCGGAGATTACGCAGACTTGCCCAGATTCTCGTAATACGTGATTTTTTCGACTTTCGGCGCGGAGCGTCCGCCTTCGAATTCCGACGCCAGCCACACGTCAACGATATTCTTCGCCAGTTCCGGGCCGATCACGCGTGCGCCCAGGGTCATTACCTGCGCGTCATTGCTTTTACGGGCGCGTTCGGCGGAATACGTGTCGTGACACTGGGCCGCGCGCACGCCGGGGACTTTGTTAGCGACAATCGCCATCCCGATGCCGGTACCACACAGCAAAATGCCGCGCGGGTAGGTGCCGTCGCCGATGGCGCTGGCGAGGTTAAAGGCGATATCCGGGTAAATTAACGGGTTGTCGCCGACGTCATGGCTGAAATCGACGACTTCAATACCTTTTGACTGCAAATGGGACTTCACCAGATTCTTCAGCTCCGTCGCTGCATCATCAGCACCAATCGCAATTGTTAACATAGTGGTTTCCTCACATCAGGGTACAGGGGAAGTTTGGCTGTTCATCTGAACGGGTTCTATTCATGTGAACAATCTCTGGCTGGATAAAAAGTAGCTTTTAATAAACATAAGTTCAACACATTTTCATATGAACAGTTAAAAATGACCATCACTACCTCTTTTTAGGGTTGGAATCCCCGCGTATCGCTCAAAATAGACATTTTGAGGACGATCACAATTTCATGGGATACTCATTTGCACAAATCTTATGAACTGTTAATGTTCATTTGTCATGTAGCGAAAATGTGAATAGGAAACGCCAATAGATATGGAACGGGGCTTATCCATAATCGCGATTTATAGACAACACCCATTTTCCTCTGATCCCACCGGTAACCCGATTTACCCGGAAGGAGAGACACTGTGACCAGCACTCATCAAAACGTAGCGACTGACGTAGAAAAGTCAGCCATTCGTAAGATCTCAATTCGTCTTGTGCCATTTGTTGCTCTGATGTTCTTTATTAACTTCCTCGACAGGACGGCCATCTCGTTTGCTGGCCCTAACGGCATGATGGATGACCTGGGTATTCAGGTCGCACAGTTCGGCCTGGCCTCCGGGATTTTCTTTATCGGCTATATTCTGCTGGAAGTGCCCAGCAACCTGGCGCTGCACCGCTACGGCGCGCGTCGCTGGCTGGCGCGTATCATGGTTTCCTGGGGTATCGTTTCGCTGTTATTCACTTGGGTGAGTAATGTCGAAGGGCTGTATATCCTGCGGTTGCTGCTCGGTGTGGCGGAAGCGGGCTTCTTCCCTGGCGCGATCTTCTTCTTAAGCGCCTGGGTTCCGGCGCGTCACCGCAGCAAAATTCTGGCGCTGTTCTATCTGGCGCAGCCGCTGACCGTGGTATTCGGCGCGCCGCTGGCGGCCTGGTTTATCAATCAACATGGCTTGTTCGGGCTGGAAGGCTGGCGCGTGATGTTCCTCGGGGTGTCGGTGCCGGCTATCGTGGTAGGTATCATCGCCTGGTTCTATCTGATCGATAAGCCGAACGACGCCAAATGGCTGACGTCGCAGGAGAAAGAGTGGCTTAACAACGAGCTGGCGCGTGAAGACGCTCAGAAATCCAGCGCCGCTAACCACAGCCTGCGCTCGGCGATGTCCAACGCCCGCGTCTGGGTGCTGTGCCTGATCTACTTCGGCTTCGTGTACGGCCTGTATGCGCTGGCGTTCTTCCTGCCGACCATCATCGGCGGCTTCCAGAGCCAGTTCAACGTTACCTTTGGCGTGATGCAGAAAGGGCTGATCACCGGCGCGCCGTATCTGGTTGCGGCCATCGTGATGTACTTCTGGTCGCGTGATGTCTCCCGTCGCGGCTGCAAAACCTGGCATATCGCCATTCCAGCCCTGGTCGGCGCGATCACCGTGCCCACCGCGCTGTATATGGAAACGCCGTTTGCCACCATGGTGGTGATCTCGTTAACCGCCAGCGCCATCTTTGCGGCACTGCCAAACTTCTGGACCTTACCTACCCAGTTCCTGTCGGGCGCCTCTGCGGCGGCGGCGGTAGCGTTAATCAATACCCTCGGCAACGTGGCCGGTTTCTCGGCGGGCTACATCACCGGCGCGCTGCATGACGCCACGCACAGTTATCTGGTGCCGATGATGGTGGTAGGCGGATTTATGCTGCTGTCAGCGATTATGATGCTGGTGTTAAGCCGCATTCCCCACACAAAGCCCGCCGCTGATGTGAAGATGAAACGAGCAGGAGAGCACTAATATGACATGGCTATTTAATAATCCCTCCGAATTTGCCAAAGAGATGGTGGCTGGTTTTGTCAGCGCCAACGCTGAAATCGTGCGGCAGGTGCCGGGCGGGGTTATTCGTAATACCCAAAGTCAGCCAGGGACGGTGGCGATTGTCATCGGCGGCGGCTCGGGCCACTACCCGGCGTTCGCCGGGCTGGTGGGGCAGGGACTGGCGCACGGCGCGGCGATGGGCAACCTGTTTGCCTCGCCGTCGGCCCAGCAAATTTGTTCGGTGGCGAAAGCCGCCAATAACGGCGCAGGCGTGCTATTAGCGTTCGGCAACTACGCGGGCGACGTGCTGCACTTTGGTCTGGCCCGTGAACGGTTGATTGCCGAAGGCATTCCCTGCGAATTGATCGCCGTGACCGATGACATCACCAGCGCATCGCAAAATGAAATTGAAAAACGCCGCGGCGTGGCGGGGGATCTGGTGGTGTTTAAAGCCGCCGCCGCCGCCGCCGAAAAGGGCGCGTCGTTGCAGGAGGTGCTCGCCATCGCCCAACACGCCAACGACCGCACCCGTACCATCGGCGTGGCGTTTTCCGGCTGTACTCTGCCCGGCGCTGAACATCCACTGTTTACCGTGCCGGAAGGGCAAATGGGCTTTGGGATGGGCATCCACGGCGAGCCGGGCATCCGCGAAATGGCGGTGCCGGGGGCCGGTGAGCTGGCCGATATGCTGGTGGAACATTTGCTCAACGAATTACCGCCAGGCGTCAGCGCCAGGGGCGCGCGGGTTGGGGCGATCCTCAACGGCCTCGGCTCGGTGAAATATGAAGAACTGTTCGTGGTGTGGCACGGCGTTCAGCAGCGCCTGATTGAGCAGGGCGTGGTGCTTGCCGATGTGCAGGTGGGCGAATTCGTTACCAGCTTCGATATGGCAGGGCTGTCGCTGACTCTCGCCTGGTTTACCGACGAGCTGGAAGCGCTGTGGCTGGCGCCAGCCTATAGCCCGGCTTTTAAACGCGGCTCGGTGCTGAGCGCGCAGCCGCTCCAGGCCAGCGACAGCGGCGAATGCCAGCAGGACACGGTACCGGACGCCTCTGACGCCTCGCGTGACGCCGCCGTTCGCGTCGTCGCGATGGTGGATGCGCTGGCCGACGTGGTGATTCAAAACGTTGAAGAGTTAGGCCGTATTGATGCTATCGCGGGCGACGGCGACCACGGTATCGGTATGGAGCGCGGAGTACGCGCGGCACGGGACAGCGCGCATCGCTGCCTGGCGCTGGGTGCAGGGGCGGGGACGGTATTACAGCAGGCCGCCGACGCCTGGGCCGACCAGGCAGGCGGCACCTCTGGCGCAATCTGGGGTGTGATTTTAAACACTATCGGCACCGGGATCGGCAATCAACAGCGCCCGGATGCCCGCGTAGTGGCCCAGGCGGTCAACGATGCCGCCCACGGCGTGATGCATTTCGGCAAAGCCAAACCCGGCGATAAAACCCTGGTGGATGTGCTGCTGCCGTTTAGCGACGCGCTGATCGCGGAAGTGAATAACGGTTTACCGCTGGCCCAGGCCTGGAACAACGCCGCCCGCCACGCTGAGCAATGTGCCAAAGAGACCGCGCAACTGCTGCCGAAAATGGGCCGCGCCCGTCCGCTGGCGGAACGCAGCCTGGGCACGCCCGACGCCGGTGCGGTTTCGCTGGCGATGATCGTCACGGCGGTGGGCAACTGCTTTAATTCCGTCCCGGACAGCGCAAAAGAGGGGGCGGTATGTCAGTGAAACTGACGCTCGGCGTGAGCCTGAAGATGTATTTCGGCTATCAGCAAACGCTGGAATGGAGCCAGCAGGTCGCGGAAATCCTCCGCCAGCACCCGCTACTGAGCGCCTGCCCGCACGCCACGCTGTTTACCTTTCCGTCGGCACCGGCGATCGAGGGTACGCTGCGTACATTTAACGGCACCGCCATGCAGGTCGGCGTGCAAAACATCGCGCCCGCTGAACCTGGCGCGTGGACCGGAGAAACCAGCGCGGCGATGGTTAGCGAGATGGGCGGGAAGTTTGTTGAAATCGGCCACGCCGAACGTCGCCGTCATTTTCATGAGGACGAGGCGGTGATTTGCCGCAAAGTCCAGTTAGCGCTGGAGAATGGCTTAACGCCGGTGATCTGCATCGGCGAGCCGGAAAAAATGAGCCTCGACAGCGCCACCGCTTTCGCTATCCAGGAAGCGGATGTGATTATCCATTTTCTGCAACAGCACGCCCTCACCGGGGACTTAATTTTTGCCTGGGAGCCGCAGTGGGCCATCGGCGCGCCGCAACCGGCTTCCCCCGTCTACATTCAGACCGTGTGCGCAGGGTTGCGGGCGCATCTCTCGGCGCAGCCGGGCGATCACCGCGTCATTTATGGCGGCAGTGCCGGGCCGGGATTGCTGACCCAGCTGTGGCCGCACGTCGACGGGCTGTTTCTGGGCCGCTTCGCCCATCAGCCCGCTGCGATGCGGTCCATCCTTGATGAAGCCCACACCCTGCTAACGCATGCCGAAAATCAGGAGAGCGCATGAAACTCGGACTCAGTACTTACGCTTATTTCTGGCAACTGTCAGATAAAGCGCCTAAACCGATGAGCCTGTTTGAGGCTATCGACGACAGCGCGCGTCTTGGCGCGACGGTGTTCCAGATTTGTGATTACCCGCAAATTACCGGCTGGTCATCCAGCGAACGGGCGCGCCTGGCGCAGCATGCCGCGCGGGCCGGCATTACCCTTGAGCTTGGCACCAAAGGCGTGATGCCTGCGCACCTGCAACGCTACCTGGCGATTGCTGGCGAGCTGGATTGCGCCCTGCTGCGCACCATGATCAACAGCCCGGAACATCGTCCAACGCTTAGCGAAGCCCAGCGCAGCGTGGAAAGCGTGCTGCCGTCGTTTGAAAACCAGGGCGTGGCGATCTGTCTGGAAACCTATGAACAGGTGCCTACCGACGACAATATCGCGCTGGTGAAAGCGATTAAGTCAGGGCTGGTCGGTATCTGCCTCGACCCGGCCAACTGCGTCGCCAGCCTGGAGTCGCCAATGGACGTGGTGGCGAAAACTGCACCTTACGTCCTCAACTGGCACGTCAAAGATTTCGCCTTCTCACGCCGCGACGGCTGGGTGGGCTTTACCCTTGCGGGCGCGAAGCTCGGCGAAGGGTTGCTGCGTTACGATGAGATCTACCAGCAAATCGAGCCGCAAACCCGCGGTATTAACCAGATTATTGAGCACTGGTTGCCCTGGCAGGGCGACGGTGAACGTTCCTGCCGCGTCGAAGCGGCCTGGACTGAACACAACATGAAGTATCTGCTTGATAAACAAACCTCCAATCATTCCTCAACGATATCCAGGGAGTCACATCATGTCTGCTGAATTGAAAACTATTACCGTAATCGGTGCGGGCGGCAAAATGGGGATGCGTATTTCGGCGAATTTCCAGAACAGCGATTATCAGGTGTTTTACTGCGAAAACTCGCCCGCTGCGCAGCAACAGGTTACCGGTCAGGGCCGTGAGCTTTCCGACGCGCAGTCCGTGGTGCCGGTGAGCGACGTGGTGATTCTGGCGGTGCCGGATATCGTGCTGGGCAAAGTGTCTGAAGCCGTGGTGCCGCAGATGAAACCGGGCGCAGTCTTGCTGACCCTGGACCCGGCAGCGGCCTACGCGAACCTGATCGCCCAGCGCGACGGCATTGAATACGCGGTAGCGCACCCGTGCCATCCGTCGGTGTTCCTCCAGCGCTACACCAAAGAAGAACATGCCGATGCCTTTGGCGGCGTGGCGGCGGTGCAGCACGTGGCGGCCTCTTATGAAACCGGCAGCGACGCGCAAAAAGCCGAGCTGAGCAAAGTGATCAGCTGCATGTACGGCCCGGTCGAGCAGGTGCACTGGGTGACGGTGAAGCAACTGGCGTATCTGGAGCCGACGCTGGTAGAAACCGTGGCCTGTATGGTCGGCGCATTTATGAAAGAAGCGCTGGATGAAACCGTCAAACACAGCGGCGTGCCGGAAGAAGCGGCGAAAGCGATGCTGTACGGCCATATTCAGATTGCTCTGGCCGTGGCGTTCCGCGCCACCAACCCGTTCTCCGACGCCTGCATGATCGCCATGGAATACGGCCGCGAGAAAATTGTGAAGCCGGACTGGAAAGTGATTTTTGAAGAGCAGGAACTGGATAAAGTCATTGCCCGGATGCTGAAAATCGATAGCATTAAGCGTTAAGCCACAGGCTCTGCCGCGATCCGCGCGGCAGAGCATTGTTTCATTAAATTAATGTTTCTCTGATATAATTTTCTGCACCTTACAGGTCTTTTCTTTCCCGTCAATGGAGAACGCGCCTCGCATGGATAAATCCAGCCAGAGTCAGGATTTTGAACTACTCACCGAGATCGCTATTGCGTACTACTGCGATGAGGTGACTCAGGAAGAGATCGCGAATCGTTTTGGTTTTTCCCGCATTAAAGTTGGCCGCCTGCTTAAGCGCGCCAAAGAAGAGGGCATTGTCGAAATCAATGTCCGCTACCATCCGGTATTCAGCACCCAGCTTGAAAAGCAGATGCAGGAGCGTTTCCCGATTAGCCGCGCGTTAATCGCCCTCGACCATAACGACGAAGACGAACAGCGCCGCCAGGTGGCTGCGTTAGTCTCGGGTTATCTCGCCAACAACCTGCGCGACAATATGGTGGTAACCGTCGGCCAGGGCCGCAACGTGGCGGCGGTGGCGGAATACACCAGCCCCATTCAGGCGAAAGATTGCCGCTTTATTTGCGGAATTGGCGGCACGCACCGCACCGGCGACGTGATTAACGCCGACCACATCAGCCGTCTGCTGGCGAAAAAATTTGGCGGCAGCAGCGAGTCGCTGTATGCGCCTGCCTATGTGGAAAACCCGGAATTAAAAGCCGCGTTGATGCGCAATGGCACCATCAAAGAGACCCTCGATCGCGCTCGCAAGGCGGATATCGCGCTGGTGGGCATCGGCGATATGAACGAGAACAGCTATATGGTCAAGCTGGGCTGGTTTACCCCGCAGGAAATTAACGACGCCAGCCTGAATCAGGGCGTCACCGGGGATATCGCGGGTTATGATTTCTTTAACGCCCAGGGCAAGCACGTTAATACCGTGATGGATGACCGGGTTATCGGGCTGAGCGTGGAAGAGCTGCGCCAGATCCCGTGTGTGATTGCCATCGCCTCGGAGAACACGAAAGCAATGTCGATTATGGGCGCGTTGCGCACCGGGGCGATTGATGTTATCGCCACCAGCGCGCGCAACATCCGCACGATTTTGAGTATGACGCAGTAAGCGTTGCGGTTAGAAAAGGGGAGCCTTTCGGCTCCCTTCTGTTTTTAGAACAGTACCGAGTAATTCACCCCAAACGTACGCCCGCGACCTTTATAGGTATACAGATCGGCGGCACCGTAAGTGGGGCTGTACAACCCTGGCGCGCGCTGCCCCCAGGTGGTGGTGTAATCTTCATCCAACAGGTTTTCCACGCTGAAGCTCACTTTACCCATCGGCAGGTTATAGCTGCTCAGCACATCAATGGTGTTATAACCCTCGATTTTCTTGCCGGCACTGTCGGTTAAGTCAACGGTTTGCTGGGTCTGCACGCGCAGGCTCCAGTCGCCGGGTGCCCAGCCAACATACGCGGTGGCTTTAGACGGACTGGCGGCATCGACGGTCAGTTTTTCCCATTTCCCTTCCTGTTTGGTTTCCGATTTGATCACGTTAAAGGTCGCGCCGGTGCTCCAGTCGCTGTCGGCAAAGAAGTAATCCACCGCGCCCTCAAGCCCGTAAATTCGGCGTTCGTCATCATCCAGATTGATGGTCATGTCGGTTTTGTTAATGGAAATGGTTTTGTCCGACAGGGAATAGTACGCCGCCAGTTGGGTACGCAGATTATCCCCGGTATAGCGCCAGCCGAGCTCATATGCGTTCACTTTGATGCCGTCCAGCGTGGAGTCGTTAACGTTGACGCTATTCAGCAACTGGTAATGACCATTATTCAGGCGGTAAGTGCCGGAGCCGTAATACTTCGCCAGATCCGGGATTTCAAAGCCCTGAGAGAAGTTAAACCAGGTTTGCTGGCGTTCAGTCAGGTGCGCCAGCAGACCGGCGTTAAACAGGAAGTTGTTGTAGTCGGTTTTGCCGCCGGGCACCGCGTCCGCGGAAGTCGCTGCCCCGGTAGCGATGGCCTGCTGCTGGGCGTAGCCGATGAAATCATTCACTTTGTTTTCAGTGTGCTGGTAACGCACGCCGCCGCTCAGGGTAAAGATGTCGTTAATGTCATAGCTGGTCTGGAGGAACGGCGCGAGGTTAGTGATGCTGTAGCTCGGGTAGCGCCCCACGTTATAGCTATTTTCCAGCGTCATCCCGCCGGACTGCTGGGCTTTCGCCAGATCGAAGAATTGCTGGTTGGCGTCGAAAGTTTCATGTTCAGCGTCCACGCCGTAAGTCAAATTCAGGCTGTCGAATAAGGTACTGTTAAGCGTTAGCTTGCCGCCGTAAAAATCGGTTTGCTGCTGGGAGGCACCAATACTGGTGACGCCGGTGCGGCCCAGAGTGGGGAACGGATAAAACGTCAGGGACTCATCGCGATAATAAATCTGCGCCACCATATCCTGGCCCCAGAAATCGGTGTTGGAATATTGCAGATTGATTAAGTGACGCTCGGTTGCCGGAATACGGTCAGAATCGAGATTGCTGGCGTTATAGGCTTTGCCCTGGCCGGTAACGGCGGAGAAGTTACGGCCCAGATACAGGCCGTGATCGCCATCCGCCTGGCTTTTATAGTACTGGGTGGTGAGCTGGAGCTGCTGGGTATCATTAATATTAATCGTCCCGGTGCCCATCACGTCCAGACGGTCGGAATACTGTAAGCCAGTCTGGGTATTATCGATGATAACTTCATCACCGTTGCCGTCATACCAGCCGCCAAATCGTTGGTAGGAAACGGACATGCGGCCCGATGCGTTATCGTTGCCACCGCTCACCGCCGCCGCGACGTTTTCATCGTGATCGTTATGGCTGTTGAAGCCGCTTTTCCCGCCCAGTTGCAGCTCTACTTCCTGCTCCGGCTGGCCTTTTTTGGTCACGATATTAATCAACCCACCAGTGCTACCGCCGCCATACAGCGATGTCGCGCCGGAAATGACTTCGATGCGCTCGATGTTAAACGGATCGATGGCATCCAACTGGCGGCTGTCGGTACGCGACGAGTTCAGGCGCACGCCGTCAACCATCACCATCATCGAACGGCCGCGCATATTCATGCCGTAGTTGGTGCGGCCCTGGCTGCTGACGTCCATCCCTGGGATCAACTGAGCGAGGATCTCTTTGATCTCTTTCCCGCCCTGCATCTGTTGTGCGATTTCCTGCTTTTCGATCACCCAGGTGGTTTGCGCCATATCGGTGGCGCTGCGATGCGCGCGGTTGGCAGAGACCACCAGAGTATCTTCTTTGGTATCAGCAGCGAAAGCGGGCGCGGAGAGCATGGCGAGCAGCACAGGGTTCAGCACCCAGCGGGTACGGCGATTGGCTATCATCAGTTGTTATTCCATTAAGTTAAGTGCCTTGCCCCGATAAAAAGCGCAGCACAAGCAGTTGCAGAAGCATTTATTTGAATTGGTAATTATTCTCATAATGATATTTATTACATTTACAAAGACAAGCGTTTTTGCAATATTTGCTTGCAAATCTCCATTAATATTTCCTTATTTATTGAGAGGTTATCCAACTCGCCGGACCTCTAAGGACTCATCGCTATGGCCGCCAGCTATCGACTCTTCAACCTCACGCTGAAATCACGGCATCACATCACGCCTTCACTGCTGCGCTGCGTATTTACCGGCGATGATGTGGCGCAGATGAAGCATGACGCGCCGGATCAGCGCATCAAACTGTTGTTCAGTGAAAACGGTGAGTTTCCGCCGGGATTAGGGAAGGGGGAGAACTGGTACCAGGATTATCTGGCGTTGACGAAAGAGATACGTCCCGTGATGCGGACCTATACACTCCGAGCCTTGCGCCGCGATGCACGGGAAATGGACGTCGAGTTCGTACTGCATGGGGAAAAGGGTCCGGCATCGCGCTGGGCCACGCACGCATGCCCTGGCGAGCGGCTGTTGGTGGTTGCACCGGATGCGGCATTTGATGGCGACAGCGGCGGCTACGAGTGGCTGCCGCCTGTGCAGGTAAACCAGGCGTTGCTGATTGCCGATGAAACCGCGCTGCCTGCCGTCCTGGGCATTCTTGAACAGCTGGCGAAATCCGCGCATCCGCCTGAGGTTCAGGCGTTTATAGAAGTGCCGCATAAAGAAGATATTCATGACGTAAGCGCGTTTAGTTTTGCCCGCGTGCGCTGGATTGCGCGAGAGTCCGATCGCTTTGGCGAAGCGCTGCTGGATGCGGTTAAAGCGAACGTGGATATTCCTGACTGGGCGCAGTGCCAGGCGCAGTCGCTGGTCTCCAGCAGCTTACTGGAAGATGACATCTGGGAGCGCGCCGAAGGCAAAAAACCGTTTTATGCCTGGGTAGCCGGCGAGTCGTCGACCGTGAAAAACCTGCGTCGCTATCTGACCGGCGATCGCAACCTTGACCGGGCCTGCGTGAACTTTATGGCCTACTGGAGCAACAAATAACGTTACGCCTCCAGCGGTGCAATCAACTCCGCCCCCTGATTTCTGATATTCCCGACGCTGCGTGTTACCGGATGCCAGGTAAAATCCCCCGCCGGAACTGCGCCTGTTTTGACTATCTCTTCCGCTTCTTTTCCGCCGATATCCTGGCTCATCCACGCCAGTGCGGCTTCCGGCGTCAGGACCAGAGGGCGTCGGTCGTGAATATCAATCAGCCCCTTATCTGCGGCTGCGGTAACAATCAGAAAGCCTTCGTTTTCATCGCCGCGCTCAAACGGCGTACTGCCGATGGCAGCGAAAAACAGCGGTTTCCCATCCTGACGATAGATAAAATACGGCTGCTTTTTATCGCCTTCTTTTTTCCATTCAAACCATCCGTCGGCGAAAACAATCGCCCGCCCATGCTGCCACAGCGGCTTGAACATGCGACTGGTTGCAGCGGTTTCGACTCGCGCGTTGATCAACGGCGCTTTGTTCCACCAGCCCGGCGCGTAGCCCCAGTGGACGGGAGCGAGATGCAACTGCTCATCGCGCTCGTTTAACAGCAGCACTCTGGTGCCTGGCGCAACGTTGTAGCGGCCAATGGGTTCAGGATCGTAAGGGATATCGCGTTCGAGTTGTTCAGCCAACTGGCTGAGATAGGCTTCACGCGTTTGCGCCTGGGCGAAACGTCCGCACATAGTGACCTCCCGTGTTTAAGGGAAGTATAGGTAAGACAGAGGGAAAGGATTCCACAAGATACTCATGTGGCTGAATATATAATTGCAATTTACAAGGAGGGGAGGGGGCAAGCCCCCTATTAGGTATTATGGCAATGTTGTGAAAAATTTTGACATTGCGTCTCGCTCAACAACAGTGACAAAAACATAATCGACATTATATTTTTTTACCAGTGATTTGACTTGCTCTGGTGTTACCTCATTGTAATGCACCATGATGACATCTTTAAACATACGCATCATATAGGGAGACATAGCGCTACCAAATGAATCACGTAGCCATAATACTTTTGAATTCTGGTAATGATTAACTGCGCTAACCCAGACCGGAGATGAAGGAGATGGCACCTGCAAATAGTTACCCAGCATTTTGATGGCACCAGATTTTTCATCTAAAACAAAAGTATAGTTATTTGTGATGTTAATATTATTAATATCGGAACGAATATCTGTGTTATACGAACCGATACGTAAAAACCTTGCAAGGTCGCCGCCAATGGATGGGTTAAAACTAAAGCTTGATGCATCGATACGGGAGACTACTGCATTTATTTGCGGATTTTTTAGGGAGGCCATTAAAGTTGTAAACCCGACCCATGCCCCGTAACTGTTCCAGTGAGTATCAGTTTTATAGTAAAGCAAGTGTTGGTCGGATTTTTTTTGCAAAAGAGAACCATAGATATCCACGTAGATATCAGGTTGCTTCTGCTGAATGACGTCACGGAACTGAACATTATAATGCTTATCCCATGAAGGGAGTTCCTCACTGTATATAGAGTCCTTATCAGGACTAATCATAATTTTGAAGTTCTGAACGCCGTTATCTTTAAACCAGGAGTCCCAGGCAACGATGGTCTTATCTATTGCTTCTACAACAGGCATATCGGACTCTTTTATCCCTTCAATTTTATACTGAAGGGAACGGGAAAAATTGTTTCCCATAAACAACCATCCGTTGCGGCCAACCATCACTTCGCCAGGGTCGGTTGATAAGCCAAGCCTGTAGCCCGCAAATCCAATCAGCGTCAATACAGAATCAACGTTGAATAGACGTTCTTTTTTAAGGGACAATGATTTTTCTTGAACCATGGTTATAATATTAACTATAGGGAGTACCGCTAACAGGATGAGAATGATCGCGATGAAGCGAAAAAGTTTCTTTTTCATTTTTGAAACATCCCTTAAAAATTAAAATATAAAAATACGGTACTGGTACTTCTTAAAGCAAAGTACACGGCAATGACTGTTAAACATGCTATAGAAATCATGCACTTATAGGTTGTTTTTGTTTGAAGAACTATTTCTATTGAGTTTTTTTGCGTCATTATAATAAATGATACAATAATCATGAAGAATTGGCCTGCATATCCTGCTATTCCAGCAGGCAACAGACTATAAAGAGTATCAAAAAGTACACCAAGCATTGAGAGATTATTAATTGGCACATTTGCAACATCCATGGCTTTAAATGAGTCAATATTAAACATTGAACTAATTATTTGGGTCGCATCCTCTACTGAATGGGCTCGGAAAAAAATCCATGCGATGTTAACAAACATAAATGTAATGAACCATGCAACTGGTTTTGGCAGAGACCATCCAGTCTTAGACCAAAATCGATGTATGACCAGCGCTGCACCATGCATGGCACCCCAGATTATGAACATCCAGCTCGCGCCATGCCATAACCCACCAATCACAAATGTCAGAGCTAAGTTGAAATAGGTTCGGAGTTCTCCGGCGCGATTTCCGCCCAGTGGAATGTAAATATAATCACGCAGATAGCGCCCCAGGGTAATATGCCATCTGCGCCAAAAATCCTGAATATCTAACGACTTATACGGTGAGAAAAGGTTAACAGGATGTAAGATATTAAACAGTAAGGCGGCACCGATAGCCATGTCGCAATATCCACTAAAATCAAAGTATAACTGAAACGTATACGATAAGCTCGTGACCCATGCGCTATAGAAATTATGGATATAGCCGGGTAAAAAACCCAGATTTGCCCATTCTGCGAACATATCTGCCAGGACAACTTTCTTAAAAAGTCCAATCCCAAAAATCATTAAGCCTAACAGGATATTTTTATACTTAATGGTTAAATTCCATTTTGAGGCAAACTGACCCATCATTTCCTTATGATGAAGTATCGGCCCGGCAATTAGATGAGGAAAGAACGTAACAAATAACGTGTAATTGACAAAATCATACTCAGTAGCTTTGCCTTTGTAACTATCCACTAAAAATGCGATTTGCGTAAAGGTGTAAAAACTAATGCCCAAAGGCAGAATAATTTCTGCTAGCTGAAAGTGAGTGCCTACGAACTGATTTAAATTATCAATAAAAAAATTAGAATACTTGTAATGGCCTAACACTAAAATATTAACAATTATTCCAAATGTAAGGATGATTTTTCGCTTTTTTGTACTGTGTTTGGTTTTTAATGAACATTCGGATCCAATAATGTAGTTAAATATTATTGAGCCTAACATTAATGGTATGTATGCAACACTCCAATAACCATAAAAGAAAAAACTGGCTAAAACCAGCCAAAATTTCCCAGCTTTAAATAATCGTTGCTTGTTGAGTAAAAAATAAACAATGAAGACGATGGGCAAAAAAGCAAACATGAATATAGGTGAACTGAATACCATTTCAGAACTCTCGTCAGCGTTACATAAAATTACGTGAGGAAGATCACTTTCGACATCGAATGTATCGAACGCATTCTAGCGGTAATTTAAGTTTTAAGGCGAGCTATTTTGGGGCGCTTTTATAAGATTTTTTTATGGTGTTTTTAAGTTAATAATTGCGATCGTAGGTGTATTAAAGAATTATTAGCATTATAAATCGTTACTTCATCTAAATTTGAAACAAAATAACGGGGGCAATAGTAATTTGCAATATTTTTTCCTTTCTGAAAAGGTGATTTGTTACCACTAAATCGCAGGCATAAAAAAACCAACCGCAATGGGTTGGTTTTTTAGGGAATTTTGGTCGGCACGAGAGGATTTGAACCTCCGACCCCTGACACCCCATGACAGTGCGCTACCAGGCTGCGCTACGTGCCGATTTGTGGTCGCTAATACTACCTGTTTCCACGCTGATTGCAAGGGCGCGCTTACCGAGTGATTTATAATTAATCAATCAGTTAGCGATAAACCGTTTTTCGTCAGTCAGCACCTGCAACAGCAAACCTAGCTGCGGTTTGGTTTCCTTCACTTTTTCACCGGCTGGATTATAAATCTGGTATTTGCCGCTGTTTTCCAGCACGACCGTCTGTTCCGGCGTGGTAATCGCCAGCGTCAAGGCATCCGCGCTGACCACCCAGTTGTTCTTACGCGTCGGTGCAAACAGGTCTTCGCCCTGGGAATATTCATTGGCGCTGGTGCGTACGTGCAGCAGGCGCTGCATCAGCGTGGTCATCACGTCCTGGTGATCGGTCAGTTTACCCACGCGCTGTGCAGGCGTGCCCGGCCAGTGAACCACCAGCGGCACTTGCAGATGCGAGCGCGACCAGTCAAAGCTATCGCGTTGTTCGCCCAGCGGCACGCCGTGGCCCGCCGTGACAATCACCACGGTATTTTCCAGTTTGCCTTTGCTTTGCAGCGACGCCAGAATCCGCTGAATTTGGTTATCCACATCGCTGACGGCGCGGCCATAACGGCGAGCGAAGTCTTTTTGCTGGGTATCCTCAGGCAGGTTAGTGCCGTTCAGCGCCACCCAGGAGAACCAGCGGTTATCTTCAGATGCATACTGATTCAGCCAGTTGACCCAGCGTGAGGCCGTCTGTTCATCGGACTGGTTCTGCGCCGCAGGCAGCGAGAAATCAGACAGCAGCGCCTGGCGGTACAGCGAACTGTTAAAGCCGTCAGAGGCGAACAGGCCCAGTTGATAACCCTGTTGGTTCAGCGCGGTAATTAGCGCAGCCGGAATACGCGCCGACAGTACGCCATCCATATACGCAGGCGAGATACCATAGAACAGGCCGAAAATGCCGTTATCAGTGGCATTGCCGGAGCTCATATGCTGGGTAAAGTTAACGTTCTGTGCGGCGAATTGCGCCAGAGCAGGCATCTGCTGTTCGAAGCGCGAATAATTAAGCCCGTCAACGGTAATCAACAGCACGTTGTAGCCCGCGCCTAAATCACGATAGCGCAGTTCGCTCAGCGGATACTGCACCGACACCGCTTCCGGATTACCTTGCTCCACCAGACGGCGCTGGTACTCCGCCGCATCCAGCAGGCCATGTTTCTCAAGAAAGCGCCGCGCGGTCATCGGATAGGAGAGCGGCAGGTTAGCGCGCTGCATGGTAATCGGACGATAGAAATTGGCGTCGGCCCAGATATAAGCCACGTGGGTGACGATAAACGACACGAAAAAGAAAATCGCCACCGGGCGCGCATAATGCCGACGACGCGAGAGGCTGCGCAATTTCTGCCAGCTCCAGGTCGCAAACAGCATTTCAATCAGTAAAATCACCGGCACGCTGATAAACATCAGCTGCCAGTCGCGGGCCATTTCGCTCTGATCGGGGTTGATTACCAGCTCCCATACCACCGGGTTGAGGTGTAAGTGGAAGCGGGTAAACACTTCGCTGTCAATCAGCAGCAGCGTCAGGCCAGTGGTGGCCAGAATGGCGGATAAAAAGCGCATCAACCGCTGCGACATCACAATGAAGGTCAGCGGGAACAGGATCAGCAGGTAGCCGGCGAACACCAGAAAGCTAAAGTGCCCGGCCAGGCTGATATACGAATAGACGCGCCCCACCAGGGTAGTGGGCCAGTCGGCGACAAACAGATAGCGGCTACCGACGGCCATAGCCATCAGAATATTAAACAGGGCGAACCAGTGCCCCCAACTGATCATCTGGGAGACTTTTTCACGGTAGCGCTGACGGTTAGTCACCATAACGTATTAACTGTGTTCCTTAGTGCGCGTCGTCTTCACGAACCGAAGACTTTAGCGCCTCGGCAAACGAGTGAGCAAGCGCCTGGCGCTGGGACGGACTGATACTGGTATTGATAAGGTTGGTCACCATATTGCCGAGCACCATCAAAGACAGGTCGGTCGGCGCCTTATGCTTTTCCAGCACGTTTACCATTTCTGTAAGCAGCGCTTCAACGCGTTCATCACTATAGCGGGAGAGTTGTGGCATAAATCTACGTCAGTTAAGTTCGAGAAAGTCCGATATATTACCGTAGCAACGGTAATATTTCCCCATTTTTATCAGCAGTTGCAGCGGACGTCGGTCAGTGGTTGAATACCGCCCGGCCTAAAAGGAGAGTTTATCATGAGTCTGGATATCGACCAGATTGCAATACACCAGTTAATTAAGCGCGATGAGCAGAATCTGGAGCTGGTGCTCCGCGATTCGCTGCTGGAGCCGAATGCCGCCGTGGAAGAGATGATGGCGGAGCTGCATCGCGTTTATAGTGCGAAAAACAAAGCCTATGGCTTGTTTAATGAAGAGAGTGAGCTGGCGCAGTCGCTGCGTTTGTGCCGTCAGGGCGAAGACGATTTCCTGGCCTTTAGCCGCGCCGCCACCGGGCGTCTGCGCGATGAACTGGCGAAATACCCGTTTGCCGACGGCGGCATCGTGCTGTTTTGCCACTACCGTTATCTGGCGGTGGAATACCTGCTGGTGGCGGTGCTGAATAACCTCAGCAGTATGCGGGTTAATGAAAATCTGGATATTAGCTCAACCCATTATCTGGATATCAATCATGCGGACATCGTGGCACGTATCGATCTCACTGAGTGGGAAACCAACCCGGAATCGACCCGTTATCTGACTTTTCTGAAAGGACGGGTAGGGCGCAAGGTCGCCGATTTCTTTATGGACTTCCTCGGTGCCAGCGAAGGCCTGAACGCCAAAGCACAAAACCGCGGTTTGCTACAGGCGGTGGATGACTACACGGCGGAAGCGCAGTTGGATAAAGCCGAGCGCCAGAACGTGCGTCAGCAGGTTTACAGCTACTGCAACGAACAATTGCAGTCGGGCGAAGAAATCGAACTGGCATCGCTGTCGAAAGAGCTTTCTGGCGTTAGCGAAGTGAGTTTTGAGGCGTTTACCGCCGAGCAGGGCTATGAACTGGAAGAGAGTTTCCCGGCGGATCGCAGTACGCTGCGCCAGTTAACCAAATATGCCGGTAGCGGCGGCGGGCTGACGATTAATTTCGACGCCATGCTGCTGGGCGAGCGTATTTTCTGGGACCCGGCCACCGACACGCTGACCATTAAGGGCACTCCGCCAAATCTGCGCGACCAGCTTCAGCGCCGCACGTCTGGCAAATAAAGGCCAAAAAAAACGCCGCATTACGCGGCGTTTCTTCAGACCAGCCCGGCAATTACGCGCGAACGAAGTCGATGTGTTGCAGTTTCGGCTTGTAAGCGTGACGCTGTACGGCCTGAACTTTAACTTTTACTTCTTTACCATCAACAGCGATAGTCAGAACTTCGCTGTAGAACTCAGGCTTAGCCTGCATGTTCATAACCTGGTCGTGGTCCAGTTCGATGGCAATTGCAGCGTCTTCTCCGCCATAAATGATGGCCGGGAATTTGTTCGCTGTGCGCAGGCGGCGGCTCGCACCCTTACCCTGCTCTTTACGTACTTCTGCGTTGATAGTAAACATTAACTTTTCTCTTCTTTAATTCCTGTCGCAGGCGACCCAGCGACAGGCAGATTATCTGCTTTGCGGATGCAAAAGCGGGCGGGATTATAGCCATAACCGCCCCTGGCTTCAATGAAAACCACCGCTAACCGCGTAATTCGTTGGCGCGGCGGTAGCGGCCCTGATAGTCGAACACCTTTTCCCGCACCTGCCAGAAGCGATCTTTCATCCGTGCCACCACAAAGTCTGGGTGGCGCAGCAGCGCGTGTTGCGCCGCGATATCCGCCGCCGTGATCCAGCGTAGCGGTATGCCAGGCGTGCGGGTATGAGGGCGCAAAAACAGATGTTCAAAGGCGGTGCGCTGTGCGGGCGTGTGCAGACGGAAGCGCTCACTGACATCCGCGCCGTCTTCATCGTAATAGGTGGCTTTAAGCCACTCGCCCTTCGCATCGCTGCCGCTTTGTAACTGCATCCCGCTACAGCGCAGCACCAGCGCGTCTTTCAGCTTCAGCGCTGCTTTTAACATATCGTCGGGGTCAACCAGAATGGTATCGCACTGGTGGCAACGGCGGGCGGCGATATCGTTTTCCGCATTGCATTGCGGGCAGTTTTTGAAACGAAAGCGATAGTCGCACTGTTCGCGATTGCCGTCGTCATCCTCCAGCACGCCCTGGCAGCGCCGCCCGAAATGCTCAATCAGCGTACCGTCTGCGGTGGTTTTTCCCCAGAATGTGTTGGCGAAGCCGCAGCCTGGGCAGAACACCTGCACCGGCACATTGTCCGAGCCTTTTTTTGCCGCGCCGACTTCCGGGGTAAACAGATCGTGCGGGTTACCTGCGTAATCAAGGATTAAACAGTCGGTTTTGCCCTCAAACAGCCGCAGCCCACGCCCGACGATTTGCTGATACAAACTGACCGACTCGGTCGGGCGCAGAATCGCAATCACGTCGACATGGGGCGCATCGAAACCGGTCGTCAGTACCGACACATTCACCAGATAGCGAAAGCGGCGTGCTTTGAAATCATTAATCAGCAGGTCGCGCTCCGGGCCGGGCGTTTCGCCGGTGATCAGCGCCGCTTCTCCGGCAGGCAGCAGGCCAGTGATTTCCCTGGCGTGTTCGACCGTGGCGGCGAAAATCATCACCCCCATGCGGGTCGCGGCGAAATCGACGATCTGGCAGATGATATGCGGCGTAATGCGCCGCTGTTTTTTCAGCTCCAGATTGAGATCTGCCTCGCTGAAAATCCCGTTCCACTGCGGCTGAAGGCGGCTGAAGTCGTACTGCACCACCGGCATATCCAGCCGTTCCGGCGGTGTGAGGTACCCGTGTTTGATCATGTAGCGCAGCGGCAGTTCATAGATGCAGTCGCGGAACAGGGCATTCTGGTCGCCGCGCACCATGCCGTGATAGTGGTACTGATAAATCCAGCCTTTACCGAGCCGGAACGGTGTGGCGGTTAACCCCAGCAGGCACAGCCGTGGATTGCTCTGGCGCAGATGGCGCAAAATCTGCTGGTACTGGCTGTCGTCATCGTCGCTGATGCGGTGGCACTCATCGACAATCAGCAGCGAGAACTCGCCCTGAAACTCATCGAGATTGCGCGCCACCGACTGCACGCTGCCGAACACCACTTTGGCCTGGCTCTGCTTGCGCTTCAGCCCGGCGGAGTAGATATCCGCCTCCAGCCCGAGGGCGCAATATTTGGCGTGGTTTTGCTCCACCAGCTCTTTGACGTGCGCCAGTACCAGCACGCGCCCGCGCGCAACCCGCGCCAGTTCGGCGATAACAATGCTTTTCCCCGCGCCGGTCGGCAGGACAATCACAGCGGGTTCAGCGGATTTTCGAAAGTGGGCGAGGGTGGCGTCTACCGCCTCGCGCTGATAGGGTCGTAGCGTTAACATTGCGTGCTTTTCAAATTCATTAGCGTGCGAAACATCATTTTAATCTTGAGCGAGTCCGTTAGCCCGCTATACTGACCGGTCTTGATGATTTCTTTCATTACCAGCCCATGCTGGACCGCGTTTAACAGGCAAAAAACTTCAATGCGACTTGATAAATTTATCGCCCAGCAGCTCGGCATCAGCCGCGCTATTGCCGGGCGTGAGATTCGCGCCAGCCGGGTAACCGTTGATGGCGAACCCGTAAAAGATACCGCGTTCAAACTGAAACCCGAACATGATGTGGCCTACGAGGGCAACTCCCTGGTGCAGCAGACCGGCCCGCGCTATTTTATGCTGAACAAGCCCCAGGGCTACGTCTGCTCCACCGACGATCCGGATCATCCCACCATTCTTTATTTCCTGGATGAACCGCTGGCGCACAAACTGCATGCCGCCGGGCGTCTGGATATCGATACCACCGGTCTGGTGTTGCTGACCGATGACGGCCAGTGGTCCCATCGTATCACGTCGCCGCGCCATCACTGCGAGAAAACTTATCGCGTAACGCTGGAATCGCCGGTGGCCGATGATACCGCCGAACGGTTCGCGAAAGGCGTTCAGTTGCATAACGAAAAAGATCTCACCAAACCGGCCGTGCTTGAAGTGATGACCCCGACGGATGTGCGTCTGACCATCAGCGAAGGCCGTTACCACCAGGTGAAGCGCATGTTTGCCGCGGTAGGGAATCACGTGGTGGAACTGCACCGCGAGCGTATCGGCGCAATTGAACTGGATGAAGATTTAGCGCCGGGCGAATACCGCCCGCTGACCGAAGACGAAATAGCCAGCATTGGCTTGCCGTCACGTTAATTTCAGGAGAGTGGAGTGACCACCCGACAAAATTCTTCGATGGGGATCGTCGTCATTCTTGGCCTGTTAGCCATGCTGATGCCGCTGTCTATCGATATGTATCTGCCGGCACTGCCGGTGATTTCCCAGCAGTTCGGCGTGCCCGCAGGCAGTGCCCAGATGACGCTCAGCACCTATATTCTGGGTTTCGCGGTGGGGCAGCTGTTTTATGGCCCGATGGCGGACAGCCTGGGCCGTAAGCCGGTGATCCTCGGCGGTACGCTGGTGTTTGCCGTGGCGGCGATTGCCTGCGCGTTATCCCAGACTATCGATCAGCTGATCGCTATGCGCTTTCTCCACGGCCTGGCGGCGGCGGCGGCAAGCGTGGTGATTAACGCCCTGATGCGCGATATCTATCCCAAAGAGGAGTTCTCGCGCATGATGTCGTTTGTCATGCTGGTCACGACCATTGCCCCGCTGGTGGCCCCGATGGTGGGCGGTGCGGTGCTGGTGTGGTTCAGCTGGCACACCATTTTCTGGATCCTTGCGGTGGCGGCGCTGATTGCTTCAGCAATGATCTTCTTCCTGATTTCGGAAACGCTTCCAGCAGAGCGGCGGCAGAAATTCCATTTCCGTACCACGATAGGCAACTTTGCCTCGCTGTTTCGCCATAAGCGCGTGCTCAGCTATATGCTTGCCAGCGGCTTCAGTTTCGCCGGGATGTTCTCATTTCTGAGCGCCGGTCCGTTTGTCTATATCGAAATCAACCACGTCTCGCCGCAGGATTTCGGCTATTACTTTGCGTTGAATATCGTGTTCCTGTTTGTGATGACGATATTTAACAGCCGCTTTGTGCGCCGCATCGGGGCGCTGCGTATGTTTCGCACCGGGCTGTTTATTCAGTTTGCGATGGCGGTGTGGATGGTGGTCAGCGCGCAGTTTAACTTCGGCTTCTGGGCACTGGTGCTGGGTGTGGCGGCATTTGTCGGCTGTATATCTATGGTGGCGTCTAACGCGATGGCGGTGATTCTGGATGAGTTCCCGCATATGGCGGGCACGGCATCGTCGCTGGCGGGGACGTTCCGTTTCGGCATTGGCGCGATTACCGGCGCGCTGCTCTCGATGTTCACCTTCAATTCCGCCTGGCCGATGATCGGCTCTATCGCGTTTTGCGCGACCTGCTCAATTCTTTTCTACCTCTATGCCAGTCGTCCCAAAAGACACCGTTAACTGCCACTCAAGGGGTACGAAAACTACCCCTTTCTTAATCCATATCAACGAATAAATTCCCCGTCTCCGTACAATTTGTTTCGTGAATGTAAATGTAAAGGTCTTAAAAAGTCATTTTTTTGTAGTCAAAAAAGGTTGAGTTAGATCGCGTTACAGGTTACATATAGCGCCGAAATGAGATGTACCGCACAAAAATAAAGGGTTACCGATGAACGAGTAACCGAAATTTTTACAACAGTGTAACCGTTTTCTATGTTGATCATGTTACGTTTAATCAACATTGTGTTAACCTGTATGTAAAGTGATTGTGATTTTTTGCTCTTGCTGGGGAAGTATTATGAATACGTTACAACTTTCCATCGTCCATCGCTTGCCCAATAGCTATCGTTGGTTGACGGGCTTCGCAGGTTCAAAAGTTGAACCGATTCCGCAGTGCGCGCAAAGCGAAGACGATTGCCTGGTCGGCCTGAAATTGCTCAGCCCGGTAGATAACGCGTGGCAGGTAATGAATAAATTAAGCCAGGCGTTAACCGATATCGAAGTGGATTGTGCCGTGCTGGAATGTGAAGGCGAGCCATGCCTGTTCGTGGACCGGCAGGATGAATTCGCGGCGACCTGCCGTCTGAAAAACTTTGGCGTTGCGATTGCCGAAACCTTTTCTGGCCAGAATCCTTTCTGAGGATCAGCGCAGCGTAAGTAGCTGGCGGGTATACTCTGCCGCCGGCGAGGCAAACACCTGCCCGCACGGTCCCTGCTCAACCACTTCTCCCTGCTTCAAGACCACCACCTGATGACACAGCGAACGCACCACGTCCAGATCGTGGCTGATGAACAGCCAGGCCAGGCGGTGCTTCGCCTGGAGTGATTTCAGCAACGCCAGAATTTGCGCCTGAACGGTTCTGTCGAGGGACGAGGTCGGTTCATCCAGCACCATCAAATCTGGCTTCAGGATCAGCGCGCGGGCAATGGCGATGCGCTGGCGCTGGCCGCCGGAAAACTCCGCCGGGTAGCGATGACGCGTTTCCGGGTCGAGCCCCACTTCCTGCATCACTTCCATCACCTGGGCTTCGCGCTGCTGGGCGGTCAATTCAGGATGATGCACCCGCAAGCCCTCTTCAATAATTTGCAGCACATCCAGACGGGGATTGAGCGAAGAGTTCGGGTCCTGAAACACCACCTGGATGCGATGGCGCACCGGCAGCATCTGCTTGCGGTTCCACTGATGCAGCGGCTGCCCGTCGAACCAGATTTCGCCCTGGGAAGGGATGAGCCGTAACAGCGCCAGGCCGGTGGTGCTTTTGCCTGAACCGGATTCGCCCACCAGACCCAGGCTTTCACCGGCCCGCAATTCAAAACTCAGATTACGCAGTGCGTAGTGATGCCCCACGGTGCGGCGGAAAATCCCGCGCCGCAATGGAAACGCGACCTGTAAATCCGTTATCCGCAGCAGCACAGGGCTGTCGGCGGGGAGGGCGACCGGATCGCCCTCGGGCTCAGACGCCAGCAGCTTTTGGGTATAAGGGTGGCGCGGCTGGCTGAACAGCGGGCGGGTCGCATTCTGTTCGACGCACTGGCCGTTTTGCATTACCGCCACGTTATCCGCCAGCTTTTTCACGATATTCAGGTTATGAGTAATAAACAGCAGGCCCATATTCAGCTCGCGTTTCAGCTCATCCAGCAGTTGCAGGATTTGTGCCTGCACCGTGACGTCCAGCGCCGTGGTGGGTTCGTCGGCGATCAGCAACTGTGGCCGGGTCAACAGCGCCATCGCAATCATCACGCGCTGACGTTCGCCGCCGGAAAGCTGATGCGGGTAATCATTCAGGCGGCTGGCGGGCTGGCGAATGCCTACGCGCTCCAGACAGGTGAGTATTTCTGCCCGCGCCGGATCACGGCGCATTCCATGGTGCAGCGAAAGCACCTCATAAAGCTGCTTTTCGATGTTATGTAGCGGGTTAAGCGACACCATCGGTTCCTGGAAAATCATGGCGATTTTATTACCGCGCACCTTACGCAACTGCGCTTCGCTGGCGTGCAGCAGGCTTTGCCCCTGAAACTGAATATTGCCCTGCGGATAAACCGCAGGCGGCGATGGCAGCAGGCGCAGAATCGACAGCGCGGTCACGCTTTTACCGGAGCCGGATTCGCCTACCAGCGCCAGGGTTTCGCCCGCGTTGATGCTGAGCGACAAATTGTCCACCACCCGGCGTTCAACGTTATTCTGACGAAACGCGATAGAGAGCCCGTCGATGGAAAGCAGGGGAGCCGTCATATTACGCCACCTTACTGGGGTCGAAGGCGTCGCGCACCGCTTCGCCGATAAAAATAAGCAGTGACAGCAAAATTGCCAGTGAGAAAAAGGCGGTGATGCCAAGCCACGGGGCCTGTAGGTTATTCTTGCCCTGTAACAGCAGTTCGCCAAGCGACGGCGAGCCCAGCGGCAGGCCGAAGCCGAGGAAATCCAGCGAGGTCAGCGTGGTGATCGAGCCGCAGAGAATAAACGGTAAAAAGGTCAGGGTCGCTACCATAGCGTTAGGCAGCATATGCCGCCACATAATGGCGCGATCGCTAACGCCCAGCGCCTGAGCCGCGCGAATATAATCAAAATTACGGGTGCGCAGAAATTCCGCCCGCACTACGCCCACCAGGCTCATCCAACCAAAAATCACGGTGATTGCCAGCAGCCACCAGAAATTGGGCTGCACCACGCTGGACAGCAAAATGATTAAAAACAGCGTCGGCATTCCCGACCACACTTCGATAAACCGCTGCCCCCACAAATCGACTTTACCGCCGTAGTAGCCCTGGATCGCGCCCGCCGTTACGCCAATCACGCTGGAGCACAGCGTCAGCATCAGCCCGAATAAAATCGAGATGCGGGTGCCGTAGAGAATGCGCGCCAGCACATCGCCGCCGTTAGCATCGGTGCCCAGCCAGTTTTGGCTGGATGGGGGCGAAGGGAAGGGCAGATCGGTGGCGTAATTGATCGCGTTTGCCCCGAAGCGAATCGGTGCCCACAGCACCCAGCCTTGCTGTTCAATGCGCTGCGCCAGCCACGGGTCTTGATAGTTCGCCCGGGTCGCCAGCGGGCCGCCAAAATCGCTTTCGCTGTAGTTAACCAGCGCCGGAAAAAACCAGCGATCCTGGTAGTGCACGACTAACGGGCGGTCATTCGCGATAAGTTCAGACGCCAGGCTTAAAACGAAAATCACCATGAAAATCCACAGCGACCAGAAACCCCGGCGGTTGCGGCGGAATCGCACCCAGCGCGCCTGGTTTACGAGGCTGAAGTGACTCATCCGCGTCCCTCGAAGTCAATACGCGGATCGACCAGCGTATAGGTGATATCGCTGAGAATATTCAGCAGCAGGCCGATCAGCGTAAAAATATACAGTGTGCCGAACATCACCGGGTAATCCCGCGACACGGTGGCTTCATAACCTAACAGCCCCAGCCCGTTGAGTGAGAACATCACTTCAATCAATAACGAGCCGGTAAAGAACATGCTGATAAATGCCGCCGGAAAACCGGCGATCACCAGCAGCATGGCGTTGCGAAACACGTGGCCGCGCAGGATCTGTTTCTCGCCCAAGCCTTTGGCGCGGGCCGTGACCACATACTGCTTGCGGATCTCATCGAGAAACGAGTTTTTGGTCAGCATGGTTAACGCCGCAAAGCCGCCAATCACCGTTGCCAGCACCGGCAGCGTGATATGCCAGAGATAATCGGTGATCTGCTTATACCAGGGCAGGCTGTCGAAGTTGGCTGACACCAGGCCGCGCAGCGGGAACAGATCGAACCAGGTGCCGCCCGCGAACAACACAATCAGCAATATGGCGAACAGAAACGCGGGAATGGCGTAGCCGACAATAATCAGCGCGCTGCTCCAGACGTCAAACGCGCTGCCGTTACGCACCGCCTTGCGAATGCCCAGCGGGATAGAGACCAGGTAGATAATCATTGTGCTCCACAGCCCTAGCGTGATCGACACCGGCAGGCTGTCGCGGATCAGCTCCAGCACCGAGGCGCTGCGAAACAGGCTGTTGCCAAAATCGAAGCGCACATAGTCTTTCAGCATCGTGAAATAGCGCTGATGCAGCGGTTTATCAAAGCCGTAGCGTTTGGTGATCTCTTCGATAATCTCCGGATCTAACCCACGCGCGCCGCGATACTGGCTGTCGCCGGGATTGCGTACGCCCGCCTGGGCATGGCTGAGGCCAGTCCCTTCGCCGCTCACGCCCGGTATCCCGCCGCCACGGCCAAACTGAATAGCGGAAATCGCCTGGTCCACCGGGCCGCCTGGCGCAATCTGGACGATGAAAAAGTTAATGGTGATGATCGCCCACAGGGTCGGGATAATCAGCAGCAGACGACGAATCAAGTAAGCGCCCATCGTCGCTCCTTAGCGCCGCGCGGCGGGCAGTTTTTCCGCCCGGTTAACGTCATACCACCAGGTATCGAAACCCAGGGAATAGACGGGCGCTACCGCTGGATGGGAAAACTTATCCCAGTACGCGTAACGGTCGGAGGACATATACCACATGGGCAGCATATAGAAATTCCAGGTCAGCACGCGATCCAGCGCCCGGCCCAGCGGCAACAGCTTCTCTTTATCGCCCTGGTTCGCCATGATCTGGGCGATCAGCTTATCCACCACCGGGCTTTTCACGCCGGGGGCATTATAAGTGGAATCAATATATTCCGAGGCCCAGGAAATTTGCAGGTCGGAACTCGGCCAGGGCATGGCGCGCCACAGCGACGGCATCATGTCGTAATCCCGGGTGCGCAGCCGGTTGGTGATTTGCGAATTATCCACCTGACGAATGTTCAGCGTAATCCCAAGCCGTTCAAGATTGTGCTGGAACGGCAACACCCACTGGTTATTGCCGCCAGAGGAGAGCAGCAGTTCAAAGCTGAACGGCTGGCCGGTTTTCACATTGACCAGCTTTTGATTTTTCAGCTCCCAGCCCGCCTGTTTCAGCAAGTCGATGGCTTTCAGCAGATTGTCCCGGTCGAAGCCGTCGCCTTTGGACACCGGCGGCTGATACACGGAGGTAAAGACCTCTGGCGGCAGGTCGGCCTTCATGGGTGCCAGCAGCACCAGCTCATCGGCTTTGGGGTAATCGCGCGCGGCGTAGTCGGTATTCTGGAAATAACTGTTGGCGCGGCTGTAAGCGTTGTAAAACAGCGCTTTGTTCATCCATTCAAAATCAAACGCCAGGGTAATGGCTTCCCGCACCCGGCGGTCGGTGAACTGGGGGCGCTGGATATTAAACGCCAGCCAGCGGGTATCAGTGGCTGCCTCGCTTTTCTTTTCTTCTTTTACGATGTATTTGCTGTCGAAATTTTTTCCGAGATAGCGGGTCGCCCAGTTTTTGGCGCTGACCTCGCTGCGAAAATCAAACGCGCCCGCCTTGAAAGCTTCAAACGCCACGTTATCGTCGAGGTAGTAATCGTAGCGGATAGTGTCGAAGTTCCAGCGTCCACGGTTTACCGGGAGATTCGCGCCCCAGTAATCTTTCACTCGCGAATAAACCACATACTGGCCCATTTTCCAGGCGGTAATTTTATACGGGCCACTCGCCAGCGGTGGGGTAGAGAGCGGATCGCTCAGCTTATGATCCTTCCAGAACGCTTTCGGCATTACCGGCAGGGAAAACAACCCCAGCAGGTTTTCTTTACCCGGCGTGGCAAGTTCAATGCGCACCGTCAGTGGCGCAATCGCTTTGACCGTGGTGCCTTTATAGTAGATACGGAACTGGGGGACGCCTTCGGTCATAAACTTTGAGAAGGTGAAGGCGACATCCTCGGCGGTAATCGGGCTGCCATCGTGAAAGCGGGCGCGGGGGTTCATTTCTACTTCCGCCCAGGCATAGTTGTCTGGGTAGCGAACCCGCTCGGCAATCAGCGGATAATAGCTGGCCGGTTCGTCGTCGGAAGTGGTAAACAAGGCGTCGTAAAGGTTTTCGGTGCGCACCGCCGCATTGCCGCGCAGAGCGAAGCGGTTGAAGTTATCAAACGTACCGATGTTGGAAAGCGTGATATTGCCGCCCTTAGGCGCGGCAGGATCGACATAGTCGAAGTGGGTGAAATCCACAGCGTATTTAGGTTCGCCCAGTACCGCCAGCGAATAGCTTTCTTTAATGTCCTGTGTGTATCCCACGGTGCTTATCAGACTAAGCAGTAAAACCAGTGCGCGCGCAAACATACGATGGCGTGATCCTGTTGTTATCCCGGCGGGCCGCCGGGCTACGCTTTGTCTGTGAATAATAAGTGACGGTCGCGGGATTGTGAAATAAATGTCCCGACAATCTCCCCGAATCGGTTAATGCCCCGATCGCTGGCGCTGCCAGTCGATAAGCTGGGCGACACGCACCGGGCGTGAAAAGAAAAAGCCTTGCAGATAATTTACACCGCGGTCGCGCAGCCATTTGGTTTGTTCCCATGTCTCCACGCCTTCGGCGACGGTGGTCATATTTAACCGGCGGGCGAGGGTGATCACCGCATCCAGCACGGGCGAGGTCACCGTTTCGGTGCCAATGGCGTTAACGAAACCACGGTCAATTTTCAGGTAATCCATTGTGAAGCGCTCCAGATAAATCAGCGCGCTGTGCCCGGTGCCGAAATCATCTACGGCAATCTCAAAACCCTGCTGGTGCAGCCATTCAAACAGCGATACCGCCTCCTTCTCCTGAATCATATCCCGTTCGGTGATTTCAAAGACGATCTGGAAATAGTTGTCGGGCAGCGAGGCGGCAAACTGGCGAATATCCTCTTTGAAGTCCGGAGAATGTAGGTGCCCCGGCGCGATATTAACGCCGATTTTAGCGCCCTGCGGCAGGATATCCATCAACAGCGGGACTTCTTTGGCGATCAGCTTAAACAGATGGCGGGTCAGCGGGACGATAAGCTGCTGGGCTTCAGCAAAATTGATAAAGGCGTCTGGCGGGATGGCACCCGCCGAGGGGTGCTCCCAGCGCATCAGCACCTCTGCGCCGGTCATGGTCAGGTTATTCGCTTCCACCACCGGCTGCCAGACTATATAAAACTGATTGCGGCGAATGCCCTGCATGATCTCTTTACCGGAGCGCTGGCGAATATACAGCAGGTATCCGCACAGGCATCCACCAAGGGTGCCAGCGAAAATGCCGGTCAGGGCCGACAGCGCGACATCTTCTCTGGACCAGGTTCTGCCGTAAATAAAGAGTTTGATGGGGTAATCGGGCAACGTGGCGATGCGCAATGGCGGCGACGCCAGGCTGGCGACATTTTGCACGCCGGGCGACGCCGTGGTTATGGCTTTGTCACCGACCACCAGCGCCACGCTTGCCGCATCGCGATGGCGCGAAGTGAACAGCAAATAAGGCGTCAGATTGACATTCAGGGTTGTGAAAATCCCGCGCTGTGCGTTAGCAGGATTCTGATACCAGATAGCGAGAGTCGGTTTACCAGGCATCATCGGCGTACCGGGCATAATTTCTAAATCGACTTTTTGATGCGTATCGATTGCCGGAGCCAGTTTCGCCATGGGTTCCGACATACTGCCTGTCGCTGAAGAACAGTACGCCGTGTCGTTATTCACCAGCACAAATGCCCGGACATTAATATTAAACGCCGCGCGGGACGTAAGGTCAGCGGAGACGTGGTTGCACCCTGCCAGGGTGAGCGGCTGTAACGTATCGGTAACCGCTTCGAGATCGTTAAAGTAATCGCGCACGTAGCGTTCAACGCCTTGTGCCAGTATGTCATAGCCCTGTTCCCGCTTGTGGTGTAGCGACAAGGCGTAAAGGGCGGAAGTGCTAATCGCCATGACGACGCCGATCATGATGCTCGTCATAATCATTTTCCGTGGCGTCGTCAGATAGCGCGCAAAGATATTGGCTGCTCTCATCCCGGGAGGCTCTCTGTTATCTGTGTAAGTGGGTAGGGTTCCCAGAAAATATAACGTAGTTAATGAAGGGTGTGATCGTTCTGTTTGCGGCAAACAAAAACGCTGCCGAAGCAGCGTTTTGTTGAATAACATCTTTTGGAACAGCCAAGGGAAGCTGACAACAAGATTAACTGCGGGTCAGGACGCGCCGCGCTTCATTGTAGCGCTTGTTCCAGTAGGGCTCATCCATGCTGGAAATCACGACGCCGCTGCTGGTTGACGCATGAACGAACTGGTTGTTGCCAATATAGATACCGACATGGCGTCCCGTTGAACCTGCGCGGAACAGCACTAAATCGCCGGTGCGTAAACCGTTACGGGAAATGTGTTTACCCATTTCCTGCTGTTCGTAGGTCGAACGCGGCAGTTCTAAACCAAATTGTTCACGGAAGGTACGCTGCACAAAACTAGAGCAATCGATCCCGCTACGGCTGCTGCCGCCAAGGCGATAGCGCACGCCTTTCCAGCTCGCGTACTGGTCCATTAAGCGCGATTTGATATCGACTGAACGAACCATTTGTTCAAATTCATCCTGAGAGGCTTGCAGTAAAAAACTATCGTTACTGCCAACTGCATGCGTCTCAGAATGCACGTTCTTTGCGGTGTTGGTGGAGCTACAAGCTGAAAGCAGTACCGCAACTGCAATCGCAGGGATTACCCGCAAGAAATATCTCACAATCGGTTGAGATGTGACCATGTTGTTTATTTTCCCTTGAAGTCCTTAACGACAAAAATCGTTATAAAAAATGCCAAACGTGACGAGACTAATTAGCGAGGCGGGATGAGACAATTCTGGATGTGCAAAAATGTGGATTAACGCACACTATGATTACTCATGAGCCACTATTTAACCGTTTGCCAACAAAGCGAAACCGAGATTACCCGATCGAAACTCGCATGGCGAGCGCTTTTATCTGATTTTTTATAAGAAATTGTGATGTTAAAAAACAAAAATTATATTTAAACAATTATGTAACATCTGTGCGGGTGAAATAAGCAAGTATTTCATTTCGATGACAATTTTTGCGTTTATTATTTAAGCTAAATTTCCCTGCGCAATAAAAAAACCGCCACTTATCGATGACAAAAGTGGCGGTTTATTTTATGTACAATTTATTGAATATTCGGACTCTGTTTATTCTTCCCGGGCAAATAATAGTTCAGTTGCGTGATTATTTTATCGCTTAGCGGCGTTAATAGCACCCAGGGAAGCCCTACTAAAATCACGGATAACGAGCCCACGAATATATCGGTGAACCAGTGCGCGCCGATCATCATTCGCGGCAGGGAAAAAACCACAAAAATAACCAGAGAAATAGCAAAGGCCCGTGCGCCGAAATAGCGCAGCATAAATCCGCAAAAGATCATCAGCATCATCCCATGATCGCCGGGGAAGCTGTCTTTTGAGGCATCTTTGGTCGGAATATTGAGTAATTCGCTGACGCGATGAATATCGGTGAAAAACAGCGTCGGGCTGTGACGCTGCACCGGCAGCTGTTGGCCGATTTGGTTCAGCACCACCGCCGTCAGCAACATCACCACGCCCATAATGACAATCTGGCGGCGGCCATACGCTGTCTGCCTGATCCAGTACGACAAGATCAGCAATCCCATCGCCACCAGTGAAAACCCGTCAAAGGCACGGTTATTAGTGATCGCCACCAGCCATAAAAACGCGCGATTCTCTACCAGCAGGTTATTGAAGTAGTGGAATATCCCGGAATCCACAGGGAACCAGAATCCGTGGTTTACCGGAATCATCCACGAAAAAAACAGGGCAATACCGACGATATTCAATAACACAATAAGAGGGAGACGCGTTTTCATGATCTTCATCACAGTCTGAGATTACACCCAGGCAACGTTAGTCGGACTAACTTAAACGAATCTTCAACAAACTTGATTGCAGCGCATTCCAGTCGGCCTGATCGTTATGAATAAGCTCGATGCGGCTGTCCGGCGGCGCGACGTTTTGGGTTTCGATATGCAAGTCCAGCCCCTGGCGGTTGATTCGCACCAGCCCCTCAGGAATACGCATCACGCCTTTTACCCGATCCACCGGGGCCAGACGCGCCCATTCCAGCAGGCCGATGGTGTCGAATACGGTTTCGCTGTCAAAAATCCATCCGCAGGCGTGATAGCCCTGGCCCTGATTCAGATTGCGCCGCCAGCGCTGGTGGTTGGCTAAATTCAGCGCCGCTAAACCGCGTGATGACGGATGCGCGTGGCTGTGTTCCGGGCTGGAAGGCAGCTCGCGGGTATTATGGCGCGGCGCGTCCAGCAGGGCGTTATCGATGTGCCCCTGGGTAGCGACCACGATCTGGCGGTTATCGCCGTGTGTTTCCTGCCATTGTTCCAGCGCCTTGAGCGCGGCGTCGTCGGCGCGGTCCTGCTTGTTGGCGATAATAATGTCGGCGGAGGCCAGCTGATCGCGGAAATTATCATTACTGGCGTATTGCGGCTCCAGCAGTTGCCGGGCGTCCAGCAGGCATAACGTGGCGCGCAGGTCGATCCACGGTTCGTAAACTGGCGCAGTCAGGATATCGAGGATCTGTTTAGGGTGCCCCAGCCCGGTGGGTTCAATCAACAGCCGATCGGGTTTGCCCTGGCGCAGCAGCGTATTCAGGCCAACCTGCATCGGCAACCCATTTACACAACACATGCAGCCACCGGGGATCTCTTTCAGCAATGCGCCGCTATCGGCCAGCAGCGCACCGTCAATGCCCACTTCGCCAAATTCATTCACCAGCACCGCCCATTTCTCGGCGGGGTCTTTATTGGCTAACAGATGAAGAATAGTGGTGGTTTTACCGCTGCCGAGAAAGCCGGTAATAAGGTTGGTTTTGGTCACGCAGGACTCCTGGCGAATTTCTATCGCAAAAAAGCGATAACAAAGTGTAGCCGGTCATCCTGGCGAAAAAAGACGGCAAAGAGAAGAGGGGGAGCAGATTTGCTCCCCGGAGGAACGGCAATTAACGACGCGCCAGGCGCGCTACCGCGTCGCGCGCGCCGGTGCGGCACAGGCTTTGCCAGGCCGCTTTCAGGGTATGGATAAATAGCGGATTAGCGGGAAGATCCTGACCGAAAATCTCTTTCAGGCTCAACAGCGCTTCCACGCGTTCGTCCTCGCTGCTTTTCTCAACCTGAGCACGAATTTTTTCGACCAGCGGGTCGCGGATATCAATCGGCTCGCCGCTGTCATCCACGCCGCTGACGTAGCGCATCCAGCCCGCCACGCCCAGCGCCAGTAATGACCAGTCGCCGCCGTTAGCCAGATGCCAGCGAATGCCGTCGAGCATACGCTGCGGCAGTTTCTGGCTACCGTCCATCGCAATCTGCCAGGTCTGGTGTTTCAGCGCCGGATTGCTGAAGCGTTCGATCAGGCTATCGGCATAGGCGGTTAAATCCACGCCGGTAATACGCAGTGTTGGGGCTTGTTCGTCCAACATCAATTTGCGGGCAGCGGTTTTAAAGTTCTCGTCTTTCATGCAGTCGGAGATGTGTTTGTAGCCCGCCAGATAGCCCAGCCACGCCAGGAACGAGTGGCTGCCGTTCAGCATCCGCAGCTTCATTTGTTCCCAGGGGAGTACGTCGTCCACCAGTTGAACACCTACCGCCTCCCATTCGGGGCGGCCCGCGACGAAATTATCTTCCACCACCCACTGGATAAACGGCTCGGCGCTGATGGCGCACGGGTCGTCGACGCCCAGAATCGCGCTGATTTCCTGCAAGGATTCCGGGGTGGCGGCGGGGACAATGCGGTCCACCATGGTAGCCGGGAAAGAAACGTGTTCCGCTATCCATTCCACCAGCGCTGGCGAGCGCTTTTGCGCCATGCCGATCACCGCCTGGCGCACCACGTGGCCGTTTTCGGGAATGTTATCGCATGACAGCACGGTAAACGGGTTTAGCCCACGCGCCTGGCGTCGCGCCAGCGCTTCCACCAGCAAACCGGGTGCGGAGTGCGGCGTGTGCGGGTTTTCCAGATCGTGGATAATGCGTTCATTGGTTGCATCAAGCTGTCCGCTGGCCGGATCGATGCAGTAGCCTTTTTCGGTAATGGTCAGGGAAACAATCGCCACTTGCGGTTCGCAAAACTTCTCAATAATGGCCTCGAGACCATCCAGCTTTGCATTCAGGCATTCGTTGACCGCGCCAACCACAATCGCGGTATTTCCTTCTGCGCCTTTCTCCAGCACGGTAAACAGATGATCCTGCTCGCGCAGCGCGCTCATCAGCTTATCGCCGCTGAACAGGCTGATTTCGCAGATCCCCCAGCCGCCACCGTTTTTGCGCAGCACCCGGTCAGTCAGTAATGCCTGGTGCGCACGGTGAAACGCGCCGAAACCGAGATGCACGATGCGGCTTTTCAGCGCGCTGCGGTCGTAAACCGGCGTTTGTACGTCGGGCGGAAGAGTAGCGGTGGCGAGGTTTTTCATTATCTGCTTTACCTGATTAACCATTAATTAACATCATCAGTGTAAAGTTATACGACAGCAATGTGAATTGGTGTGCCGGGATAATCTGTAGAGTGTGAAGGGGATCATGCAACCGCAACAAACACGGTGAGATTCAGAGAAAAAGAGCGGTGTAATGAAAGTGTAATTGGTATGACAACTTTTAACGAGAACTCGCAGGCTAAATCGATTTAATAACCTGCTAATAACAAGCAGGGGCATCGCTGCCCCTGATTAATCAATTAATCGGCGCGGCCCATGTAGCGGCGTTCCGGGATGTGAATACGGATTTTATCGCCGTTGCTCAGGTACTCCGGCACCTGAATGACCAGGCCGGTTGACAGGGTCGCAGGCTTGGTGCGGGCGCTGGCGGATGCGCCTTTAATGCCTGGGGAGGTTTCCACGATTTCCAGGTCTACGGTTTGCGGCAGTTCCAGCGCCAGCAACTGTTCGTCCCAGGTCAGTACCTGCATATCCGGCATACCGCCTTCCGGGATAAACAGCAGTTCGTCTTCAATCTGCTCTTTGTTGAAGATAAACGGCGTGTAGTCTTCCGCGTCCATAAACACGTATTCGTTGCCGTCAACGTAGGAGAAATTGACGAAACGGCGGGTCAGCGTAACGGTATCCACGATATCGTCGCCTTTGAAGCGTTCTTCAACTTTCAGACCAGTGCGCACATCGGAAAAGCGCATTTTATACAGCGTGGCCGCGCCACGGGCGCTTGGCGCCTGGATATCAATATCTTTCACCAACAGCAACTTGCCGTTGTAATTGAGAACCATACCTTTCTTTATTTCATTCGCTCTTGGCATTGGGAAAATCCTGTTAATAGGGTCTTATAAAAGATCGCGTCAAACTACTCGTGGCTTGCGGTTGTGGCAAGCGGATTTGTATTTGCTGTAAAAGTCATAGTGCCAGGCGCGGCCGCCTGTTAAAGTCGCCGCTCAATACTTCCCCGGAGCCCAGAATGGAATGCCGTCCAGATTGCGGCGCATGCTGTACCGCGCCCTCTATCTCCACCCCCATTCCGGGTATGCCGCAGGGCAAGCCCGCCAATACGCCCTGTGTGCAGCTTGATGAACATCAGCGCTGCAAAATCTTTATGTCGCCGCTGCGCCCGGCGGTGTGCGCAGGGTTGAAGCCGTCACGAGAAATGTGTGGCGAGTCACGTCCCCAGGCGATGCAGTACCTTATCTGGCTGGAGGCGCAGACTGCGCCTTAGACGTCTTTAATTTGCAGCAGGCACCACAGCGTCAGCACGATCATCGCCAGCCCGACGTAAAACACGCTATGGAAATTCCAGATTTCGGCAATGATCCCGGCCATCGACCCGGCAATAATCCAGCCTACGCGGGTGGTATTAGTATAAAGCGTGGTGGCGGAACCCGCCTGACCCGGCATTAAATCCTGAAAGTAGAGCATGCCGATACCCGCCAGAATCCCAATATAGATGGCGTTCAGCAGTTGCAAGCCCAACAGGACGACAGGGTGGTGGAAGGTCAGCATGCCGATATAGAACAGCAGCCCGCCGACGGTCGCGATGCGCATCAGGAAGCGCTTGCCGCAGCGTTTGGCGTAGTAACCGGCAATCAGCATGGTCGGGATCTCCAGCCCGGCAGCCGTGCCCATCATGATCCCCGCCAGTTTTTCCGGGTAATGCAGTTCATTAATGATATAGAGCGGCATATTGATGATGTAGAGGCTGTTGGTACCCCACATCAGCGTACAGGCAGCGAACAGCAGCAGGGCATCCCGGCGGTTACTGCGCGGCGCTTCGAGTTTGGCGCTCACCGGGACCGGCGTTTTGCGCATTGAGGGCAGTAAAAACCAGACAATCGCTCCGCACAGCACATAGGCGAATGCCGCGCTGATGTACATCACGTCAAAGCCAAATCCCATCGCCAGCGCGTAAGCAATCGGCGGGCCAATGACCCACGCCAGCGACACCTGGGCTCGCAGAATCGAGCTGAACATCACCGCTTCACGACCGGTTTTATCGGCGTGCTCCCGGGCAAGGGCGAACATTTGCGGGTTGGCCGTTGAGCCAAAGCTGCTCAGAAAAACCCCGACAAACAGCAGCACGAAATAGTTGCGGTTCCAGGCGAACAGCAGGCTGGCAAGCGCGCCCAGCAGGCAGCAGGCAAAGATCAGCGTTTTGCGGTCGCCTTTTTTATCTGAACGCCCCGCCAGAAACTGGCTCACCATAATGCCGATGATGGCGCTGCCGCTAAAGAAGAACCCAACCATCGCCGGACGGGCGTGAACTTCGGTGGTCAGAAACAGGCTCAGCGTCGGTGTTTGCAATGCGCCAGCAATTCCGGTCAAAAAGGCCACAATTAAGAATGACGCGGACGTGATATCGAACGTGCGTGGGGGGAGTGCGGTGGTGTTGTTAGACATGTTGGAAGTTCAGATTTTAGCAAGGTGCGCAGTTTACGCGCAGCGGCGGCAAATAAACAGGGTGTCAGGTCAATTCCCTGCTTTTTTGAACCGCAGTTTCAGTGCTGAACAGGAGCTGACGGCTGGCTGAAATGCCCAAAATAATTTCAGCTAAGTTCAGTGCCGGGCCGCTGAAGTGTGCGGAAACTCAAAAATCTGACATCCCGTTAACAACAAAACTTGCCAGTTTCGCCAGATGCCTACACACTCGCGAAACGTTTCAGCGTCGTCTTTTTGGCTTGCCACATTGAGAGGGCGCATTTTTTCTCATGATGGCTGAAACGATTCAATTTCAGCGAGCGAGGAGAGTTATGTTCCAGTTATCTGTGCAAGATATTCACCCAGGCGCCAGCGCCGGGAGTAAAGACGAGGCGATCCGGCAGGTTGCGGCTGCGCTGGCGCAGGCCGGCAACGTGGCTGACGGCTACGTCAACGGTATGTTGGCCCGCGAGCTGCAAACGTCCACCTATTTAGGCAATGGTATCGCCATCCCTCACGGCACCACCGACACGCGCGATCAAGTGCTGAAAACGGGCGTCAAAGTTTTTCAGTTCCCGCAGGGTATTGCGTGGGGCGAAGGGCAGACCGCGTACGTGGCTATCGGTATCGCCGCCAGTTCCGATGAACACCTCGGTTTATTGCGTCAGCTTACCCACGTATTAAGCGATGACGACGTAGCCGAACAGCTAAAAAACGCCTCCAGCGCAGAAGAACTGCGCGCCTTGCTGATGGGCGAAAAACAGCAGGCGTCTTTGAAACTGGATAACGACACCGTACAGCTTGATGTCGCCGCCGCTGATTTAACCACGCTACAGGCGCTGAACGCGGGCCGCCTGAAAGCGGTTGGCGCAGTAGACAGCCGCTTTGTCAGCAATGTCATCAACGACACCCCGCTTAATCTCGGCCACGGTATCTGGCTGAACGACAGCGCGGAAGGCAACCTGGCGAGCGCCATCGCCGTCAGCCGCAGCGCGACGCCGTTTGACGTTGACGGGCAGAGCGTGGCGATGCTGTTAACCGTCGCCATGGCCGACAGCCAGCCGGTCACGGTGCTGAAGCGTGTAAGCGATTTGATTATCAACCAGAAAGCAGACCGCCTGGTAAACGCCGATGGGGCAACCCTGCTGGCGCTGCTGACCAGCGATGACGCGCCGCTGGAAGATGTGTTGAGCGCGGAATTCGTGGTGCGTAACGAACACGGGTTGCATGCCCGTCCGGGCACCGTGCTGGTAAACACCGTTAAGCAATTCAACAGCGACATTACCGTCACCAACCTCGACGGCAGCGGTAAACCGGCTAACGGCCGCAGCCTGATGAAAGTGGTCGCGCTGGGCGTGAAGCAGGGCCACCGCCTGCGTTTCACCGCGCAGGGTGAAGATGCTGAACAGGCGCTGAAAGCGATTGGCGAAGCCATCGCCGCCGGTCTTGGGGAGGGCGCAGCATGAGCAGACGTGTCGCTACCATTACCCTCAATCCGGCCTATGACCTGGTCGGTTACTGCGCAGACATTGAGCGCGGCGAAGTGAACCTCGTGCGCACCACCGGCCTGCACGCGGCGGGTAAAGGCATTAACGTGGCCAAAGTGCTCAAAGATTTGGGTATCGACGTCACCGTGGGCGGGTTCCTCGGCAAAGACAACCAGGACGGCTTTCAGCAACTGTTCAGCGAACTCGGTATCGCCAACCGTTTCCAGGTGGTTCAGGGCCGTACCCGTATCAACGTAAAACTCACCGAAAAAGACGGCGAAGTCACCGATTTCAATTTCTCGGGTTTCGAAGTGACGCCAGCCGACTGGGAACGTTTCGTGAATGATTCCCTGAGCTGGCTGGGCCAGTTCGACATGGTTTGCGTCAGCGGCAGTTTGCCGTCCGGCGTCAGCCCGGAAGCGTTCACCGACTGGATGACTAAACTGCGCAGCCAGTGCCCGTGCATTATTTTCGACAGCAGCCGCGAAGCGCTGGTGGCCGGCCTGAAAGCCTCGCCGTGGCTGGTAAAACCCAACCGCCGCGAGTTGGAAATCTGGGCCGGTAAAAAGCTGCCAGAACTGAAAGATGTGATCGAAGCTGCTCACGCGCTGCGCGAGCAGGGCATCGCCCACGTGGTGATTTCTCTGGGTGCGGAAGGGGCGCTGTGGGTTAACGCCTCTGGCGAATGGATCGCCAGGCCGCCGTCCTGTGAAGTGGTCAGCACGGTAGGCGCGGGGGATTCGATGGTCGGTGGCCTGATTTACGGGCTGCTGATGCGTGAATCCAGCGAACACACATTACGTCTGGCGACCGCTGTCGCGGCGCTGGCCGTTAGCCAGAGCAACGTCGGTATCACCGACAGACCCCAGTTGGCCGCAATGATGGCGCGCGTCGACCTCCAACCCTTTAACTGACAGCAGGAGAGACATAATGAAAACGCTGCTGATAATTGATCCGAGCCTCGGGCAGGCCCGTGCATACATGGCGAAAACCCTGCTAGGCACGGCGGCTCACAAAGCGCACCTGGAAATTATCGATAACCCGAACGACGCAGAACTGGCCATTGTGGTCGGCACCGCGATCCCTGCTGATACCGCGCTGAACGGTAAAAAGGTGTATCTGGGCGACATCGATCGCGCCGTGCTGCACCCCGAACTGTTTCTGAGCGAAGCCAAAGGTAAAGCCGCGCCGTACAGCGCGCCGGTGGCTGCCCCTGCGGCAGCCGCCCCCCTTGCCAAAGGCCCGAAACGTATCGTTGCCGTCACCGCCTGCCCAACTGGCGTGGCGCACACCTTTATGGCGGCTGAAGCCATTGAAACCGAAGCCAAAAAACGCGGCTGGTGGGTGAAGGTAGAAACCCGCGGCTCCGTTGGCGCGGGCAATGCTATCACCCCGGAAGAGATCGCTCAGGCAGATCTGGTGATTGTGGCGGCGGATATCGAAGTGGATCTGGCGAAATTCGCCGGGCTGCCGATGTACCGCACTTCAACCGGTCTGGCGCTGAAGAAAACCGCCCAGGAGCTGGATAAAGCGGTAGCAGAAGCCAAACCGTACGAAGCCCAACAGGCGGCGTCATCGTCTTCTCAGGAAGGCAAAAAACAGAGCGCGGGCGCTTATCGCCATCTGTTGACCGGCGTCTCTTACATGCTGCCGATGGTTGTCGCGGGTGGTTTGTGTATTGCGCTCTCCTTCGCGTTTGGTATCGAGGCCTTTAAAACCCCGGATACGCTGGCGGCGGCGCTGATGCAGATCGGCGGTGGTTCAGCCTTTGCGCTGATGGTGCCGGTCCTGGCGGGTTATATCGCGTTTTCCATCGCGGATCGTCCGGGCCTGACGCCGGGCCTGATTGGCGGCATGTTGGCAGTAAGCACTGGCTCCGGTTTTATCGGCGGTATTCTGGCCGGTTTCCTGGCGGGCTATGTGGCGAAAGCCATCAGCACGAAGCTTAAGCTGCCGCCGAGCATGGAAGCGCTGAAACCGATCCTGATCATTCCGCTGCTCTCCAGCCTGGTGGTCGGTCTGGCGATGATCTACCTGATCGGCAAACCGGTCGCGGGCATCCTCGCGGGCCTGACTCACTGGCTGCAAACTATGGGCACCGCCAACGCGGTCCTGCTGGGCGCTATCCTCGGCGGTATGATGTGTACCGACATGGGCGGGCCGGTGAACAAAGCGGCCTATGCGTTCGGCGTTGGCTTGCTGAGTACCCAAACCTATGCGCCGATGGCGGCGATTATGGCGGCCGGTATGGTGCCACCGCTGGCGATGGGCCTGGCGACGCTGGTTGCCCGTCGTAAATTCGACAAAGGCCAGCAGGAAGGCGGCAAAGCGGCGCTGGTGCTGGGCCTGTGCTTTATCTCCGAAGGGGCGATTCCGTTCGCAGCACGTGACCCGATGCGCGTTCTGCCCTGCTGTATCGTCGGCGGTGCGGTAACGGGCGCTATCTCAATGGCAATTGGCGCGAAACTGATGGCACCGCACGGCGGTCTGTTCGTGCTGCTGATCCCTGGTGCGATTACGCCGGTATTGGGTTATCTGTTCGCTATCGTTGCCGGTACGCTGCTGGCGGGTTTGTCATATGCCTTCCTGAAGCGTCCGGAAGCGGAGCTGAACACCAAAACCGCGTAATTTACGCATAAAGAAAAGGGCAGGTGAGATCCTGCCCTTTTTGCATTTAAAGATGGCTCAGACAGCCATGGCTTCATGCTGCTGCGCCCGCAGCCAGGCGATTTCCTCTGCCCAGATGTCCGGGTTAATGGTTTCCAGAATCAGCGGAATACCGTCGAAGCGCGCATCGCGCATTAGCCAGCTAAACGGCGTATGGCCGATGTTGCCTTCGCCGAGGCTGTTATGGCGGTCCACCCGGCTGGCAAAGGCGCTTTTGGCGTCATTCAGGTGCATGCCGCGCAGGTATTGAAACCCGACGATGCGCTCGAATTCAGCAAAGGTCTTTTCGCAATCTTCTTCGGTACGCAAATCGTAGCCCGCCGCGAAGGCGTGACAAGTATCGATGCACACCCCAACGCGCGTTTTATCTTCCACGCCGTCAATAATTGCCGCCAGATGCTCGAAGCGGAAACCCAGGTTGCTGCCCTGGCCAGCGGTATTCTCAATCACCGCCGTCACGCCTTCGGTTTTCGCCAGCGCGATATTAATGGATTCGGCAATACGCGCCAGGCAGGCGTCTTCGCTGATCTGCTTCAGATGGCTACCGGGATGGAAGTTAAGCAGCGACAGACCCAACTGCTGACAACGCGCCATTTCGTCGATAAACGCGTCACGGGATTTCTCCAGCGCTTCATCCACCGGATGGCCGAGGTTTATCAGGTAGCTGTCGTGGGGCAGGATTTGCCCCGGCTTAAAATTATGCTGCTCGCAGGCAGCGTTAAAATTATCAATAGTTTCTCCGCTGAGCGGTGCCGCGCGCCACTGGCGCTGGTTCTTGGTAAACAGGGCGAAAGCGTTCGCGCCAATCTCTACCGCGCGGGTCACGGCCTGCTCCACGCCGCCGGATGCGCTGACATGTGCGCCAATATATTTCATTTCATTCTCCTGTCTGACCTGCAAAGCACGCTTTTTATCATAGCCGCTGCGGTGTGGAAAGCGCCGCGCCGGTTACAGCAGGTGATGTACCGCCAGATTAATCGCGCCGCCGCCGATAATCAGCCAGCCAAACAGCATCAGCGCCATCACCAGCGGTTTAGCTCCGGCTTTTTTCAGGGCGTTGATATGGGTGGTAAGCCCCAGCGCCGCCATCGCCATCGCCAGCAGTACCGTATCCAGGATGATTAACGCCTGCACCAGGGCGACAGGCAGCAGGTGGAACGAGTTAAAAATCGCCACCAGAATAAACAGCACCGCAAACCACGGAATGGTGATTTTACCGGTTTGGGCGCTGCCAGCCGGAGTCAGCTGTTTTACCCGCGCCGCCAGGAAAATCAAAAACGGTGCCAGCATCATCACGCGCAGCATCTTGGCGATCACCGCGCTGTTTTCCGCATCCGGGCTGATGGCGTGCCCGGCGGCCACGACCTGGGCGACTTCATGCATCGTCGAGCCAATAAAAATGCCGTAATTCTCCGGGCTGAACCAGTGGGCCAGCAGCGGGTACATCAGCGGGTAGATAAAAATCGCCAGGGTACCGAAAATCACCACCGTCGCGACCGCAACCGTCACTTTACTGGGCTCGGCTTTGATCACCGGTTCGGTCGCCAGAATCGCTGCCGCGCCGCAAATGCTGCTGCCTGCGCCAATCAGCCAGCTGGTCTGCCGATCCAGCCCAAAAATTTTCTGCCCTAAAAAGCAGGCCAGTAAAAAGGTACTGCTCAGGGTCAGGATATCAATCACGATCCCGCTGACGCCCACTTCAGCAATTTGCGAAAACGTCAGACGGAAGCCATAAAGAATAATGCCTAAACGCAACAGATGCTGTTTCGCGAACAATACGCCGCCGTCGCACTGCTGCCAGATTTTTGGATATAGCGTGTTGCCGATAACCATCCCGGCGAGGATCGCCAGCGTCAGGGCGCTGAAGCCCGCGCCTGCAACGGCGGGAATAGCGCCCGCCCACAGGGCCAGGCCGGTGAGAGCCGCGCACAGCGCCAGGCCGGGAATAAAATGCCATACCGTATGGCGATGAGTCTGTAAGGTAATTTCTGCCATAACCTTCTCCTTTGTCCGGGAAAAGCTTACGGCGCGGTAGCTTAAAAATAAAATTGATTATATATTTATAATTAATCTTTATAAGTGGTAAGCAGGCGTACTGCTGCCGAAAAGGAAACATTATGCATATCACGCTGCGTCAGTTAGAAGTCTTTGCTGAAGTGCTGAAAAGCGGTTCAACAACGCAGGCCTCGCAAATGCTGGCGCTGTCGCAATCCGCCGTCAGCGCGGCGCTCACCGATCTGGAAGGCCAGCTTGGCGTGCAGTTTTTTGACCGCGTCGGTAAACGGCTGGTGGTCAATGAGCATGGCCGCCTGCTGTATCCGCGTGTGGTGGCGCTGCTGGAACAGGCAGGGGAAATCGAACAGCTGTTCCGCAACGATAACGGCGCGATTCGGGTGTACGCCAGCAGCACCATCGGTAACTACATTCTGCCGGAAATTATTGCCCGCTATCGCCGCGATTTCCCCGATTTGCCGCTAGAATTGAGCGTGGGTAACACCCAGGACGTGGTGAACGCGATTATCGATTTTCGCGCCGACGTCGGGTTTATCGAAGGCCCGTGCCATATGGCGGAAATCGTCACCGAACCCTGGCTGGATGATGAACTGGTGGTCTTCGCCGCACCGGATAATGCGCTGGTTAACGGGCCCGTTACCCTGGAAAGCCTGGCCGCCGCGCCCTGGATCCTGCGCGAGCGCGGTTCCGGCACCCGGGAAATCGTCGACTATTTACTGCTATCCCATCTGCCGCGCTTCCATCTTTCAATGGAGCTGGGCAATTCCGAAGCCATTAAACACGCGGTTCGCCACGGTCTTGGCATCAGCTGCCTGTCGCGCCGGGTGATTGCTGAACAACTGGCGGCGGGTACGCTGGTGGAGCTGGAACTGCCGCTGTCCCGCCCGGTGCGCACGCTGTACCGTATTCATCACCGGCAAAAGCACCTGTCCCGGGCGTTGCAGCGCTTTATCGGCTATTGCGGGCCATAGCGTGAAAAAGCCGTCTTGCACATCCCCAAAGACGGCTTTACTTATAATCTTCCCCCGATCATGAAGGTCTCTTATAACCGCGATTTTCTGCCACGATATCCGGAAACGCTCTGCTACAATCGCGCCTCATTTTATGGATGGGCATTATTTTTATATGGTTAGCGAAACGAAAACCACACAAGCGCCTGGCTTACGCCGTGAATTAAAGGCGAGACATCTGACCATGATCGCCATTGGCGGCTCTATTGGCACCGGGCTTTTTGTCGCCTCTGGCGCGACCATTTCCCAGGCGGGCCCCGGCGGCGCGCTGCTTTCTTACATTCTGATCGGCCTGATGGTGTATTTCCTGATGACCAGCCTCGGCGAACTGGCGGCGTATATGCCGGTTTCCGGTTCGTTCGCTACTTATGGCCAGAAATATGTGGAAGAGGGCTTCGGCTTCGCGCTGGGCTGGAACTACTGGTACAACTGGGCAGTGACCATCGCCGTTGATCTGGTGGCCGCACAACTGGTGATGACGTACTGGTTCCCGGACACCCCCGGCTGGATCTGGAGCGCCCTGTTCCTCGCCATTATGTTCCTGATTAACTACATTTCGGTGCGCGGTTTCGGTGAGACCGAATACTGGTTCTCGCTGATCAAAGTGACCACGGTGATTGTATTTATCATCGTCGGCATCCTGATGATCCTGGGCATCTTCCAGGGTTCGCAACCGGCGGGCTGGAGCAACTGGACAATGGGCGAAGCGCCATTCGCTGGCGGATTTGCCGCGATGATCGGCGTGGCGATGATCGTCGGCTTCTCTTTCCAGGGCACCGAGCTTATCGGCATTGCGGCGGGCGAATCCGAGGACCCGGAAAAGAACATTCCGCGCGCGGTGCGTCAGGTGTTCTGGCGTATCCTGCTGTTCTATGTGTTCGCTATTCTTATCATCAGCCTGATTATTCCTTACACCGATCCGAGCCTGCTGCGTAACGATGTCAAAGACATCAGCGTCAGCCCGTTCACCCTGGTGTTTGAGCACGCGGGCCTGCTCTCTGCGGCGGCCATCATGAACGCGGTGATCCTGACGGCGGTGCTGTCGGCGGGTAACTCCGGCATGTATGCCTCAACCCGTATGTTGTACACCCTGGCCTGTGATGGCAAAGCGCCGCGTATCTTCGCCAAACTGTCCCGTGGCGGCGTACCGCGTAACGCGCTGTATGCCACTACCGTGGTTGCCGGCCTGTGCTTCCTGACCTCGATGTTCGGCAACCAGACTGTGTACCTGTGGCTACTGAATACCTCGGGGATGACCGGCTTTATCGCCTGGCTGGGTATCGCTATTAGCCACTACCGTTTCCGTCGCGGCTATGTGATGCAGGGCCGTGATATTAACGATCTGCCGTACCGTTCCGGGTTCTTCCCGCTGGGGCCAATCTTCGCCTTCGTCCTGTGCCTGATTATTACCCTCGGCCAGAATTATGAAGCCTTCCTGTCGGATACTATCGACTGGGGCGGCGTGGCGGCGACCTATATCGGCATCCCGCTGTTCCTGATTATTTGGTTCGGCTACAAGCTGACGAAGGGATCGCACTTTGTGAAGTACAACGAAATGGAATTCCCGGATCGCATTAAAAAATAACAGCTTAAAGGCGCGGATCTCGCGCCTTTTTCCTTTCCCCCGCGCGACTCTGCCTACCCTTTCTCCTCAATTTATCCTTTTAACAACAAATTTTAACAATTTAATTGATAAGCATTCTCGTTTGATTTATGGTTAGCCGCGTAAAAAGCCACCCGCCTCGATGCGGGGGCGCAGCAGTGTGAGCGATGAGTTGAATGTGTTGTTTTTCACCTCATGGAGATAAGGAATGTTTAGGTTGAATCCTTTGGTTAGGGGAGGACTGTGCGCGTCCGCATTGACTCTGACCTTGCCCGTTATGGCTGCTGACAATTCAGAAGAGACGATGGTTGTCACCGCATCGTCTACCGAACAAAACCTGAAAGATGCGCCTGCCAGTATCAGTGTGATCACCCAGCAAGATTTGCAGCGTAAACCGGTCCAGAACCTGAAAGAAGTGCTGAAAGAAGTGCCGGGCGTGCAGCTGACTAACGAAGGCGATAACCGCCAGGGCGTCAGTATTCGCGGCCTGAGCAGCAGCTACACGCTGATTCTGGTAGACGGCAAGCGGGTGAACTCGCGTAACGCAGTGTTCCGCCATAACGATTTCGACCTGAACTGGATCCCGGTAGACGCCATCGAACGTATCGAAGTGGTACGCGGCCCGATGTCCTCGCTGTACGGCTCCGACGCCCTGGGCGGCGTGGTGAACATCATTACCCGTAAAGTTGGCAAAAGCTGGCACGGGTCTGTTACCGCAGATACCACCATCCAGGAACACCGCGATCGTGGTGATACTTACAACGGCCAGTTCTTCACTAGCGGCCCACTGATTGACGATGTGCTGGGTGTGAAAGTGTATGGCAGCCTGTCAAAGCGCGAAAAAGACGATCAGCAACCGACCAGCACCGGCGAAACCCCGCGTATCGAAGGCTTCACCAGCCGCGACGCCAATGTGGAATTCAACTGGACCCCGAACCAGGACCACGACATCGACTTTTCCTATGGCCGCGACCGCCAGGACCGTGATTCTGATTCTCTCGCCAAAGACCGCCTCGAGCGCGAAACTTACGCTATCGGCCACAACGGACGCTGGGATTTAGGCAACAGCGAGCTGCGCTTCTACGGTGAAAAACTCGATAATAAAGATCCTGCCAGCACCGGCACCATTACCTCCGAAAGTAATACCCTCGACGGGAAATACGTGCTGCCAATTGGCGCGATCAACCAGTTATTGACCTTCGGCGGCGAATACCGCCATGACAAACTCAACGATCCGGTCAACCTGACGGGCGGCAACAGTAGCGAAACCTCTGCTAACCAGTACGCGCTGTTCCTGGAAGACGAATGGCGGATTATCGATCCGCTGGCGCTGACCGCGGGTCTGCGTATGGACGATCACGAAACCTATGGCGACCACTGGAGCCCGCGTGCGTATCTGGTCTACAACGCCACCGACACCCTGACGGTGAAGGGCGGCTGGTCCACCGCGTTCAAAGCGCCTTCGCTGCTGCAACTGAGCCCGGACTGGACTACCGGTTCCTGCCGTGGCGCGTGCGAAATCGTCGGTAGCCCGGATCTGAAGCCGGAAACCAGCGAAAGCTACGAGCTCGGCCTGTACTACGCCGGGGAAGAAGGGTGGCTGGAGGGCGTAACCGCCAGCGTCACCACCTTCCAGAACGACATTGACGATATGATCAACATCGACCGTACGCAAAGCCGCACGCTGGCGCCGAGCTACAGCAACTTTGTAGGGTTCAACAGTGATGGCGAGCCGATCTTCCGCTATTACAACGTTAACAAAGCCCGGATTCGCGGCGTAGAAACCGAGCTGAAAGTGCCGTTCAACGACCAGTGGAAACTGACCCTGAATTACACCTATAACGACGGGCGTGACCTGAGCGCGGGCGGCAACAAACCGCTGTCATCGCTGCCGTTCCATACCGCCAACGGCACCGTAGACTGGACGCCGCTGGAAGACTGGTCGTTCTACGTGTCGGGCAACTATACCGGCGAACAGCGCGCCACCACGGCAGCCACCACTGCCACCGGCGGCTACGTGATCTGGAACGCAGGCGCGGCCTGGCAGGCCACGAAGAATGTCAAACTGCGTACCGGCGTAATGAACCTCGGCGATAAAGACCTGAGCCGTGAAGATTACAGTTATAACGAAGACGGCCGTCGTTACTTTGTCGCGATGGATTACCGCTTCTGATGGGGCGCTGAGAAGTGAGAAGGGTATTCCTGGTGGGATACCCTTTTTTTATTATGCCTCAGCAAAAAGATGTTCAGCATGAAAACGCAGATGATCTTCAATAAACGAGGCAATAAAGAAGTAGCTGTGATCGTAGCCCGGCTGGATGCGCAGGGTTAGCGGCCAGCCGGTCTGACGCGCCACTTCCGCCAGTTGCGCAGGCTGGAGCTGATCCGCCAAAAACTGATCGTTATCGCCCTGATCCACCAGCGTGGGGATCTGATGTTCGGCTTGCGCCTGCGCCATTAGCGCGCAACTGTCCCACGCGGCCCATTGGCTTTGATCCTCTCCCAGATAAGCGCTAAACGCTTTCTGGCCCCAGGGTACGCGCACCGGGTTCACAATGGGCGCAAACGCGGAAACCGAGGTAAAGCGGCCCGGATTTTTCAACGCCATGATTAACGCCCCGTGGCCGCCCATCGAGTGACCGCTGATAGCGCAACGATCGCTGACGTTAAAGTGTTCCTGAACCAGCGCCGGGAGTTCATCGCGCACATAATCGTACATCCGGTAATGCGCCGCCCACGGTGCCTGGGTTGCATTCAGGTAAAAACCCGCGCCCTTGCCCAGGTCGTAGCCGTCGGCATCCGCCACATCATCGCCGCGCGGGCTGGTATCCGGCATCACCAGCACGATCCCCAGTTCCGCCGCAACGCGCTGGGCGTTGGCTTTGGTAGTGAAGTTTTCATCATTGCAGGTCAGGCCCGAAAGCCAGTACAGCACCGGCGGTGGATTAGCGGAAACCGGCGGCGGCAAAAATACGCTCAGGGTCATGGTGCAGTTGAGCACCTCTGAATGGTGACGCCAGCGCTGTTGCCAACCTTCAAAACAGCGGTGCTCTTCAATCATCTCCATAATGGCTCCTTGGGGTATCGAAAGGGGACGCAAGTTATTCATTTAAGCAGCATACGCAGGTTGTTCATTTTACGGTGAAAAAAATTCAGTTCAGCTTTATTGCGCTATCCTGCATCATTGATATAACCGCATTGTAACAAATGGAGTGACCGTGGCGCTGCGAATTGCGATAACGGGTTTTCTGGTTTTGGTTGTGGCAATGGGCATTGGTCGTTTTGCTTTTACGCCACAGGTGCCGTTAATGATAGCCGAAGGGCAGCTAACCCTGACCAGCGCCGCGCTGGTGGCGGCGATTAACTATCTTGGTTATCTGGTGGGGGCGTGGGACGCGATGCGCGCGCACCGCCACGTGGAGTGCCGGTTGCATCTCGGTGTCTGGGGCGCGGTGGGGCTGACGTTGCTCTCTGCCCTGGCCCCGGAAGCCTGGAGCCACGCCGTTATTCGTTTTGTGATTGGCTGTATGAGCGGCTGGGCGATGGTGCTGATCGCCGCCTGGACCAACGAACAGTTGGCGCATTTCGGCAAACCGGGGTTAAGCGCGGCGGTGTTCGCCGGGCCGGGCGCGGGCATCGCCATTAGCGGGTTGTTGGCTGTTGGCATCCAGGCAGGAGATTTGCACGCGTATCAGGGCTGGCTGGTTTACGGGGTATTGGCGCTGATCCTGATTAGCCTTATCGCGCGTAATTTGCCGCGTAAAGGGCAGTTGCACCGCCCGGAGAGCCAGCCGCAACCTTTGACGCTCACGCCCGGCCTGAAGCGCCTGGTCTGGAGCTACAGCCTCGCCGGTTTCGGCTACATTTTGCCCGCCACGTTTTTATCGCAAATGGCGGCAGCGCGCTTTCCCGGCAGCTTTATGGCGCAGTTCGTCTGGCCGGTGTTTGGCATCGCGGCGGTGTGCGGTATCGCGTTGAGTATCGCCCTGCGCCACGTAGGGTCCAGCAACCAGCGGCTGGCGGTGGTGCTGTTATTACAGGGCATCGGCGTACTGGGCGCCGCGTTATTGCCAGCAATGGCGGGGCTGGTGGTCGGCGCGTTACTGGTGGGCGGCGGTTTTTTATGCGCGGTGCAGCTTTCTCTGCTCTACGGGCGCGAGCTGGCGCCGCAGCATACCCGTTATATGGCCGGGCTATTAACCACTGGCTATGCTGTTGGGCAATTGGGTGGGCCAATGACCTCGGCGCTCTCCACGGCCTTTACCGGCAGGCTGGAGCCCGCGTTGTGGATTGCCGGTGTGGCGCTGTTTATCGCCGCCGGGCTGGTCTGGAAGCGTGAGGCTGAAAGGCCAGACCAATTTCAATAATTATCATGGTGAATACTGGATTATGTGCACCGGCTCACGCACAATGAATGCGCACTTTGCCCCGGTGAGGGCAGAGGTACGCCACACCTGCAGGAGAAAAATAAATGTCATCACTCAGTAAAGAAGCCGCTCTGGTTCATGAGGCGCTGGTCGCCCGCGGTCTGGAGACGCCGTTGCGTCCGCCGTTGCGCGAACTGGATAACGAAACCCGCAAGCGCCTCATTTCCGATCATATGAGCGAAATCATGCAACTGCTCAATCTGGATCTGAGCGATGACAGTTTAATGGAAACGCCGCATCGCATCGCCAAAATGTATGTCGATGAGATTTTCTCCGGGCTGGATTACGCCAACTTCCCGAAAATCACCGTCATTGAAAACAAAATGAAGGTCGATGAAATGGTGACCGTGCGGGACATTACCCTGACCAGCACCTGCGAACACCACTTTGTGACCATCGACGGGAAAGCCACCGTGGCCTATATTCCCAAAGAGTCGGTGATCGGCCTGTCGAAAATTAACCGCATCGTGCAGTTCTTCGCCCAGCGCCCTCAGGTGCAGGAGCGTTTAACCCAGCAGATCCTGGTCGCCCTGCAAACCCTGCTTGGCACCAACAATGTGGCGGTGTCTATTGATGCGGTGCATTACTGCGTGAAAGCGCGCGGCATTCGCGATGCGACCAGCGCGACGACCACGACCTCGCTCGGCGGGCTGTTCAAGTCCAGCCAGAATACGCGTCAGGAATTTTTGCGCGCGGTGCGTCACCACAGCTAACAGAAGGCCGGATGCATGGAACGAAATGTCACGCTTGACGCGGTTCGTGGCGTTGCCATTCTTGGCATCCTGCTGTTGAATATTATGGCTTTCGGCCTGCCGAAAGCCGCCTATCTCAATCCCGCCTGGTACGGCGATATCACCTCCCGCGACGCCTGGACCTGGGCGCTGCTCGACCTGTTTGCCCAGGTGAAGTTCCTGACCCTGTTTGCGCTGTTGTTCGGTGCGGGCCTGCAAATGCTGCTGGTGCGCGGCAAGCGCTGGATACAGTCACGCCTGACGCTATTAGTCTTGCTCGGTTTTTGCCACGGTCTGCTGCTGTGGGATGGCGATATTCTGCTGGCTTACGGGCTGGTGGGGCTGATCAGCTGGCGATTAATCCGCGACGCTCCCAGCGTGAAGTCGTTATTCAATACCGGCCTGATGCTGTTTCTGGTGGGGCTGGGGGTATTAATTTTGCTGGGCCTGATTTCCGGCGATCAGCTTAATCGCGCCTGGATACCTGATGAGTCTGCCCTGCAACTGGAGCAGTTCCGGCGAACCGAAGGGGGAATGGAGGCTATTCGCTACCGCGCGGATTTGCTTTCCTCTATGTTGCTGGCGCTGGGCGCGCAGTATGGCTGGCAACTGGCGGGCCTGATGCTGATCGGCGCGGCGCTGATGCGCAGCGGCTGGCTGAAAGGGCAGTTTAGCCCAGGGCACTACCGGCGCATGGGCGCTGTTCTGATACTGATTGGCGTGGCGATTAACCTGCCGTCAATCCTCCTGCAATGGCACCTCAACTGGGCATACCGCTGGTGCGGCTTTCTGTTACAGGCCCCGCGCGAGCTGGGTGCGCCGTTTCAGGTGCTGGGCTATACCGCGCTGATTTACGGTTTCTGGCCGCAGCTTTCCCGCTGGCGCATTACCGGCGCAGTGGTGTGCGTGGGGCGCATGGCGCTCAGTAATTACCTGCTACAAACCCTTATCTGCACCACGCTGTTCAATCGCTTTGGTCTGTTTATGAAATTCGACCGCCTGCAACTGCTGGCCTTTGTTCCGGCGGTATGGGGCGTTAACCTGCTGCTCTCCGTCTGGTGGTTGCGTTATTTCCGCCAGGGACCGGTGGAATGGCTGTGGCGGCAATTAACCGCACGGGCATCAGGGGTTAGCCTTTCCCGCACAGACAGATAACGATCCAGATCACAATCATTAACATTTTGCATGTAACCGTTTTCAGCGGTGTGATGCGCTTCACGCAGCATCTATTCACGCGCTGACAGAATATCCTGAGCTTAACACAGGGGGTATTCGTGAGTTGCTGCCAAAATAAACAGGATGATGGTTATGATCACCATTCGTGATGTCGCACGTCAGGCGGGCGTATCCGTCGCCACCGTTTCCCGGGTTTTGAACAACAGCGCGCTGGTGAGCCCAGAGACGCGCGAGATGGTCCTGCAAGCCGTGAACCAGCTGGGATATCGCCCCAACGCCAATGCCCAGGCGCTGGCCACCCAGGTCAGCGATACCATCGGCGTGGTGGTGATGGACGTCTCCGATCCCTTCTTCGGCGCGCTGGTAAAAGCGGTAGATACCGTTGCCCAGCAGCATCAAAAATATGTCCTCATTGGCAACAGTTACCATGAAGCAGAAAAAGAGCGCCATGCCATTGAGGTGTTGATTCGCCATCGCTGTAACGCGTTGATTGTTCATGCGAAGGAGCTGGGCGATGACGAGCTGGCGCAGTTTATGGATCAGATCCCCGGCATGGTGCTGATTAACCGTATCGTCCCCGGCTATGAACACCGCTGCGTGGGCCTGGATAACATCACCGGCGCGATGATGGCAACGCGGATGCTGCAAAGCAATGGCCACCAGCGCATCGGTTATCTGGCCTCAAGCCACGCCATTGAAGATAACGATCACCGCCGTGAAGGCTGGCAGCGTGCGCTGGCGGAGCAGGGGATTGTCGTGCCTGAAAGCTGGGTCGGCACCGGTTCGCCGGATATGCAAGGGGGTGAGGCGGCTATGGTGGAGCTGCTGGGTCGTAATCTCCAGCTAACCGCTGTGTTTGCTTATAACGATGGCATGGCGGCAGGCGCGCTAACGGCATTGAAAGATAACGGTATTGCCGTGCCGCAGCATTTGTCATTGATTGGTTTTGATGACATCCCGATGGCGCGTTACACCGACCCGCAATTGACCACAGTGCGTTACCCCATTGTTTCAATGGCGCGGCTGGCGACAGAGCTGGCGTTACAGGGCTCGCAGGGGCTGCTCGATAATGCAGCAAGCCACTGTTTTATGCCGACTTTAGTGCGTCGCCACTCAGTCACAGGCCGCCAAATTGTGGCTCCGATCACTAGTTTATAAATCTGAGTGATGTAACCGCTTTCAATCTGTGAGTAAATTCACAGTATCTTAACAAGGCGCTGACTATGATGTCAGCGTTTTAGGGGCTGAAACACTATGTAACGATAACCATAGACGACAAGCCTGAAAGCGCAAATAACACGCAGTACGGGAGCGTTACCTGTCACGGAAGAATTTTTTCATAAATGAACTTAGGCAGTCAGTAACGTGAATTCCACGCTGTCCTGCCGTCCATTATTCATAAGAACTACCCTGCAAATACCGGAGATACCATGAATAAGAAGGTGTTGACTCTGTCCGCTGTGATGTCTTGCATGCTGTTTGGTACCGCTGCTCAGGCAGCCGATCGTATCGGTGTGACCATTTATAAGTATGACGATAACTTCATGTCTGTTGTGCGTAAGGCGATTGAGAAGGAAGCTACCGCCTCTCCGGATGTTCAACTGCTGATGAATGACTCGCAGAACGACCAGTCCAAACAGAACGACCAAATCGACGTACTGCTGGCGAAAGGCGTGAAGTCTCTGGCAATCAACCTGGTTGACCCGGCAGCGGCGGGCACGGTGATTGAAAAAGCGCGCGGCCAGAACGTTCCTATCGTGTTCTTCAACAAAGAGCCGTCCCGTAAAGCGCTGGATAGCTATGACAAAGCGTACTACGTAGGAACTGACTCCAAAGAATCCGGCATCATTCAGGGCGACCTGATTGCTAAACACTGGGCTGCAAACCAGGGTTGGGATCTGAACAAAGACGGCCAGATTCAGTTCGTACTGCTGAAAGGCGAGCCGGGACACCCGGATGCAGAAGCGCGTACCACTTACGTGATCAAAGAGCTGAATGACAAGGGCATCAAAACCCAGCAGTTGCAGCTTGATACCGCAATGTGGGATACCGCAATGGCGAAAGACAAGATGGACGCATGGCTGTCTGGTCCGAACGCAAACAAAATTGAAGTGGTTATCGCTAACAATGACGCCATGGCAATGGGCGCGGTTGAAGCGCTGAAAGCCCATAACAAATCATCCATTCCGGTGTTCGGCGTTGACGCCCTGCCGGAAGCCCTGGCGCTGGTTAAATCTGGCGCTCTGGCCGGTACCGTATTGAACGACGCCAACAACCAGGCGAAAGCAACCTTCGATCTGGCGAAAAACCTGGCGGAAGGCAAAGGTGCCGCTGACGGTACTAACTGGAAAATCGACAATAAAGTTGTACGTATTCCTTACGTCGGTGTTGATAAAGCCAACCTGGCTGAGTTCACCAACAAATAATAAGCCGTATTTTAAGGGCGCGAGCTGCGCCCTTTTTTAAACTCGTCATACCCGTCAACCTATACGCCACCAGGTATAACTATGGTCAGCACGAATACGCAATCCTCAGGCGAATACTTGTTAGAAATGAGTGGTATCGACAAGTCATTCCCGGGCGTTAAGGCACTGGATAATGTTAATTTGAAAGTTCGCCCGCATTCTATCCATGCATTAATGGGGGAAAACGGGGCGGGCAAATCGACATTATTAAAATGCCTTTTTGGGATCTATAAAAAAGATTCCGGCAGCATTCTTTTCCAGGGGAAAGAGATCGATTTCCAGTCTACCAAGGAAGCACTGGAAAATGGCATCTCAATGGTTCACCAGGAATTAAACTTAGTATTACAACGCTCCGTGATGGACAACATGTGGCTGGGCCGTTATCCCACCAAAGGCGTGTTTGTCGATCAGGACAAAATGTACCGCGATACCAAAGCGATTTTTGATGAGCTGGATATTGATATCGATCCGCGTGCTCGCGTAGGTACGCTTTCTGTATCGCAGATGCAGATGATCGAAATCGCCAAAGCGTTTTCTTATGACGCTAAGATCGTCATTATGGATGAGCCGACGTCTTCCTTAACGGAAAAAGAGGTCAATCATCTGTTCAAAATTATTCGTAAATTGAAAGAGCGCGGCTGCGGCATCGTGTATATCTCCCATAAAATGGAAGAGATCTTTCAGTTGTGCGATGAAATAACCATTCTTCGTGATGGTCAGTGGATTGCCACCCAGCCGCTGGAAGGGCTGGATATGGATAAGATCATCGCCATGATGGTTGGCCGTTCCCTGAACCAGCGCTTCCCGGATAAAGAAAACGTGCCGGGCGAAGTGATCCTCGAAGTGAAAAACCTGACCTCGTTGCGTCAGCCGTCAATTCGCGACGTCAGCTTCGATCTGCATAAAGGCGAGATTTTAGGTATTGCCGGGCTGGTGGGTGCAAAGCGTACCGATATTGTGGAAACCTTATTCGGTATTCGCGAAAAATCCGCCGGGACCATTAAGCTGCATGGGAAACAAATTAATAACCATAACGCTAATGAGGCCATTAACCACGGTTTTGCTCTGGTGACCGAGGAACGTCGCTCAACGGGTATCTATGCCTATCTGGATATCGGCTTTAACTCGCTTATTTCCAACATTCGCAAATACAAAAACAAAGTCGGGCTGCTGGATAATTCCCGCATGAAGAGCGACACCCAATGGGTGATTGATGCCATGCGCGTAAAAACGCCGGGCCATCGCACCCAGATTGGTTCGCTTTCCGGTGGTAACCAGCAGAAGGTCATTATCGGGCGCTGGCTGTTAACCCAGCCGGAAATATTAATGCTCGATGAACCGACCCGTGGTATTGACGTCGGCGCGAAGTTTGAAATTTATCAGCTGATTGCTGAACTGGCGAAAAAAGGCAAAGGGATCATTATCATCTCCTCTGAAATGCCAGAGCTGTTAGGAATAACCGACCGTATCCTGGTGATGAGCAATGGTCTCGTTTCCGGAATTGTTGACACCAAAACGACGTCGCAGAATGAAATTTTGCGTCTTGCGTCTTTGCACCTTTAATATCAGGGGCTCCTCATGAGTGCGTTAAATAAGAAAAGTTTTCTCACTTATCTGAAAGAAGGCGGTATTTACGTCGTCCTTTTAGTTTTGCTGGCCATTATTATTTTCCAGGATCCAACTTTTTTAAGCCTGTTGAACTTAAGTAACATCCTGACCCAGTCTTCGGTCCGTATTATCATCGCGCTGGGCGTGGCGGGGCTTATCGTCACCCAGGGTACTGACCTGTCTGCCGGTCGCCAGGTTGGCCTGGCGGCGGTGGTCGCAGCAACCCTGTTGCAGTCGATGGAAAACGCCAACAAAGTGTTCCCGGAAATGGCCACCATGCCGATTCCGGTGGTGATCCTGATTGTCTGCGCTATCGGCGCGATTATCGGCCTGATCAACGGCATCGTTATCGCTTACCTTAACGTAACGCCGTTTATCACCACCCTGGGCACCATGATTATCGTTTACGGTATTAACTCCCTGTATTACGACTTTGTGGGCGCATCGCCGATTTCCGGTTTCGACAGCGGCTTCTCAACCTTTACCCAGGGCTTTGTGGCGCTGGGCAGTTTCCGGCTCTCCTACATCACCTTCTATGCGCTGATTGCGGTGGCGTTCGTCTGGATCCTGTGGAATAAAACCCGCTTCGGTAAAAACATTTTCGCTATCGGCGGCAACCCGGAAGCGGCGAAAGTGTCTGGCGTTAACGTGGCCCTGAACCTGCTGATGATTTATGCGCTGTCCGGCGTGTTCTATGCCTTCGGCGGTATGCTGGAAGCGGGCCGTATCGGCTCTGCCACCAACAACCTCGGCTTTATGTATGAACTGGATGCGATTGCCGCGTGCGTAGTTGGCGGCGTGTCGTTCAGCGGCGGCGTGGGTACAGTGATTGGTGTGGTAACCGGTGTGATCATCTTTACGGTTATCAACTACGGCCTGACCTATATCGGCGTGAACCCGTACTGGCAGTACATCATCAAAGGCGCAATCATCATCTTCGCGGTTGCCCTGGATTCCCTGAAATACGCCCGTAAGAAGTAATATTGACTTGTTTCGTCCAGCCCCCGACATTCGGGGGCTTTTTTTGTATTAGCGCTTAGGCGGGGTAATCTCCTGCTGGGCAGGCACTTTCGATTCATCGCCATTCAGCCGCCGTTTCTCCTGGTCAGCCTGATAGAAATAGTTCCAGCAGGTGACAAACAGCGCCGCGACCATCGGGCCAATCACAAAGCCGTTGATGCCGTAAATGCTTAGCCCGCCCAGGGTCGTGATCAGGATCAGCCAGTCCGGCATGCGGATGTCTTTACCTACCAGCAGTGGACGCAGAATATTGTCCGACAGGCCAACCACCACCACAAACCACAGCGTCAGTAACAAGCCTTTTATAATCAAACCCGTGGCGAACAGGTATATCGCCGCCGGGATCCACACCAATGCCGTCCCCACCGCGGGGATCAGCGACAGGAACGCCATCAGCGCGCCCCACAGCAGGCTGGCTTCAATGCCCGCAAAGTAAAACGCGATGCCCCCTAACGCGCCCTGAACCACTGCGACCACCACGGTGCCTTTTACCGTGGCGCGTGCCACGGCGGCAAAGCGGGCGAACAGGCGGTATTTCATGTTGTTTTCCAGCGGGATTGCTTTAAACGCCAGTTCCACCAGCCGCGCGCCGTCTTTCAGGAAGAAGAACAGCAGGTACAGCATCACGCCGAATCCTACCGCCAGGCTAAAGGTGTTTTTACTGATCAGCAAAACGCTGCCAGCGGCATACTGGCTACCCTTCATGGCAACGTCGGACAGTTTGCTGCGGATATCGGTAAGGTTATCGAGCTGGTATTCCGCCAGCAGGCCACGCGCCCAGTCAGGCAGATAGCCGAGATATTCGTAAAACAGCCTGGCGATATTGGCGTTGTCGCTTTGCAGGTTCTGATAGACGGTATTAAATTCCCGCGCCAGCGACGAGGCGATAATCGCTAACGGCGTGAAAACAATTAAGCAGATCACCACCAGTGTCAGCAGCGCCGCCAGGCCATTGCGGCCCCCGGTAGCACGGCTCAACCAAATTTTCATTTTGTAAAAAATGACGGCGAGAATAGCGGCCCAAAGTAACGAGGAGAACCAGGGGCGTAAAATGCTCCAGAGTGCCAGCGTGACCAGCGCCAGTATCAGCGCGAAAAGTATTTTTGAGGTTTTTCCCATCAGCATAGTTATTCCCTTTTGACGGCGTGTGACACACGCGTTGCGCATAAGTCAGTGTAGACGCTGTATAAATGAGGACAGTTTCCGGGATAACCGGAAATGAATAATTCAGAATGGAGGAGAACGATACGGTCAACAAAACGCCGTTATTTCGCCTTTTGCAGTTCGAGTAGCTGTTCCGCCGTCACTGCCGGGTAGCCCTGCGCATCGTCCGGCACATCGTGCAGCGCCGGGATCGGCACCAGCGGCCCTAAAAAGCGCGGTTCGCGTTTGAAAATATACAGATCGGCAAGTGCGCCAAGCCGCGCGCCAAATTCCCGGACCCGCACCGTCAGCATATCTTTCGGCGAAGGCACCGCGTAACACTGGGCCTGAATCCCCATGTGCAGGGCGATAAACAGCGCCCGCTCGCAATGGAAACGTTGGGTGATGATAATGAAGTCGTTAGTGTCGAACACTTTGCGGGTGCGAACGATAGAGTCCAGGGTACGGAACCCGGCGTAATCCAGCACGATGTCTGCCGGATCGACCCCAGCGGCGATCAGATCCTTACGCATGGTCATCGGTTCGTTGTAGCTTTGCAGCGCATTATCGCCGCTCAGTAGCAGGTAATTCACTTTGCCACTGTTATAGGCGTTGATCGCACCCTGGATGCGGTAGCGGTAGTACTGGTTAATGACACCGGTGCGGTAATACTTGGCGGTGCCCAGCACCACGCCCACCTGGCGGTAGGGTAGGTCCTGCAATTCGTCATAGACGTAAGGGGAGGTTTTCCAGCTTATCCAGCGATCGAGAAGCAGCGCCGCTAACAGCAGTAAGCCGATAAACACAACCAGGCTGTACAACAGGCGCTTCAACATTCAGGTGGCTCGGAACAGGAAAATTGCCATCAAGGCTACTTTACCCGCCAGGCGAGCGCAACCGCTCACCGTGCGGGTGGATTAAAATTAAGCATTCCGCACGGTGTGGCGTTACGCGTCAGGCCAGCAGCACCCGATCGACATTGTGGCAGCCCAGACCGTTAAGAGTTGAAACCGTCGGTGCCCACTGGCTGATATTGCCATTCGGCAGTTCAGCGAGAATGGCGCGCTGGATATCCGCAAAGCCATAACCCTTGAGGATCACCAGGTTCAGCGCGGCCTGTAACGGCGGCAGGGAAGGATTGAATGCCGCGTTTTCAGCGTAGCTGCCGGTGAGGAGAGTGCCGTCGCGCAATTCCATCGCCAGGCCACAGGGCGACTGGGTGTAGGGCGCGTGGCTGCGGTTGGCCGCTTTAATCGCCTGTTGGCTCAACGCATCGCCTTCTACCGCAAAGCCGTGGTCTTCCGCGTCGAAAATGGTGGTTTTGATATCCAGATCGCGCGGGCCGAAAGCGTCTGGCAAATAGTCTTTCAGCCTGGCGGCGGCGCGACCAGGTAAATGGATATGCAAATCGAGGCCGCTGTTCAGTTCATTCATAAACTGGCGGCAGTGCCCGCACGGGGTGTAGTTAACGGTAATCGCCCGCAGACCGGTTTCGCCGCTCATCCAGGCGTGAGTAATGGCGCTTTGTTCGGCGTGGATAGTCTGTTGCAGCGCGATGCCCGGGTATTCCATGTTCGCACCAAACCATAAATTTCCGCTAACGCCGCGTGCGATAGCCCCAACGTTAAAATGGGAGATGGGGGTTTCGGCATACGCTGCCGCGAGCGGCAGTAAAGCGAACGCCAGTTCGTCTTCGTTGAGCCCGCACTGGCGTTGGATCTGCTGAGACTGCCCGGCAGTCAGCATCGCTGGAAAATGTTCGTCATCCAGCAGGGGAGCAAGCGCGGTTTGCAGAGGCTGAGAAAGCCCGGCAAAGGCAGTATGAAATCGTGAATGCATGGCAAGGCCTCTTTATATCGGTTACTGGATCCGTAGTTTACGGAGCCAGAGAGGCTTGATATGTGACGTGCATCTCGTTATTTATGCAACAAAAATTCTTTCATACAAATTTGCGCGACATCTCGCAAATTTTACGACCAGAACGCCAGGATCACCGGGAATAAAAACGGGGCAATGAGTGAAGTGATAATCCCGCAAATCACCAGCGCCAACGAACTAAACGCGCCTTCCTGATAGTCCAGCTCCGCGCAGCGGGCGGTACCCAGGGCGTGCGAGGCGGTGCCCATCGCCAGGCCGCGCGCCGATTTGGTGCGAATGCGCATGATATTCAGCAGGCTATGGCCAAAGACCGCGCCCAAAATCCCGACGAAAATCACGCACACCGCGCTGATAGCTGGAATGCCACCGAGGCTGCCGCCCACCGCCATCGCAATCGGCGTGGTGACGGATTTTGGCAACACTGATGCGGCGATTTCCGGGGATGCGCCCATCAGCAGCGCCACGGAGGTGCCGGTTAACATCGCTACCATACTGCCAATAAAGCAAATGGTGATGATCGATTTCCAGCGCGCGCGGATCTGGTGAAGTTGCTCATACAGTGGAAACGCCAGCGCCACCACGGCGGGTTGCAGCAAATCATTGAGGATTTTGCTGCCCTGGAAATAGTGATCGTAAGGCGTATGGGTGAACACCAACAGCGGGATAATTACCACCATCGATACCAGTAACGGGTTCAGCAGCGGAGTTTTTAATTTTGCCGCCAGCTTACGGGCCGCGAAAAATACCACCAGGGTTAACGGCAGCGACCACCAGATATGCTCAATCATTGTTTAGGCTCCTGCTGGCCGATGACTTTGCGCTGGCCGTGCACCAGATGCGAACTCCAGCTCACCACCAAAAAGACCACCAGGGTACTGATAAAGCATGACACCACCACCGGGCCGAACTGTGCTTTCAGCACATCGACATACTGCATTACGCCAATCCCTACCGGCACAAACAACAGCGCCATATAGCGAATCAGCACGTTACAGCCGGGTTTTACCCATTTCGACGGGAGGATCTGGAGCGACAGCAGGAGAAACATAATCAGCATGCCGATAATGCTGCCGGGAATGGTGATAGGCAGCAGTGCCGCCAGGGCGATACCCGCATACAAACAGGCATAAATCAGGATAAACGCACGGACAAAGTGCCAGATTGTGGTCAGCATAGTGCTCATATCAATAACCTTGTTGGAATGCATTCATCATACAATTAAAGAAAATTGTGTGCTACAGATCACATCATGATTTTATGGCATCAAAAGTATGCCTGGCGAGCACAGTTGCAAGCCTTGTCAGGTATTATCCCCGTCATTCTTCACGTTGCAGATGCGTTGGCTTGACTCGCTCACCCCAGTCACTTACTGATGTAAGCGCCTGGGGATTCGCTACGTCGCCGCGTGACTCAGCCTTCGGCTTCGCCCCTTCGGGGCCAGCGCAAGCGCTGTTCAAAGCCCTTTAGGCTTTGTCCTGCAACTTGAATTATTTAGGGGGTAAAAGAGGGAGGTGCAGGTGCAGCATTTTTATATTTTTTGCCAGCATACCCGGCGTAGCGGGCGGGCTCAATGGCATCGCGTAAAATGCATTTCCCTTCTTGCCGCCAGGCGCTACCATAGCGCCTCTTTTTTACTGAGGTCGGCTATGCGTGTATTACTGGCGCCAATGGAAGGCGTACTGGATTCCCTGGTACGTGAACTGTTAACGGACGTGAACGATTACGATCTGTGCGTCACGGAATTCCTGCGCGTGGTGGATAGCCTGCTGCCAGCAAAATCCTTCTATAAACTCTGCCCGGAACTGCATCACCAGAGCCGCACCCCGTCGGGCACGTTAGTGCGCATTCAACTTTTAGGCCAGCACCCGCAGTGGCTGGCGGAAAACGCCGCCCGCGCGGTGGAGCTGGGCTCCTGGGGTGTGGACCTTAACTGCGGCTGTCCCTCAAAGCTGGTTAACGGCAGCGGCGGCGGGGCGACATTGCTCAAAGATCCCGATCTGATTTATCGCGGCGCGAAGGCGATGCGTGAAGCGGTCCCGGCAAACTTACCGGTGACGGTGAAAGTACGCCTCGGCTGGGACAGCGACGCCCGTCAGTTCGACATCGCCGATGCGGTGCAGCAGGCGGGCGCTACCGAACTGGTGGTGCATGGCCGCACCAAAGAGGATGGTTATAAAGCCGAGCGCATCAACTGGGCGGCAATTGGTGAAATTCGCCAACGCCTGTCGATTCCGGTGATCGCCAATGGCGAAATCTGGGACTGGGAGAGCGGCCAGGCGTGTTTGCAGGCCACGGGTTGTGACGCGGTTATGGTCGGGCGCGGCGCGCTGAATGTGCCAAATTTAAGCCGGGTCGTAAAATACAACGAAGCGCCGATGGCCTGGCCGGAGGTGGTTGAATTACTGCAAAAATACACTCAGCTTGAGAAGCAGGGTGACACCGGCATGTACCATGTGGCGCGCATTAAGCAGTGGTTGGGTTATTTACGAAAAGCCTATCCGCAGGCGGCTGAACTGTTTACCACTATCCGTACCTTAACGGATTCGCCGTCGATTGCTACGGCGATTGACGGGTACGCCCGGCAGGCGTACCCCGTGGATAGCATCACGATTTAGAAAATCGCCTTAAACACACCCGTAACCACCAACAGCCCAATCAAAAAGATAATCAAAACCGCCCATAGAATAATTTTCATCGCTTTCCCTCTGTTTGTTAACCAGTACATCCGTAACTGAGTATAGGAAAGATTGAGAAAGTGGCGAGGCGGTTCCCGCTTCGCCGATGAGAAACCGGGCTTTACCCTTGCTTACGCTGCTCTCCTGTTCCTTTTCTATACTTATCCTTTCTTCGCATCCAGAGAGGACGACCCATGACCCAACGAGTTGCAATAGTGACCGCTTCCGATTCCGGCATCGGCAAGAAATGCGCGGAATTACTGGCACAGCAAGGTTTCGACATCGGTATTACCTGGCATAGCGACGACAAGGGCGCCAAAGAGACCGCCGAACAGGTGCGATCGTTTGGCCGCAATGTGGAAATGGTCCAGCTTGATTTAAGCCATTTGCCTGACGGCGCTAACGCCATTCAGGAACTGATCGACCGTTTCGGGCGCATTGACGTGCTGGTGAACAATGCGGGGGCGATGTCAAAAGCAGCATTTCTGGATATGCCGTTTGAAGACTGGCGCAACGTGTTTACCGTGGACGTGGATGGCGCGTTTTTGTGTTCGCAAATCGCCGCGCGTGCGATGGTGAAACAGGGGGAGGGCGGGCGCATCGTCAATATCACGTCGGTTCATGAGCATACGCCGTTGCCCGAAGCCAGCGCGTACACGGCTGCCAAGCATGCCCTCGGCGGCCTGACGAAATCAATGGCGCTGGAACTGGTGAGCCACGGCATTCTGGTGAATTCCGTCGCGCCTGGCGCCATCGCCACGCCGATGAATGATATGGATGAAGAAGACGTGAAACCCGGCTCGCTGCCGACGGTGCCGCTGGCGCGTCCGGGACGCACGGAAGAGATCGCAAGCCTGGTGGCCTGGCTGTGTTCAGAGCAGGCGGCTTATGCCACCGGCCAGTCGTTTATCGTTGACGGTGGTTTTATGCTCGCCAACCCGCAGTTTAAACCTCAGGAGTGAGGCTTTTTACGCTGGCGGCGTTTAAAGCCGTAGCGCAGTAGCGCCACGCATCCCACGGCCAGCGCCAGCCAAATCCAGTGTTTCAGGTGCTGGTCGAGGGAGTGTAGCCACGGCGCAATCACTTCGCCCCCCACATAGCCCAGGGTGGTAAACAGCGCCGCCCAGACCAGCGCGCCGATAATATTCAGCGGCAGAAACACCTTTGGCGGCACGTGGCTGGCCCCGATCAGCAGCGGCCCAATTATGCGAAAACCGTACATAAACCGGCATCCGGGCACAAACAACAGCGGATGGCGGGCAATCAGCTTCTGCGCAGAGGCGATTTTATCCTGATGCTTATTAAAGCATTTGAGCAACTTCGCGCCATAGCGCCGTCCCAGTAAATAGAGCACCTGGTCGCCAATCATCCCGCCCAGCGCCACCACCAGCACCACCAGCGGAAACGCCAGTAAACCCTGATGCGCCGCCACGCCGCCCAACAGGGTGATGGTTTCTCCCTCCGCCATGCTGCCCACCAGCAACGCCGCATAGCCATATTGTGAAATGAGTGCTGAAACATCCATCGTGAGTGAGTTCACTCCATGTTATTCATTGTAGTAAGAATACACCCCGAGGCCGGGAACGCCTCGTCTGGCGGCGATTTTCACGGGCCTCGCTAAATCGTGCTGTTCAATAATTAATCACCTGACCTGCGTTATACTTATCTCATCCTTCCGGGAGCCAGCGTCACGGCTGGCGTGAGCGTGTTACCAAACAGGGGGCATTATGAACCATGTCTGGGGGCTTTTTTCCCATCCTTATCGTGAAATGCAGGTCATTAAGGGCGAAAACGAAACCGTTTCGCATCACTACACCCACCACGTGCTGATCATGGCGGCCGTTCCGGTGATTTGCGCGTTTATTGGCACCACTCAAATCGGCTGGGATTTTGACGACGGCAACGTGGTTAAACTGTCGCTGTTTACCGGCTTCGCGCTGGCAATCCTGTTTTATGGCCTGATGTTAGCGGGCGTGGCGGTGATGGGCCGCGTTATCTGGTGGATGGCGCGTAACTATCCGCAACGTCCGTCACTCAACAACTGTATGGTGTTTGCCGGCTATGTGGCGACCCCCCTATTTTTGAGTGGTATCGTCGCGCTGTATCCCATCGTCTGGCTGTGTGCGCTGGTGGGGACGATTGCGCTGTTTTATACCGGCTATCTGCTGTACATCGGCGTTCCGGCGTTCCTCAACATTAATCGCGAAGAGGGGCTGAGCTTCTCCAGTTCGACCCTGGCGATTGGTGTTTTAGTGCTGGAAGTCCTGCTGGCGTTGACTGTGGTCTTGTGGGGTTACGGATATCGTCTATTCTGATGAAGGTGCATTGCCGGTTAAAACTGGCGCAATGTACTCTTAAATCACGATTCTCCTGTAGCGATAAAGCTGGACGCCGGAGTATCATCCCGGCGCCAGCTTCCAAATATTCATTGAGCGTATGGAAGCGGTGTGCGTCACAACGTGCGTGAATAATTTTCTGAAGTAAAACCATGCCGACTACAATCCGTCATTCACTCCTGAGCCTTGCGCTCATGCTGGCTGTACCCTTTGCGCCTGTGGCCGTCGCGGCGAAAACGGCGGTGATCCAACCTGCCGCCCAACCGGAAATCGCTTCCGGCAGCGCCATGATCGTCGACCTGCAAACCAATAAGGTGCTATATTCCAGCCACCCTAATCTGGTGCGTCCCATTGCGTCCATTACCAAAGTGATGACGGCGATGGTGGTGTTAGACGCCCGTCTGCCGCTGGATGAGATCCTGAAAGTCGACATCAGCCAGACGCCGGAGATGAAAGGGATTTATTCACGCGTGCGGCTGAACAGTGAAATCAGCCGTAAAAATATGCTGCTGCTGGCGCTAATGTCATCGGAAAACCGTGCGGCGGCCAGCCTGGCGCACCATTACCCTGGTGGTTACAACGCATTTATCCGTGCAATGAACGCCAAAGCGAAATCCCTCGGCATGACCCATACCCGTTTCGTTGAGCCGACCGGCCTGTCGATTAAAAACGTCTCCACCGCCCAGGATCTGACCAAACTGCTGATCGCCACTAAACAGTATCCGCTGATTGGGCAGCTTAGCACCACCCGCGAGGATATGGCGACGTTCTCTAAACCGGCTTATACCCTGCCGTTTCGTAATACCAACCATCTGGTGTATCGCGATAACTGGAATATTCAGCTGACCAAAACCGGCTTTACCAATGCGGCGGGCCACTGCCTGGTGATGCGCACCGTGATCAATAACCGTCCGGTGGCGCTGGTCGTGATGGATGCATTCGGCAAATATACCCATTTTGCCGACGCCAGCCGCCTGCGTAGCTGGATGGAAACCGGTAAAGTGACCCCGGTTCCGGCCTCTGCGCTGAGCTATAAACGGCAAAAAGCGGCGCAAATGGCCGCAAATAGTACTGCCAACGATGCACAAAACGACTGATTAGCCTGGCAGCGCCCAATCGCCCTGATTGAGCGGGCGCTGCATAATCAAGGTATCCCGCCAGTTTCCCAGCTTAAAGCCCACGCTACGTAGCTGACCGACCACTTCAAAGCCTAACTGCCGGTGAAGGCGCTGCGAGCCAGGATTATTTTCACCGTCGCCGATAATGGCGATCATCTGCCGCCACGGGCCTTGCTCGCAGCGGGCAATCAGCGTCTCCAGCAGTTCGCGGCCAACGCCACGCCCGGTCATGCTGGCGTCGACATAAATCGATTCTTCAATGGTGTAACGGTAAGCGGGGCGGGAACGGTAGGGCGCGGCGTAACAGTAACCCACCACAATACTGTGCCATTCTGCGACCAGCCACGGATAGCCCTGTTCAGTAAGGTGGGTAATACGCTGCGCCATTTCTTCGGCGTCAGGTGGAATTTCTTCAAATGAGGCGCGGCCATGCTGGACATGCCATGCATAAATGGCGGCGATAAGCGCGCTATCATCAGGCTGGACGTCACGGACAACTATCGCAGGGACAGGAACAACTTCGACTGCTGACATTTTCCATTCCTCAGGGCTGGTTCAGGCCAGCGCGATGCTGGCCTTGCCGCTACTCTAATCGGAATTTTCTTAGTCTAAAAGATGTTCGATATATTCTAACCAAAATCTCACAAGTTAGCCTGGTCAGGAACGCTTTCGCTAACCGGTTCCGCCCAATTTTTCAACTTCGTTGTTTTTCCAATGCCGGGGTTCATGCTGTTTGTCGGGTCATTTTGCTTATAAAAGCGTTTTAATTGCGTCGGCGCTTCATACAAATGGCCCACGTTATGCTCCGCAGGGTATTGCGCACCCCGCGCCCGCAGCAGTTCCAGCATCTCGTCTTTCAACGCATGGGCATCCACGCCTTTCTTCACGATGTAATCCTGGTGGAATACATAACAGAAGAAATGACCGTAATAGAGCTTATGCACCAGTTTACTGTCGATTTCCGCAGGCAGGGTTTCGAACCACTCGGTGTCGTTACGGCGCAGCGCGATATCCAGCGCCAGAATATCCTCTACCTCGTCGGAGTGAACCGCCTGATAGCGGATCGCCGCGCCTGCCGCCGCAAACCGGTGTAAAAAGGCTTTGCTGCCTTCCTCAGGGGTACAGGCAAAGAAGCCGCCTTCCGCGTCGTTAAAGAAGCTGGTCAGCCAGGCGCGTGCTTCTTCGATTCCGTCTCCCGCCATTTTCAGCAGCAGATGATGCTCGTATTTATCACGCCACTGCTTCATGCGCGGCGGCAAATGACCGGGGAAAATTTTGCCCAGTTTCTGCATGGCGCGGTCAGTAAAGTGCGGTTTAAACACGCTGACTTTATCCAGCAGCGCGTCGGTGCGGCCTTTGAGGGTAAAGAAGAACGGCATTTTGTCGGTGCCGAGTTTATCGATCATTAAAAACGTGTCTTTGCCGTAGCGCTCGGCGATGTCGTAGATATCGCGGTGCATATACTCGCCTGCGACCGGCAGGTTTTCAAAATTCGCCAGCATATGGCGGCGGATTTCCGTCAGTACCGCAGCATCGTTGGTGCCGATATAAAACACCTGCTGGTTCTTTTGCGCCGGGAAGGTATCAAGACGCACCGCGAACACGGCCAGTTTGCCTGCGCAACCGGACGCTTCAAACAGCCGGTCCGGGTCGGCGTTATAGCGCGCCGGGGAATCGGCGTTGATATCGCGCACCCGGCTGATGTAATTGCTGTCTGACGCATGGCGGCCATCGTGGCGCACATCTTCAGGTTTCAGGCGGTCATCATCCAGCTTGCCGAGGATCTGCTCCGGGGTATGCCCTAAATCAATGCCCAAATGGTTGACCAACGTCAGTTTGCCGTCCTCGTTGATCCGCGCGTACAGCGCCATCTCGGTATAGGCCGGGCCACGATGAATTAACGCGCCGCCGGAGTTATTGCAAATGCCGCCCACCACCGATGCGCCAATACATGATGAGCCAATCACCGAGTGCGGCTCACGGCCCAGCGGTTTCAGGGCTTTTTCCAGGGTGTACAGGGTGGTGCCGGGGAAGGCCAGCACCTGCTCGCCGTTATCAATCAGCTGTAATTTATCCAGGCGCAGGGTGCTGATAATCACGATCTGGCGGTCATAATCGTTGCCGTTCGGCGTGGACCCCTCTGTCAGGCCCGTGTTGGCAGCCTGCATTAAAATAATTTTATCGGCGTTCACACAGGCTTGCAGCACGCGCCACAGTTCAAGTAGCGAACCGGGAAACACCACGGCCAGCGCGTCGCCCTGGCCTGAGCGAAAGCCCTTGCGATAGCGGGCGGTTTTCGCGGGATCGGTCAGCAGGTGGCTTGCGCTCACCAGCCGGGTAAGTTCAGCGATAAAAGAAGCATTATCGTTATGCGAGGTGAGGGACATGCTCCACTCCTTGTGGTATGACAAATGTAGGCGGTTTTAATCATAGCCCTCCCTTTGCGAGAAAACTCGGAAAGTGCCTAAAAATCAGAGCGCAAACACATTGAGCCTCTTCTTACCGATTTCACCCTGTGGCACACTGCACACCAAATCTGCATGGGCGGCTATGCTTATTAGCCGCATGACTGAGAGAGTAAATGGCATGAAATGGCTTTGTTCTGTAGGGATGGCAGTCAGCCTCGCGCTGCAACCTGCTTATGCTTCATCGACGTTTGGCGAGCACCCGTTAACCCCTGAGGCGCGGGATGCGTTTGTCACCGATCTGCTTAAACAAATGACCGTGGATGAAAAGATTGGTCAGCTGCGGTTAATCAGCGTGGGGCCCGATAATCCGAAAGAAGCGATTCGCGACATGATCCAGAAGAGCCAGGTGGGGGCAATCTTCAACACCGTCACCCGTGAAGATATTCGCGCCATGCAGGATCAGGTAATGGAACTGAGCCGCCTGAAAATCCCGTTGTTCTTTGCCTATGATGTGTTGCACGGTCAGCGCACCGTGTTCCCCATCAGCCTGGGGCTGGCGTCCTCGTTCAATCTCGACGCGGTAAAAACCGTGGGTCGCATATCCGCGTATGAAGCGGCGGATGACGGGCTGAATATGACCTGGGCACCGATGGTGGATGTCTCGCGCGATCCGCGCTGGGGCCGTGTGTCCGAAGGTTTTGGCGAAGATACGTATTTAACCTCCATCATGGGTAAAACCATGGTAGAAGCGATGCAGGGCAAAAGCCCGGCGGATCGCTACTCGGTGATGACCAGCGTGAAACACTTCGCCGCCTATGGCGCAGTGGAGGGCGGGAAAGAGTACAACACCGTAGATATGAGCATGCAGCGCCTGTTCAACGATTACATGCCACCGTACAAAGCGGCGCTCGACGCGGGCAGCGGTGGGGTGATGGTGGCGCTAAACTCGCTGAACGGCACCCCGGCGTCCTCGGATAGCTGGCTGCTGAAAGATCTGCTACGCGATGAGTGGGGCTTTAAGGGCATCACTATTTCCGATCACGGGGCAATCAAAGAACTGATTAAACACGGTACGGCGTCGGACCCTAAAGACGCGGTACGCGTGGCGCTCAAGTCCGGCATCAACATGAGTATGAGCGACGAGTACTACAGTAAGTACCTGCCGGAGCTGGTAAAAAGCGGCGACGTCACTATGGAAGAGCTGGACGACGCCGCGCGCCATGTGCTGAACGTCAAATATGATATGGGGCTGTTCAACGACCCATACAGCCATTTAGGGGCTAAAGAAACCGACCCGCAGGATACTAACGCCGAAAGCCGTCTGCACCGCCAGGAGGCGCGCGAAGTGGCCCGTGAAAGTATGGTGCTGCTGAAAAACCGTCTGGATACGCTGCCGCTGAAAAAATCTGGGACTATCGCGCTTATTGGCCCGTTGGTAGACAGCCAGCGCGACGTGATGGGCAGTTGGTCGGCGGCGGGCGTGGTGAAACAGTCCGTGACCCTGATGAGCGGCATCAAGAGTGCAGTGGGTGACAACGCCAAAATCCTTTACGCCAAAGGGGCTAACCTCACTAACGATAAAGGCATTATCCAGTTCCTGAACCAGTACGAGCAGGGTGTGGCCGTTGATGAGCGCACTCCGCAGGCGATGATTGACGAAGCGGTGCAAACCGCTAATCAGGCCGACGTGGTGGTGCTGGCGGTTGGCGAGGCTCAGGGTATGGCCCATGAAGCGTCCAGCCGTACCGACCTGACCCTGCCGCAGAGCCAGCGCGACCTGATCGCCGCCCTGAAAGCCACCGGTAAACCGCTGGTGCTGGTGCTGATGAACGGGCGTCCGCTGGCGCTGGTGAAAGAAGATCAGCAGGCCGACGCGATTCTGGAAACCTGGTACGCAGGCACCGAAGGGGGCAACGCCATCGCCGATGTGCTGTTTGGTGATTACAACCCGTCGGGCAAACTGCCGATGTCTTTCCCACGTTCAGTCGGGCAGATCCCGGTGTACTACAGCCACCTGAACACGGGCCGTCCCTACAACCCGGAAAAACCAAACAAGTACACGTCACACTACTTTGATGAAGCCAACGGCCCGCTGTATCCCTTCGGTTATGGCCTGAGCTATACCACGTTTAGCGTATCGGACGTGAAGCTCTCTTCGCCGACGATGCCGCAAAACGGCAGCGTGACCGCCAGCGTGGAAGTGACCAACACCGGTAAACGTGAAGGTGCCACGGTGGTGCAGATTTATGTGCAGGACGTCACCGCCTCTTTGAGCCGCCCTGTGAAGGAGTTGAAAGGGTTTAACAAAGTGACCCTGAAACCGGGCGAGACTCAGACTGTCAGCTTCCCGATCGACATTAATGCGCTGAAATTCTGGAACCAGAAGCTGCAATACGTTGCTGAACCGGGCAAATTTAATGTGTTTATCGGCCTGGACTCCGCAAGAGTTAAGCAGGGCGAGTTTGAGTTGCAGTAATTATCGATAGATGTAAAAAGGCCGGGAAACCGGCCTTTTTTATTTCTGGCTAGCCTGGCTCAATCCACCAACCCATTATGCGAAGCGCCTGATTCTCAACTACGCTTTTCCCTTGAACCCCGCGTTTGGGTGTGATGAGGAAAATCAATGAAAACGAAAATCTGGAGTGCGGCAGGCTTACTTTTGTTGGCGACTGGGGCTCAGGCGGCGGAGCCGGTAAAAGTCGGTTCAAAAATCGACACCGAAGGCGCGCTGTTGGGCAATATCATTATTCAGGTGCTGGAAAGCCACGGCGTTAAAACGGTGAATAAAGTGCAGCTTGGCACCACGCCAGTGGTGCGCGCCGCGATTACATCCGGCGAGCTGGATATCTACCCGGAGTACACCGGCAACGGCGCGTTCTTCTTCAAAGATGAAAACGATCCCGCGTGGAAGAACGCCAAAGCGGGTTATGAGAAAGTCAAAAAGCTCGATGCTGAGCAAAATAAACTCACCTGGCTGGCACCTGCCTCGGCGAACAATACCTGGACCATCGCCGTACGTAAGGACCTGGCAGAAAAGAACAAGCTGACATCGCTTGCCGACCTCAGCCGCTATCTGAAGGAGAAAGGTGAGTTCAAACTGGCAGCCTCGGCAGAATTTATTGAACGCCCGGACGCGCTGCCCGCCTTTGAAAAAGCCTACGATTTCAAGCTTAACCAGCCGCAACTGCTGTCGCTGGCCGGGGGCGATACCGCCGTTACCATCAAAGCCGCGGCACAACAAACCTCCGGCGTAAATGCCGCGATGGCCTACGGCACCGATGGCCCGGTTGCCGCGCTGGGCCTGCAAACCCTGACCGATCCGAAAGGCGTACAGCCGGTCTATGCGCCCGCGCCGGTAGTGCGCGATGCCGTGCTGAAGGCGTACCCGCAGATGGGCGAGTGGCTCGACCCGGTATTCGCCTCGCTGGATGAGAAAACCCTGCAACAGCTGAATGCCTCGATTGCCGTTGAAGGCCTGGACGCGAAAAAAGTCGCTGCCGATTATCTGAAGCAAAAAGGATTTGTGAAGTAATCACGCCTGGAAAAGGGATGTCTTTTGACAATACGCTGTCATAACCGGGTGATGCTGCTGCTGGCGATACTGCTGGCAGCAGCGCTCCTGCTGCCGTTTATCAATTACGCGCCTAACCGTCTGGTTTCAGGCTCGCCGATGAGCGTGTCGGCGCTTTCCCCGCTGGCGCTGTATGGCCTGCTTGCTGCCGCGCTCATGCTAATTATCCTGTCACTTTTACCCGGACGCGCCGCGTTGATTGCCGGGCTGGTTAGCGCAGAAGGGCTGTTTATCGCGCTATTGCTGCTGGTGGGCTACGGGGCGACCCATCTGGCCCAGCAGGGCAGTAGCCTGGCGCGAACGTCGCCCGGCAGCGGAGCGTGGCTGATGGCGGCGCTGGCTCTGCTGTTAATGAGCGATACCATCAGTCGCCTGACGCAAAAGCCGTTATGGCGCTGGTTGTTGCTGGCGCAACTATGGATTGTGCCGCTGTGGCTGCTGCTTACCGGCTATTTCAATGATATTTCGCTGCTTAAAGAGTACGCCAACCGCCAGGACGTGTTTAACGACGCGTTCAGCCAGCATCTGGCATTGCTACTTGCGACCCTGTCCATTGCCTTATTTATCGGCATTCCGCTGGGATTACTGTGCCACCGTTACGCCCGTTCGCAGCCCGCTGTGTTTTCGATTCTTAATGTCATCCAGACGGTGCCGTCGATTGCCCTGTTCGGCCTGCTGATTGCGCCCCTTGCCGCGCTGGCAGTGCTGTTTCCCTGGCTGGGGCGGATGGGTGTTTCCGGCATCGGCACGGCGCCTGCATTAATCGCGCTGGTGCTTTACGCGCTATTGCCGCTGGTACGCGGCGTGGTGGCGGGGCTGGGACAGGTACCGGAAAACGTGCTGGAAAGCGCGCGCGGGATGGGGATGACTGACCGGCAGCGCTTTTTTAAAGCGGAAGTGCCTCTGGCGCTGCCGGTGCTGTTGCGCAGCCTGAAAGTGGTGGCGGTGCAGACCGTCGGCATGGCGGTGATTGCCGCGCTGATTGGCGCAGGCGGTTTCGGCGCGCTGGTATTCCAGGGGCTGCTAAGCAGCGCGCTGGATCTGGTGCTGTTGGGCGTTATCCCGGTGATCGCCATGGCGGTGGCGGTGGATGGACTCTTTAACCTGCTGATTGCGGCGCTGGAGGCGCAACGACATGATCGAATTTGATGGCGTGACCAAATATTACCAGGGACGCGCCGCCGTCGAGGATCTCAATCTGAACTTTCGAAAGGGCGCGTTTTCGGTATTGATTGGCACCTCCGGCTCCGGTAAGTCCACCACCTTAAAGATGATTAACCGGCTGGTGGAGCATGATGAAGGGCGCATTCGCTTTGCCGGAGAAGAGATCCGCAAGTTTTCGCCACAGGATTTACGGCGGCGTATGGGTTACGCCATTCAATCTATCGGGCTGTTCCCGCACTGGGACGTGGCGCAGAACATCGCCACCGTCCCGCAACTGCTGAAGTGGCCAAAAGCGCGGATTAACCAGCGGGTGGATGAGCTGCTGGCGCTGCTTGGCCTCGACCCGGCGCAGTTTCGCCGTCGTTATCCGCATCAACTCTCCGGCGGCCAGCAGCAGCGGGTCGGCGTGGCGCGGGCGCTGGCGGCAGACCCGGAAGTGTTGTTGATGGATGAACCCTTTGGCGCGCTCGATCCGGTGACCCGCGAGGCGTTGCAGCAGGAGATGATGCGTATCCATCAACTCCAGGGACGCACCATTATTCTGGTCACCCACGATGTGGATGAGGCGCTGCGCCTGGCCGATCATCTGGTCGTGATGGACGGCGGCAAAGTGGTGCAGCAGGGCGCGCCGCTGTCTTTGCTCAGCCAGCCAGAAAACGACTTTGTGCGCGATTTCTTTGGCCGCAGCGAGCTGGGCGTGCGGCTACTGTCGATGCGCCAGGTAAAAGATTACCTCACGCCGGGGCAGTGCGAAGGCCTGCCGGTGATGCGGGATATCTCGCTTCGTGAGGCGCTGTCGCAGTTCGTTGAGCGGCGCTGCGACGAACTGCCGGTGGTGGATGAACAGGGCAATCCGTGCGGTACTCTGCGCTTTAACACTCTGCTGGAGGGCGACCGTGCGTCTGCTTCGTGATCCGCTGTTGTGGCTGATTTTGCTCTACGCTGCGCTGCTGGCGGGCCTGCCGCACAGCGCGGGTTTGTTTAGCTGGCTGTTTCCGCAGTTGCCGCGCCCGCTGTATCAGCAGGAGAGTTTCTGGGCGCTGACCGTGGCGCATTTTTATCTGGTGGGCATCTCCAGCCTGGTGGCGATCGCGCTCGGTATCGGATTAGGGATTGTCGTGACGCGCCCGTTCGGGCTGGAATTCCGCGCGCTGGTGGAAACCATCGCCGCAGTGGGCCAGACCTTTCCCCCGGTAGCGGTGCTGGCGGTGGCGGTACCGGTCATCGGCTTTGGCAAAGAGCCAGCGATTATCGCGCTGATTTTGTACGGCTGGCTACCGGTGTTGCAGGGCACGCTGGCGGGTATTGGCGCGGTGCCGGATAGCGTTAAAGAGGTGGCGCGCGGCGTCGGGATGAGCGGCTGGCAAACATTGTGGAAAGTAGAGATGCCACTGGCTGGGCCAGTGATCCTGGCGGGGGTGCGCACGTCGGTGATTATTAATATCGGGACGGCGGCAATCGCCTCGACGGTTGGCGCGAACACGCTCGGTACACCGGTGATTATCGGCCTGAGCGGCTTTAACACCGCGTATGTGATCCAGGGGGCGGTTCTGGTGGCGCTGGCGGCGATTATCGTCGACCGCGCCTTTGAACGCTTACAGCAACTTATGACCCGGCATGCAGGATAACCGTATAACCGGCCAGCATTACGCCACCGATCCCGCCAATCGCCATCAGTAACATGCCGGTGACGATCGCTATTCTGGTTAATTTCATGGACTGCTCCTTTGGTTAACCAGAAGATTATACCCGTCTGCGCTCAGGTTGCACCTTTGTTATTTTTGTTGCGCCGTTTAGAGCGCTTCCGGCGTGTTTAAATCAATGATCGCGCGGCCATCCTCGCGCCACTGCGCCAGCTGTGTGCGCTGCTGAGACGTGGGGTTATCACCACACCACACCAGCAGTGTCTGGCCTTCGAAAATCTCCGGGCGCAGTTGCGTGACCGGATGCGCCAGAATACTCACCCGCCAGCCGCGTTGCGTCGCGCTCCAGCCCGCCAGCCACAGGCGAGTGGTATCAGTAATATTCCAGCCGATCACCAGCGCGTCTTTGCCGCTTTTTTTGCGCGCCGACGACAGGCACAGGGCGATGTAATTGATGAGCACGCCATCAAGGATGCTCAGGAGCGTAGCGAGGGCGGCCTGCTGGCTGAGCAGACGATGACGAAGAGGAATAAACAGCTTGTCGACCAGCGTTTGGGCGGGGTAATCGCGGCCGGTTTCGCTCACCCAGTTGCGCACCCGGTTAATATTCCCGGCGCGCAGCAGCCGCAATAACGTCTCCTGCATTTGATACCACTGGGAGCCGGGGTCCTGCGCGTCCGTCAGCAGCAGCGATTTTACCTTGCTGACCTGGACGCCGTTATCTACCCACTGTTTGATCTCGCGGATCCGGTCAATGTCAGATTCGTTGAATAAGCGGTGCCCGCCATCGGTGCGCTGCGGCTTAACCAGCCCGTACCGCCGCTGCCATGCCCTGAGTGTGACAGGATTAATATCACACAACTCCGCCACCTCACCGATGGTGTAAAGCGCCATACCACCCTCTCTCTGAGCTAAAAATCCCCACTTAACTGTAGTAGGTAGCAGGCTAACCAGGCAAAATGTATTGTGTATTTTTGCACGGCTATTCGAAAGACGGATTGACCCAAACGAAAATATGCAGGCCAAAAAAATGCCCTCGCAAGGAGGGCATCATGTTTATTTGACCTGTTGGCCGGGCTTAGCGCCGTCGTCAGGGCTTAACAGGAAGATATCTTTCCCGCCAGGGCCCGCCGCCATCACCATGCCTTCGGAGACGCCAAAGCGCATTTTGCGCGGCGCCAGGTTGGCGACCATCACCGTCAGGCGGCCAATCAGCAGCTGCGGGTCAGGGTACGCAGAGCGGATGCCGGAGAACACGTTGCGTTTCTCGCCGTCCAGATCCAGCGTCAGGCGCAGCAGCTTGTCAGAGCCTTCGACAAATTCGGCGTTTTCAATCAGCGCCACGCGCAAATCGACTTTCGCGAATTCATCAAAGCTGATGGTTTCCTGGATAGGGTTATCCGCCAGTTCGCCGGTTGCCGGTGCGGCTGCCGCTTTCACTTCCTCTTTTGACGCCTCAACCAGCGCTTCAACCTGTTTCATCTCGATACGGTTGTACAGTGCTTTAAAGGTGTTCACTTTATGGCCGAGCAGCGGCTGCTGGATGGCGTCCCAGGTCAGTTCGGTGTTCAGAAACGCTTCGGCGCGCTCGCTCAGTTGCGGGAGTACCGGCTTCAGCCAGGTCATCAGTACGCGGAACAGGTTGATGCCCATAGAGCAAATCGCTTGTAAGTCGGCATCGCGGCCTTCCTGCTTTGCCACTACCCACGGTGCCTGCTCGTCAACGTAGCGGTTGGCTACGTCGGCCATCGCCATGATTTCCCGGACAGCTTTACCGAACTCACGGCTTTCCCAGGCTTCGCCGATGCTTTGCGCCGCGTCGGTAAAGGTTTTGTACAGCGCAGGGTCAGCCAGTTCCGCCGCCAGCACGCCGTCAAAACGTTTGGCGATAAAGCCGGCGTTACGGGACGCCAGGTTAACCACTTTGTTGACGATATCGGCATTCACGCGCTGGACGAAATCTTCCAGATTGAGGTCGATATCATCGATACGCGAGGAGAGCTTGGCGGTGTAGTAGTAGCGCAGGCTGTCGGCGTCGAAATGGTTCAGCCAGGTGCTGGCTTTGATGAAGGTGCCGCGCGATTTAGACATTTTCGCGCCGTTCACCGTCACATAGCCGTGGACGAACAGGTTGGTTGGCTTGCGGTAGCCGCTGCCTTCCAGCATCGCCGGCCAGAACAGGCTGTGGAAGTACACGATGTCTTTACCGATAAAGTGATACAGCTCGGCGTCGGAGTCTTTTTTCCACCAGTCGTCAAAGTTGAGATCGCTGCGCTTGTCGCACAGGTTTTTGAACGAGCCCATATAGCCGATCGGCGCATCCAGCCAGACGTAAAAGTATTTGCCCGGCGCGTTGGGAATTTCGAAACCGAAATACGGCGCATCGCGGGAGATATCCCACTGCTGTAAGCCGGATTCGAACCACTCCTGCATTTTGTTGGCGACCTGCTCCTGCAACGCACCGCTGCGGGTCCATGCCTGTAGCATTTCGCTAAACGACGGCAGATCGAAGAAGAAGTGCTCGGATTCACGCATTACCGGCGTCGCGCCGGAGACCACGGATTTCGGTTCGATCAGCTCGGTCGGGCTGTAGGTCGCACCGCACACTTCGCAGTTATCGCCGTATTGATCCGGAGACTTACATTTCGGGCAGGTGCCTTTAACGAAACGGTCCGGCAGGAACATGCCTTTTTCCGGGTCGAACAGTTGGGAAATGGTGCGGTTTTTGATGAAACCGTTCTCTTTCAGACGGGTGTAGATCAGCTCCGACAGCGCGCGGTTCTCGTCGCTGTGCGTGGAATGATAATTATCGTAGCTGATGTTGAAGCCAGCGAAATCGGTCTGATGTTCCTGACTCATCTCGCCAATCATCTGCTCCGGGGTAATGCCAAGCTGTTGGGCTTTGAGCATAATCGGCGTGCCGTGGGCATCGTCGGCGCAGATGAAGTTGACGTTGTGGCCGCGCATTCGCTGGTAACGAACCCAGACATCAGCCTGGATATGCTCCAGCATGTGGCCGAGGTGGATCGAGCCGTTCGCATAGGGAAGGGCACAGGTTACCAGTATTTTTTTCGCGACTTGAGTCATAGTGAGAATTACATCATCCAGGTAAAAAGGGGGTTTGATATTACCAAATGGGTAATTATTTGGTAACCCAAAAGCGAAGGCTGGGGGAATTATTCCCTTTTTGGTATGCTTAACGCTTCGAACCCTTATCAAAACACAATTACAAAGGAGTCGGGATGAGTCCTCAATCCCAGGCCAAATCCCCGGAAGCTTTGCGAGCCATCGTTGCCGGGACGCTGGCGAATTTCCAGCACCCCACCCTGAAACATAATCTCACCGCCCTGAAGGCGCTGCACCACGTGGCGTGGATGGATGACGTCATTCATATCGAACTGCAAATGCCGTTCGCCTGGCAGAGCGCGTTCGAAGAGCTGAAAGAGACGGCGAGCGCGGATCTGCTGCGCATTACCGGCGCAAAAGCCATCGACTGGAAACTGACCCATCAGATTGCCACCCTGAAGCGCGTGAAAAACCAGGCGGGCATCAACGGCGTGAAAAACATTATCGCCGTGAGCTCCGGCAAGGGCGGGGTAGGGAAATCTTCCACCTCGGTCAACCTGGCGCTGGCGCTGGCCGCCGAAGGGGCGAAAGTGGGCATTCTTGATGCCGACATTTATGGGCCGTCAATCCCGACCATGCTGGGCACCGAACACCAGCGCCCGACTTCGCCGGACGGCACCCATATGGCCCCGATTGTCGCTTACGGGCTTGCCAGCAACTCAATCGGCTATCTGGTGACTGACGATAACGCCATGGTGTGGCGCGGCCCGATGGCCAGCAAAGCGCTGATGCAGATGCTGTCTGAAACGTTATGGCCGGAACTGGATTACCTGGTGCTGGATATGCCCCCGGGCACCGGTGACATCCAGCTCACGCTGGCGCAGAACGTGCCGGTGACCGGCGCGGTGGTGGTGACCACGCCGCAGGACATCGCGCTAATCGACGCCAAAAAAGGCATCGTGATGTTCGAGAAAGTGGACGTGCCGGTGCTGGGCATTGTCGAAAACATGAGCATGCACGTGTGCAGCCAGTGCGGCCACCACGAGCCGATTTTCGGCACCGGCGGCGCGGAGAAACTGGCGGCGCAGTACAATACTTCGCTGCTCGGCCAACTGCCGCTGCACATCACGCTGCGTGAAGACCTCGACCGCGGTCAGCCGACGGTGGTGAGCCGCCCGGACAGCGAATTCACCCAGATTTACCGCCAACTGGCAGGGCGCGTTGCGGCGCAGCTCTACTGGCAGGGCGAAGTGATCCCGAGCGAAATCGCTTTCCGCGCGGTGTAACTGTATTAAGGCAGACGCGAGTCTGCCTTTTTTTGTTTCCAGTGCATCAGGTAATACTCACCTTCCGGGCTGTCGCCTGTTGATTCAATCTCCCACCCGTGACGCTGATAAAACGCCACCGCAGGCTCATTTTTCACCAGGCATTTCAACGCTCCGGTGCTGGTAAAATCTTCCTGCACCTTACGTAACAGCGCGCTGCCCGCGCCTGACCCCTGATACTGCGGGTCGATAAACAGGTTATGCAGAAAATTGTCATTCTCCAGCACCGAGGCAAAACCAACGCGGTGCCCGTCCTGTTCCGCTACCCAGATGGTTTCGCCGAGCGTGGCGGCGTCAAAATCTTCCAGTCGCCACTGGCTGGCATCCAGCCACGGCCAGGCCTCGCGCCGGGCGTGCAGGTAGAGGGTGCGTAAAAACGGTCGATCGGTCTCTTGCCACGGGCGGATTGTCAGGTCTGATTCAGAATTCGTCACTTTTTTGTGCATCTTCATAGAAAGTCTTTTGCGTGCCGGGTATCTTACGCGCTTTCAATCGAAAGCCCGGTGTGTGGAGTATGTACGAGTTTAACCTGGTGTTGTTGTTGCTCCAGCAAATGTGCGTTTTTTTGGTCATCGCGTGGTTGATGAGCAAGACGCGGTTGTTTATCCCATTGATGCAGGTCACCGTACGTCTGCCGCATAAGCTGCTGTGCTACGTCACATTCTCGATTTTCTGCATTCTCGGCACCTATTTCGGTTTACATATTGAAGACTCCATCGCCAATACCCGGGCGATTGGCGCGGTGATGGGCGGTTTATTGGGCGGGCCGGTGGTGGGCGGCCTGGTGGGCCTGACCGGCGGGTTGCACCGTTACTCCATGGGCGGCATGACGGCCTGGAGCTGCATGATTTCCACCATCGTCGAAGGGCTGCTGGGCGGGCTGGTGCACAGCGTGTTAATCCGCCGGGGCCGCAGCGATAAACTGTTCAGCCCGCTTACCGCCGGGGCAGTCACCTTTGTCGCCGAACTGGTGCAGATGATGATTATCCTGCTGATTGCCCGGCCTTATCACGATGCCCTCAAGCTGGTGGAAAGCATCGCCGCGCCGATGATCGTGACTAACACCGTAGGCGCAGCGCTGTTTATGCGTATCCTGCTGGATAAGCGCGCCATGTTCGAGAAATACACCTCGGCATTTTCCGCCACGGCGCTCAAGGTGGCGGCGTCCACCGAGGGGATATTGCGCCTCGGATTTAACGAAGAGAACAGCGCCAAAGTGGCCCACGTTATCTGGAAAGAACTGGATATCGGCGCGGTGGCCATCACCGACCGTGAAAAGCTGCTCGCCTTTACCGGCATCGGTGACGATCACCATCTGCCCGGTCGGCCTATTTCTTCTTCTTATACCTGGCGAGCGATTGAGTCCGGCGAGGTGGTCTATGCCGATGGCAACGAAGTGCCGTACCGCTGTTCGCTGCATCCGCACTGCAAGCTAGGCTCGACGCTGGTGATCCCGCTGTACGGCGAAAATCACCGGGTGATCGGCACGATCAAACTCTACGAAGCCAAAAACCGCCTGTTCAGCTCCATTAACCGCACCCTGGGGGAGGGGATTGCGCAGCTACTGTCGGCGCAAATTCTGGCGGGCCAGTACGAGCGGCAAAAAGCGCTGCTGACCCAGTCGGAAATCAAGCTGCTGCACGCCCAGGTGAACCCGCACTTTCTGTTTAACGCCCTGAACACCCTGATGGCGGTGATCCGCCGCGACAGCGAGCAGGCCGGGCAACTGGTGCAATATCTGTCGACCTTTTTCCGCAAAAACCTGAAGCGCCCTTCAGAGATCGTCACCCTTGCCGATGAGATTGAGCACGTTAACGCCTATCTGCAAATCGAAAAGGCGCGTTTCCAGGCGCATTTGCAGGTCACTTTGACGCTGCCTGCCGAGCTGGCACACGTCAGCTTACCGGCGTTTACCCTGCAACCCATCGTTGAGAATGCCATCAAACACGGCACGTCTCAGATGATGGACACTGGAAAAATTCAGCTCAGCGTCCGTCAACAGGGCGACTGGCTGGTAGTGGAAATTGAAGACAACGCCGGGCTGTATCAACCAAAACCGCATGCGAACGGTTTGGGGATGAGCCTGGTGGAAAAACGGCTGCGCGCCCGGTTTGGCGATGAGTGTTCCATGACCGTGAGCTGCGAGCCGGACCATTTTACCCGTATAACCCTACAACTACCGATGGTGGGATCCCCATGTTAAAGGTGCTTCTGGTTGATGATGAACCGCTGGCGCGCGAGAACTTGCGTTTTTTGCTCCAGGAACACAGCGATATCGACATTGTCGGCGAATGCGCCAACGCGGTAGAAGGCATCAGCGCGGTACACCGGCTGCGCCCCGACGTGCTGTTTCTTGATATCCAGATGCCGCGCATTTCCGGGTTGGAGATGGTGGGTATGCTCGACCCAAGCCACCGCCCCGGCATCGTGTTTCTCACCGCCTACGATGAGTACGCGGTAAAAGCCTTTGAAGAGCACGCCTTTGATTACCTGCTAAAACCCATTGAAGCCGGGCGGCTGGCGAAAACCCTCGACCGCCTGCGCCAGGAGCGCGCGCCGCAGGATGTGTCGCTGCTCAGCGCCAGCCAGCAGCACCTCAAATACATTCCCTGCACCGGGCACAGCCGCATCTGGCTATTACAGATGGAGGACGTGGCGTTTGTCAGCAGCCGGATGAGCGGGGTGTACGTCACCAGCGCCCAGGGACAGGAGGGCTTTACCGAGCTGACGCTACGCACCCTGGAAAGCCGCACGCCGCTGCTGCGCTGCCACCGGCAATATCTGGTGAATATGGCGCACCTGAAAGAAATCCGTCTTGAGGAGAACGGCCAGGCGGAGTTACTGCTACGCGACGGGCAAACCGTGCCGGTCAGCCGCCGCTATCTGAAATCCCTTAAAGAAGCGCTGGGGCTGTAGCGCGTTTTTATCGTCAGTGGGCCAGTGGAAAATGGTACACTGGTCTTTTCCCGCCGTATTAATGAGAACACGCCAGTGCTGAATAACGATATTTTACGTAGCCTTCGCTACACCCTGAAAATGAACAATAACGACATCATCTCCACCCTGGCGCTGGCGGATGTAGAAGTCAGCGCCGCGCAGGTGGTGCAGTACGTGAAAAAAGAGGAAGACGAAGGCTTTGCGCGCTGCCCGGATCTGATCCTCTCTTCGTTTTTAAACGGCCTGATTTACCTGCGTCGCGGCAAAGATGAGAGCCAGCCGCCGCTGAAAGCCGACCGTAAAATCACCAATAACATTATTCTCAAAAAGTTGCGCATTGCCTTTGAGCTGAAAACTGACGATATTCTGGCGATCCTCACCGAGCAGAAATTCCGCGTCTCGATGCCGGAAATCACCGCCATGATGCGTGCCCCGGAACATAAAAACTATCGCGAATGCGGCGATCAGTTTCTGCGTAATTTCCTCAAGGGACTGGCGAACCGCTTTAACCCCTCCGCCGCTCAGTAGCGGTTTCTGACCGCTTAGATTGCAATACGACCGCTGGAGCAAATCCCGCCTTATTGTGTGACATCGCCATGCCAGGATAACGCTGAATATTTTCTTATCCCTGGAGTTGGCTATGTCACACGCACTGACGTTTGTTATTGCGACCCTGTGTATCCTTGCCATTTGCTACCGTCTGTACGGCGTATTTTTTGTCCGTAAGGTACTGAACGCAGATGACAGCGAGGTTACCCCTTCGCATGTTTATGAGGACGGCAAAGACTACGTCCCGACTAAAAAATGGGTGAACTTCGGCAGCCACTTTGCCGCTATCGCCGCCGCAGGCCCGCTGGTAGGGCCGGTGCTGGCTGCCCAGTACGGTTATTTCCCTGGGTTCCTGTGGCTGCTGGTGGGCTGCGTGGTGGGCGGCGCGGTACACGATACCGTGGTGCTGTTCGCCTCCATGAAGCATCAGGGCAAATCCCTGTCTGAAGTGGCGAAATCCGAGCTTGGCCCGGTTGCGGGCTGGTGTACGGGCCTGGCGATGCTGTTTATCATCACCATCACGATGGCGGGGCTCTCCATGGTGGTGGTTCATGCTCTGGAGCGTAACCCGTGGGGCACCTTCGCGGTGTTTATGACTATCCCTGTCGCGATTGGTGTTGGCCTGTGGGAGCGTTTCACCGGTAGCATGCGTGGCGCGACCTGGGTCGGTATTCTGGTGATTTTCGGCTGTGTGATCGCCGGGCCGTACATCCAGGCTTCTGCGTTTGGCGAATGGCTGAGCCTGAAAGCCTCAACCGTCAGCCTGGTGCTGCCGTTCTACGCCTTCTTCGCCACCGCATTGCCGGTCTGGATGCTGTTAACCCCGCGCGGTTACCTGTCCAGCTTTATGAAAATCGGCGTGTTTGGCGCGCTGGTGATTGGCGTGGTGTTTATTAACCCGGAAATCCAGTTCCCGGCGGTGACGCAGTTCATCCACGGTAACGGTCCGGTGCTGGCCGGTCCGGTCTGGCCGTTTATCTCCATCACCATCGCCTGTGGCGCGATCTCTGGTTTCCATGCGTTTATCGGTTCCGGCACCACGCCGAAACAGATCGACAAATGGAATGATATCCTGCCGGTCGCGTTCGGTGCCATGTGCGCTGAATGCGTGGTGGGCGTCATGGCCCTGATCGCCGCTACCGCGCTGCATCCGGCGGACTACTTCGCCATCAACTCCGCGCCGCAGGTGTTTGCCGGTCTGGGTATGGATGTGGTTAACCTGCCGAAACTGAGCGAAGAAATTGGTCTGGATTTATACGGGCGTACCGGCGGGGCAGTAACCCTGGCGGTAGGCATGGCGGACATTTTTACCCGCATTCCGTGGTTCAGCAATCTGGCGTCTTACTTCTTCCAGTTTGTGGTGATGTTCGAAGCGGTATTTATCCTCACGGCGGTTGACTCCGGTACCCGCGTGGCGCGCTATTTGCTGCAAGATTTCTTCGGCGACCTGTGGGCTCCGCTGAAACGCACCAACTGGATGCCTGGCGCGATTGGTTGCAGCATCGTTGCCTGCTTACTGTGGGGCTACCTACTGAATTCCGGCGATATCAACTCCGTCTGGGCGCTGTTTGGCGTCTCTAACCAGCTGATGGCGTCGATTGGCCTGATGATTGGCGCGACCATCATCATGCGGATGTCGAAAAAACGCTGGTATGCGCTGACCTGCCTGGTACCGCTCTCCTACCTGTACATCACCGTAAACTACGCGGCGTACTGGATGGTGAAAAACGTCTATTTCAACTCTGCGGCCAAAGGCTTCAACATCTTCAACGGCACGATTTCCATCATTATGGTGGTGCTGGGGCTGGTGATTATGATTTCCTCTATCCAACGCTGGATTGTGCTGTGGCGCGCCCGCGCGCAGCCGGAGCCGGTTGAAGCGCTGTCCTGATTACTATGAAAACGAAAAGCCAGGGGAAACTCTGGCTTTTTCTTTTGCCGCTCACGCCCCGTCCGCGCAAGGCTTGCTTTTGAAAAGGCGCTTCCTTATCCTTCATGCGTAACTTGACTCGGGGTGCCCTTCTTTGTGAAGGCTGAGAAATACCCGTACCACCTGATCTGGATAATGCCAGCGTAGGGAAGTCAGATACCTGCCGGGTATCCCTTCTTCACAGCCTGGCAGGAGCGAAACATGCAACCTGACCTGCTTTCCCCCGCGCATACCGCGCACGTCGCCAGCCTGCTGGCCGCACATTCGCCACTCGTTCACTGTCTTACCAATCAAGTCGTGCAGTCTTTTACTGCCAACGTGCTGCTCGCCGTAGGCGCGTCCCCCGCTATGGTGGTGGATCACGAAGAAGCGCTGGCGTTTAGCGCCATTGCCGATGCGCTGCTGATCAATATCGGCACGCTGACCCGGGAACAGGCGCTGGCGATGCGGGCGGCGATTGACGGCGCTAACCGCGCGGGCAAACCCTGGACGCTCGACCCGGTTGCCGTAGGCCCGCTGGCGTTTCGCAGCCGCTTTGCCCGGGAGATCCTCGCTCAGAAACCTGCGGCTATCCGCGGTAACGCTTCGGAAATCCTCGCGCTGGCGGGTAATGGCGCAGGCGGGCGCGGCGTGGATACCACCCAGGGTGCGCAGGAAGCGTTAAGCGCGGCCTGCGAACTGGCCCGGCAAACCGGGGCGATAGTGGCGGTGACCGGCGAGGTGGATTACGTCACTGATGGCGAGCGTACCCTGGCGGTTACCGGCGGCGACCCGCTGATGACGCGAGTGGTAGGCACCGGCTGCGCCTTATCGGCGGTGGTCGCCACAGCCTGCGCCTTGCCGGGTTCGCGGCTGGACAACGTCGCGGCGTCCTGCGGAATTTTCGCCCAGGCCGGCAAGCGGGCGGCTACGCAATGCCAGGGGCCGGGCAGCTTTCCGGCCGCTTTTCTCGACGCGCTGTCTCTCCTGCACAAGGAGGCGGCACGATGAAACGCATTAACGCATTGACCATTGCCGGTACCGATCCCAGCGGCGGCGCGGGTATCCAGGCAGATTTAAAAACCTTTTCCGCGCTGGGCGCTTATGGCGCGACGGTGATCACCGCGCTGGTGGCGCAAAACACCTGCGGCGTGCAGTCGGTTTGTCGCATTGAGCCGCATTTCGTGGCGGCGCAGCTTGATTCCGTGTTCAGCGATTTACGTATTGATACCGTGAAAATCGGCATGCTGGCGGAAACGGATATCGTCGATGCCGTGGCCGAACGGCTGACGCATTATCGGGTTGCCAATGTGGTGCTGGACACGGTGATGCTGGCGAAGAGCGGGGATCCGCTGCTGTCGCCATCGGCGGTGGCGACCCTGCGTGAGCGGCTATTGCCCCACGTCGCGCTGATCACGCCAAACTTACCCGAAGCCGCCGCGCTGCTGGATACGCCCCATGCCCGCAACGAGCAGGAGATGCACCATCAGGGTGAAGCGCTGCTGGCACTCGGCTGTGAAGCGGTGCTGATGAAAGGCGGTCATCTCGACGACCCGGAAAGCCCCGACTGGCTGTTTACCCGCGATAGTGCAACACGCTTTACCGCGCCGCGCATCGCCACTAAAAACACCCACGGCACCGGCTGTACGTTGTCGGCGGCGCTGGCGGCGTTGCGCCCGCGCCATCAAAACTGGGCGGATACGGTGGTGGAAGCCAAAGCCTGGCTGTCGGCGGCGCTGGCGGCGGCGGACTCGCTGGAAGTGGGACAGGGCATCGGCCCGGTTCATCATTTTCACGCCTGGTGGTAATGCGCTTCATCTAAGTGATTGCCGTTAAGGTAGTTTTTCATTCTGTGAGCTGAAAGGATACAGGCGAAAACTGCGCCAGATGGTGGAAAATTACCCGTTTGCGTATCAGACTTAGTGCTGCCCGCGCCCTTGCGGGCATGGAACTTCTCACCTCACAGAGGACCTTACGGGAGCGTATTATGACTGATATTGCGCAGTTGCTTGGCAAAGAGGCCGATAGCCTGTTACAGCATCGTTGTATGACCATTCCGGCAGACAATCTTTACCTGCCCGGTGCGGATTATGTCGACCGAGTGATGGTTGACAACAACCGCCCGCCTGCGGTGCTGCGAAACATGCAAACCCTCTACAACACCGGGCGGCTGGCAGGGACGGGTTACCTGTCTATTCTGCCGGTTGACCAGGGCGTAGAGCATTCGGCAGGCGCCTCGTTTGCTGCCAACCCGCTCTATTTCGATCCGAAGAACATCGTTGAACTGGCGATTGAAGCGGGCTGTAACTGTGTTGCGTCAACCTATGGCGTGCTGGCCTCGGTGTCGCGCCGCTATGCCCACCGCATTCCGTTTTTGGTGAAGCTTAACCACAACGAAACCCTGAGCTACCCGAATACCTATGACCAGACGCTGTACGCCAGCGTCGAACAGGCTTTTAATCTCGGCGCGGTTGCCGTCGGCGCAACCATCTATTTTGGCTCTGAAGCGTCGCGTCGCCAGATTGAAGAAATTTCGGCGGCGTTTGAACGTGCTCATGAACTGGGTATGGTGACGGTGCTGTGGGCCTATCTGCGTAACGCCGGCTTCAAGAAAGACGGCGTTGATTACCACGTCAGCGCCGATTTAACCGGTCAGGCCAACCATCTGGCGGCCACCATCGGCGCGGATATCGTGAAGCAGAAGATGGCGGAAAATAACGGCGGCTATAAAGCGGTGAATTATGGTTATACCGACGAGCGCGTCTACAGCAAATTAACCAGCGACAACCCTATCGACCTGGTGCGTTATCAGTTGGCGAACTGCTATATGGGACGTGCCGGATTAATAAATTCCGGCGGCGCGTCGGGCGGCGAAGCCGATTTAACGGATGCGGTGAAAACGGCGGTGATTAATAAGCGTGCCGGAGGCATGGGATTAATTCTGGGGCGTAAAGCCTTTAAGAAATCCATGGCAGACGGCGTGAAGTTAATTAACGCCGTTCAGGATGTATATCTGGATGGTAAAGTGACCATCGCCTGATAAAGGGTATCAACCGGGCGGCGTTCATTATCCGCCCGGTTATCTATCATTATTAAATCCCCGCTACTCTCCATCAAATAGTGATGTTTTATTCTTAAATGAGCCGTTTAAGGAAAATAATTTTTACTATGCTTGCCATCATGGAAGCGCCTGTTAAAGATTAAGTGTCAGTTAAATCAAGTGGTTAACCATGAGTGAATTACTGTATCAGACGGTTATTCTTAATTAAACTCTGCCATAAATAGCCTTAATAAAATAAAGGTTTAAATCCGTAAGAAAATTCCTATTATAAAGCCAGCACCAGGGGAAGTTAATATTAACAGAAACGCCAGGTTTTAATTATCTGCATTTTAACGGTGCTGTCGATCAATGGCGCTGCATATCACTCATCAATAAGCAGAGCCGCTATTTATATACAAGGAATACCAATGAAAAACATGAATGTTTTAAAAAAAGGGTTCGCGCTGACGGGCGTGATGAGTTTATTCGCAGCTTGTTCAGTCATGGCTGATTCAGCAAACACCATTACTTTTCGGGGTGAAGTAACAGAGCAAACCTGTTCCGTTACCGTTAATGGTTCAGCCGCGCGTCCGGTGGTCCTGCTGCCGACGGTAAATAAAAGCGAACTGAGCGATCCGGCGGATACCGCAGGGCTGACGACGTTCACCATGGGCGTGAGCGGTTGCACGACGGGCCCCTCAGATATGCAACTTAAAACGCTGTTTATCGGCACCAACGTCACAGCCAGCGGCAACTTAGCGAATACCGGCGACGCGCAAAATGTTGAACTGCAACTGATGACAGACAGTACTGCCTCTATGGCAATCGATCTCCGTGCCATGCAGGCCGTTGACGGCATTGTCCTGCGCGCGGGTGAGACCGCTGGCGAGCACGATTTTGCGGTTCAGTACTTCACGCCAACCGGCAGCGCCACGGCAGGTACGGTGGTGAGCGCGGTGCAGTACGCCATCTCTTATCTTTAAGACGTAAGCAAGGAGCAGGGTGATGAATCCAGGGAGAGGTCTGCTGTTATGGGGGCTGTTGCTGACCAGCTTTACCAGTTTAGCGAGCGTGGTAATGACCGGAAACCGGGTGATTTACCCGTCATCGGCACGTGAAGTCAGCGTCCAGCTAACCAATCAGGATGCCTTTCCCAATGTCGTTCAGGCGTGGGTGGATGAAGGGAATGAATCCTCCACGCCCCAATCGGCGCGTGCGCCCTTTATGCTCACGCCGCCGATGTTTCGCCTTGCTCCGCACAGTGGGCACACGCTACGGCTGCGCTATACCGGCACGGCGGGCGCGACCGATCGCGAATCGCTTTACTGGCTGAATATTCTCCAAATCCCCCCGAGCGAGACGAATCAAACTAAAAACCAGTTGCTGGTGGTGCTGAAAACCCGCGTTAAGGTGCTGGTTCGCCCCGCATCGCTCAAGGGGAATCCGGCAAAAATGGAGGCCAGCACCCGCATCTGGCTGGAAGACCAGGGCCAGAAACGCTTTCTGAATTTACACAACGACAGCGGCTATTACCTGGCGCTCTCAAGCCTGAATCTGGCGGGGCCTGCCAGCAAAGCACAGCTCGTTTCACGGACCGTAGCGCCTTTCGAAACGCTACGCGTACCGGTCACGCTCAACCGTATCGCGCCTGACGCCACCATGACGTGGATTAACGATCAGGGCGCGGTAGTGACGCGCCCGGTGACGGCTGCCCGTCAGGCCGATTAATCATGAAGCTGGCAAAAATCGCCGCCTGCGTACTGCTGGGCGTGATGAATAACGCGTATGCAAAAGCCGCCGCCGGGCAGGATCAGGGTTTTACTTTCGACGCATCGCTGTTTTTAGGCAGCGGTTATGGTGAAGGTATTGAACGCTTTAACCAGGAAAACACCGTAGCGGCGGGCCGTTACAGCGTAGATATCTGGCTGAATAATCACTTTATCCGGCAGGATGAGATCCCATTTCAAACGCTGCCGTCCGGCGATGTGGTCCCGTGCCTTAGCGCGGCATTCTGGGAAAGCCAGGGGGTTACCGTTAAGCAGGATAGCGATATGAATTGCCTGTATCCGCAGGCAGTGGTGGATGGCGCGCGCTGGGATCTGGCGCTCGCGGAACTCAAGTTATCGCTGTTTGTGCCGCAGGCTGCGCTGCGTAAAGGCCCGGCGGATGCGGTGCCCGTTGCGCAATGGAATGCCGGGGAAAGCGTGTTGTTCACCAACTATAACGCTAATTATTACAGCAGCAGCGGCCACGGCAACCGCAGCGATTACGGCTGGCTGGGGCTGAACTCCGGCATCAATCTGGGCTTATGGCAGTTCCGCCAGCAGTCCTCGGCCAGCATCAGCCGCTATAACGATCGGCAAACTCAGAAATGGGACAACCTGCAAACCTGGGTGCAGCGCCCGATTGCCGCGTTGGGCAGTACATTAACCCTGGGCGAAAGCTATACCGCCGGGAATTTGCTGGGCAGCGTGGCCTTTACCGGCGTCAAACTCCAGACCGATGAGCGGATGCAGCCACTATCGCGGCGCGGCTACGCCCCGGAAATCCGCGGCACCGCAGGAAGCCCGGCGCGCGTCGTGGTCAGCCAAAATGGCCGCAAGATCTATGAAACCAGCGTGCCGGAAGGGCCGTTCCTGATCGATAACCTGGCGAATACCGCCTGGGAAGGCGATTTACAGGTCGATGTGATTGAAGCGCAAGGCAAGCGCAGCCAGTTCACCGTGCCGTTTGCTTCGGTGCCGCTTTCGATGCGCCCCGGCACGTGGCGTTACAGCAGTGTACTGGGGGTAGCGCGAGACTATCCGCATGTGAATAACCGTTTTGCAGATTTTACGCTGGAACACGGCTGGTCAAACACCCTGACGCTCAACGCCGCCGCCCGGACGGGAGACGATTACCAGGCGCTGGTGGTGGGGGGCGTGGTGGCGACCCGTTTTGGGGCTTTCGGCAGCGACGTCACCGCGTCTCGCGCCAAAATCGCCGGTCAAACCGAACAGGGATGGCGCTGGCAAACCCACTGGAGCCGCACCTTTGCGCCAACCGGCACCCACGTGGCGCTGGCGGGATATCGCTATTCCACCTCAGGCTATCGCGATTTCAGCGATGTGTTGGCGCAACGCCGCTGGCAGCATGACGCGAGCTGGCGCTCCGATTCCCTGAATCAGCGTAACCAGTTTACCGCCACGCTCAACCAGTCACTGGGCGATCTCGGCAACCTGTGGTTTTCTGGCTCGATGATGGATTACTACGATGACCGGGGCCGCTCGACGCAGTTGCAGATGGGCTACTCCACACAAATTGGCCGGGCGAACCTGAATTTCACCGTCAGCCGCCAGCAATCCTGGTGGATGACGCGCAGTGGCGACACCCGCGAGCGGTTGCGCGACGGGCAGAAGGAAAATCTGTTTACCCTGACGCTCTCATTGCCGCTCAATTTTGGCGAGCGCGACCATTATGTTTCCTGGTCTGCCAGCCGGTCCCGGCAGGCCGGGGCATCCAGCCAGGTATCGTTAACCGGCCCGCTGGATGAGAAAGAGACGCTCAGTTATGCCGTATCTGCGGGCTGGCAACAGGGGAAAGACGGCAACGCCGCCCAGAATAACTGGAGCGCAACGCTACAAAAGATGAGCAATTTCGGCACCCTGAACGGCAGCTATGCCCGGGCGTCGAATTATCAGCAGTGGTCCGGCGGCGTGCGCGGCGCGGCGGTGCTCCACGGCGGCGGGCTGACGACCGGACCGTGGCTCGGCGAAACCTTTGCTTTAATCGAGGCCGATGGCGCACAGGGCGCGCGCGTTGCCAGCACCCAGAATGCGGTCGTCGACAGTCATGGCTATGCGCTGGTGCCCTCTCTGACGCCGTATCGCTACAACACCATTAGCCTGGATAGCCGGGCGCTGGATAACCAGACCGAATTGCAGGAAAGCCAGCAGCGCATCGCGCCCTGGGCCGGGGCGGCCGTGAAGCTGAAGTTTGCCACCCTACAGGGCCATGCGCTGATCGTGTCCCTGAAGCCGGAAAGCGCGCAGGGCGTGGTTCTGGGCGCGGATGTCAAAGACAGCCAGGGCGCGATCGTTGGCATGGTGGGACAGGGGCTCCAGGCCTATGCGCGCGTTGCACAACCGCAAGGGCGCGTCACTATCTGGCGTGACGGCGGTAAGGCGTGCGTGGTGGCTTATCGCCTTACGCCAGCGCAAGTAAACCAACCGCTTATTTCATTAACCGGAGCCTGTGAATCGCCATGAAAAAATTGTTAACCGGCACGCTGTTGATGGTGGTATCCGGAGCCGCGACGGGTGCCTGCGAATACATTATCTACCCCTACAGCGCCAGCGCATCCGGGGCCATCGGCACTCACCGGCTGAGCAGCCCCAGCGACGGTATCGGCAGCAACTGGCGCGGGACGGCGGCGAATGATGCCCAGAATGGCCTGCTGCCTGGACTGTCGACATCAATCGACATCTCCAGCAACCACACTTTCCAGCCGCCTGGCACGATTTTGTCATCGGCAGGGGGCATTCCCTATACCGTTTTCGCCCATCGGGGCGGCTACGATCCTGAGCAGGTCTTTTTCCGCTGTACACCCGACACCGTCGGGCAACTGTTCGAAGCCTGGTCCACCAATGGCGATGACGCTTACGGCGGTATGTATGAAGCCACCGATGTACCCAACGCTTACCTGACGCTGGCGAAAAACGTGGCGCTGCGCCTGACGCATGAAGAAACCGGTTTACCTTTTCGCAGCGAATGGCAACAACGGGCAATGACTAATCTGGATACCGATGCCAATGGCAACTTCCTGATTAAAGCCAAAAACTTCTCGCCGATCCGCGCAGAACTGATTAAAACGGCGGACGAGCGCTATTACGCCAATACCGCCGCCAGCTTTAATTATAACGCCGTGGTAACGCCGACCGGCTATCAGGTGTTTCGCGGACCGGGCACGTTAAGCTGGAGCATTAAGATTGGTGAAAAGCACTATGGCGGCAACTGGTCCGGCTGGCCCAACGACTGGCCAGGTATCGTTTCGCTGTACAGCAATGGCATTGTGGTGCGGCGTTCGGCAATCTGCCAGATCCAGGATTTTACGCCGCTGGTGCTGTTCACCAAAATCACCGTTGCGGAACTGAACGCAGGCGCTTCACGCAGCACCAACTTTACGCTTAACTTCGCCTGCGAATCCGCCGTTGTCTCCGGCGTGGCGACCAATAAAAACAACGTTGCGCTGGGCTTTTTAGCCCCCGCCAGTAGCGTAGCGGCCGCCCGCGGTTTCAACCTGGTTAGCGGCAGCGCGGTCACCTGGTTGTTGGATGAAAACTACGGCGAGGCGGGACACGCGAAAGGCGTTGGCGTGCGGATTTACCGCAACGGTAGCCCGATGAATTTCCTGACCACCGATACCTCGGGTACGGGCAGCGCGGGCGGCTGGACCCCCGTTTTCGCCGGGGCGCCGTCCCTGACCAGCAGCCAGAATGGCGTGAATTACTATCAAGAAACGTTTGAGGCGCGGCTGGGGAGTTTTGGTGCCGATGCCCTGAGTGCCGGAACCTATCAATCTCATGCTCAAATTCTGTTACGTCTTCAGTAGCCTGATGGCGCTGTGCCTGCTGGTTAACGCAACCGGACACAGTGCGGTAAACGTCAACGCCTCGCGGGTGATTTTCAACCAGGGGGCGGCGCAAGCGGCGGTGGATCTGATCAACGACGGCGATTACCCGGTGGTGGTGCAGGCCTGGGTGGACGACGGCGATCCGCGTAACACCCCGGATAGCGCAAAAGCGCCGTTTGTGGTGTTACCGCCGGTGTTTCGGTTGAATATCGGGGAAAGCAAGTCGCTGCGTATATTGACCCACGGCAGCGGACTGCCTGCCGATCGTGAGTCGTTATTCTGGCTGAATCTTTATCAAATCCCCCCGGAAAGCCGCACAGAACCGGCTGGGGAAAAGCTGCGGCTGGCATTACGTACCCAGTTGAAAGTCATGTGGCGGCCTAAAGGCGTCGGCCCGCTTGATCGGAAAACAGTCGAAAAGCTGGCGTTTTATCGCCAGTCTGGTTCTATAGTCGCCATCAATGAATCATCATGGAACATTTCTCTTATGGATGTTCGGTATTCAAAATATTCATCACCTGGAATGGTGATTCCACCGTTCTCGCGAGCCGTAATAATGACAGCCATGTCTCCTGAGCCGTCGCAAAATAAGATAAACTTCTCGGTAATTAACGATGACGGCAATACGTGGGATTTTACGGCTCCCGTAAAGTGATCCCGCGTCTGGCGCTATTGTGATAGAAAACGATTTGCTAATCAGGGATTAAGATGACACAGGTCTATTTACTTAATGGAACCGTGGCCTTCTGGCCGCAAAAACATAAACTCGTCTCACAGGTAGAGGAGGGGAAAACGCTTGCCCTCAGTAATCCTGCCAGCCGCTGCCTGGATTTACTAATACGCCATCATGGCGAAGTCATATTACGCGACATTTTTTTTCAGCAGGTATGGATCAATAATGGCGCGCAAGTCACCAACAATACGTTCTACCAAAATATCTCATTGTTACGCCGGGCTTTTAAGGAATTTGGCTTAAATGAAGAATGGATTGTTACCGTCCCAAAGGTCGGTATCAAACTGGAATCCCAACTGCAAATTGATACGTGTGAAGAAGAAGATGAGCCGGTCCCGCCAGCTGCCGAGCTCGCGCGCAGTATACCCACCACGGCGGAAGTCACAAAACCTCCGGGGCTGTGGGGTAAAGTTTTCGCCGCATTGGTTGCTGTAGCCGTCTGCGCTGGAGTGGGGTTCTTTACCTGGCGGAGTACCCTCGATCTGCGTTTTCAGCACTATATCCTGCTGGAGAATCTTAACGGCTGCCATTTTTTTGGTAATCCAGATACCGTCGATTATAAAAAACATCAGCAATTTTCCCGCAATTTTATGCAGGATTGCCGTACCCGGCCCTGGGTATATTTATCTGCCTATAACAATTTTTCACGAATGTCGGTATTAAGCTGCCGCAACGCTTTTCATCTGTGGGGAAAAAATCAGTGCGTCATGCGCTATATATTTACGAGTACTAAAAATGACAATGCGTAATATTTTTATTTCATTGAGTGGCCTAATTTTTCTGGCAATCGTTACGGCGGGAGCGGTCTATGGTTGGCAATACTGGCAGCGCGAACATTTTAATTGTCTTGGCGAAACGCTTATTGAGCGACCGCCGATGAAAGCCAGTATGGCGGTGAAATATATATTTAACGGCGACACCGGTGTGGCGGTATTGCGCGGTGAAATTCAGCCAGAGAACGCGCCGGCCATAGCGGTGAACCATAATGTGTTTTTTAATTTTACCCGTAAAGGGAATGATTATTTTCTGATCTCAAAGGAAGTCACTTCATCAACGGGCAGCAGTACCGACGGAGCGGTGTTGGAAGCGACGCTGCCGCAGTTTTATCTTCATCCTGGGGTGACGTTTTATCTGAATATCACCAAAGTCAGTCACGACGGCTGGATGTTCTTTACCAGCCGTACGCCGTCTTTGTATTGTCGGGGTTAGCGTAACAGCGGGCAATCCGGCGGCAGCCGACACAGCAGCGCGCCGGGCTTCACTTCCAGGCGGAACTGCTGGCCGCTGAGGGGTTCGCCGTCCAGGTTAAAAGTCATTTCGTGCGGCGAGGTGATTTCAAACCACGAAGAAATGCCGTCCACAATATTCGGGCTATCGTCCGGGCGGGTAAGGGTGGTGAACAGCGCGGGCAGCAGCTCGTCGCCGGTAAAAATCCGCACCCGCAGTTGCCCGTCATTAATCAGGGCATCCGGGCAAAGCTGTTGGCCGCCCCCCGCCTGACGCCCGTTGCCGAAGCCAATAACCAACGCATCGCCCTGCCACTGGAAATTTTCGCCGCGAATTTCACAGCGGTCCGGTTGCAGGGTATCCATGCGCAACAGGCCATGCAGCAAATAGGAGACGCTACCCAGCGCGGCTTTTAACCTTTCCGGCGTTTCGGTGGTGATGCGGGTGCCGAAGCCGCCCGTCGCCATATTGATAAACGCCGCTTCGCTGTTTACCTCAACCAGATCGATGGGTGTTGCTTTACCGGCAATGGCGAGTTTTAGCGCTTTATCCAGCTCATCCGGTATGCCGGTGCTGGTGGCGAAATCATTGGCCGTGCCAAGCGGCACGATACCGAGTGCCGGACGTATGGCCGTATCGATACGTGAAAGCGCAGTTGCCACTTCATTAATGGTGCCGTCGCCGCCGCCTGCGATCACCGTTTCCACACCCAGCGCCACCGCTTCATTGACGAAGCGTTCAGCATCGCCTTTTTCCCACGTCACGCGAACATGCAGGGTAATGCCTTCTTCACGCAGCAGTTTAACTGCGCTTCGCAACAGGTCATTGCCTGCGCCTTTACCATTAAGAACCATCAGTGAAGCGGGGATGCTGTCCATGGGGTGTCCTGAAGTGAGTCAATCTTCAGGAAGTGTATCCTGGATAATAAAATTGCGTGTCAGAACGCACCGAAAGAGGAAGAAAAAAATAAGCCTGCGTAAGGGAGATTACGCAGGCTAAGGAGGTGGTTCCTGGTACAACTAGCATTTATGGGTTATGTTTTTCAGCGAAACGAATCATACCCGGATCGTTGGTAGCGGTATGTGATCTCTTTCTAAGATTCATCCTATGAGAAAAAATAACCTAAATGAATTACTTACCGTGAGGATTACGGGTGCTCTGACCGGTGAAATTGCGCATCAGCAGCGCAAATTCCAGCGCTAAATCCTGAGGAACCGGCATCCAGACGGTATAACCATCTCCCGGCGCCACGTCCATTTTTTCGCCTTTGGCGTTTTCCAGATGCTCAAGGGTGAAGTTGATGTTGCCCTGCGGGGTCATCAATTCCAGGCTGTCGCCAACCGAGAATTTGTTTTTCACCTTTACTTCCGCCAGATCACCGCGACGCTCACCGGTAAATTCACCGACAAACTGCTGGCGATCGGATACCGAGAAGCCGTATTCGTAGTTCTGGTAATCGTCATGGGTATGACGGCGCAGGAACCCTTCGGTATAGCCGCGATGCGCCAGGCCTTCCAGCGTCTCCAGCAGGGTAGGGTCGAACGGTTTACCCGCTGCGGCGTCATCAATGGCGCGGCGGTACACCTGGGCGGTACGGGCGCAGTAGTAGAACGATTTGGTGCGGCCTTCGATTTTCAGCGAATGCACGCCCATTTTGGTCAGGCGTTCCACATGCTGAATAGCGCGCAGATCTTTCGAGTTCATAATATAGGTGCCGTGTTCATCTTCGAACGCGGTCATGTATTCACCAGGGCGCTGGGCTTCTTCCACCATAAACACTTTGTCGGTCGGCGCACCGATACCCAGCGTTGGCTCGATGGTCTGCACCGGGATCGGCTCGTGGACGTGCACGATATTACCCACATCATCCTCTTTGCCTTCTTTGACGTTATATTCCCAGCGGCAGGCATTCGTGCAGGTGCCCTGATTCGGGTCGCGCTTATTGATATAGCCGGACAACAGGCAGCGGCCAGAGTAGGCCATGCACAGCGCGCCGTGAACGAAGATTTCAATCTCCATATCCGGCACCTGTTCGCGGATTTCGGCGATCTCTTCCAGCGACAGTTCGCGGGATAAAATCACTCGCGTCAGGCCCATTTGTTTCCAGAATTTCACCGTTGCCCAGTTAACGGCGTTGGCCTGCACCGACAAATGAATATCCATTTCCGGGAAGGCTTCGCGCACCATCATGATCAGGCCTGGATCGGACATAATCAGCGCATCCGGCCCCATGTCGATCACCGGTTTCAGGTCGCGGATAAAGGTTTTCAGCTTGGCGTTATGCGGCGCGATATTCACCACCACGTAGAATTTTTTGCCCAGCGCATGGGCCTCGTTGATGCCGAGCTGTAAGTTCTCGTGATTGAATTCGTTATTGCGCACCCGCAGGCTGTAACGAGGCTGGCCGGCATACACGGCGTCCGCGCCATAGGCGAAAGCGTAACGCATGTTTTTCAGCGTTCCCGCCGGGGAAAGAAGTTCGGGTTTAAACATGGTGTTCTCGTTCTGATGTCAGGTCAGAACCGCCTCACCGGGTGGGGCGGCTTGGGGGAAGGTTATCCCCACATTGAAGGCGGGAATTGTAGCGTCGGGAGGCGCTGAGGTAAAGCGCGGCGCGGGAGCGGGAGACTTAACGTTACGCTTAATAAATAACAAAAGCCCTGGCATTAACGGCAAGGGCTTTATTTTATACACATACCTTAAAATTCTCTGGATAGCGTAATATACCCGTTAAACCTTATTGAGCATTCATCTTTATTCATAAGGCTGGTTGCTATAAAAACAGCTTTCTTTTTGTCTTTGTTAAAGTAGGTGTATTGGGCGGTGATAGACTTGACTTCATTCTCATACAAACTGGAAAAGAAAATTCTGTTATAGGTATCCTCTGTTTTATCTTTTTCAGGATATTTATTGAAATCAATCCTTGCCAGATATTCAGCATATGTCTTAGATATTGGAGTGATGTCTAATACTTTTACTTGTGTTTTTTCGCGTGCAATAGTTGATGTGTCTATTTTTAATTGCTTTGATAATGCATCAAAAAGAGATATTTCCATTGAGGCACCGGCAGTCGCACATCCGTAATTTTTAGCATATGACAACATTGGTAAAAAAGTTACCAGGATAATCAACGATTTTTTCATGTTAATCCTCTACTACCAGTATTTTGTCTGTACTATCATTAATAATTTTACGTTCGGATAAATTTAAGATTATGCATCCATCAGAAGCATCTAAGGGGTGTGCAAGGCTATTCCCATGGATCATGAAACCATCGCGACCACACATCTGATTTTCGATAAAAGGTGTAAGCCTCATTGTGTAGGCTTTTGTTTTATGATGATAGAAAGCCGCCCCAATGGTATAAGTACCGCGCGGTATTGGACCTTTATTGCTGATACATTCATTAGCGGAATCATTCATGAATTCCGGCCTGCCTGAATATTCGGCATTAAACTTATATACACCATTCAGGTAGAAAGTATGTGCACTCACCTTATATACCCACGGCATTATGCAGCCTCCTTATTATTCCATGAGTCAGAGTGCATTATGTTTCCATCAAGATAATGCCATGTAATCCGCTCATAAGATAAATAAAACGCTTCAAGGTGGTTATGCTTTTCATAGGCAGGATTTTTAATATCCAGCATAAAAGGTTCAATTTCGTTCACCCTAACGTTTTCCATGGTCACTCGAAAATACTCTTCCTCCTGACCGTTATGGTTAATGCGATAAAATTTTAAAACGGCTTGTTTAAATTTTTTACCCGTCGATACGCCTTTATATAAATAAGGTGATGAACTATCAACTTCTTTGATTAGAAAATAATCATTATGTATGCGCTTGCTGGTGTTTCTACCCGTTTGATTATCTATAGGTAATTCCACGTTATGCATAAACTCGACTATTTCAATAGCGCCTTCACGATCTTTTACATCGACACAACCTTTTACCCTGTTGCCACCATCATCGTTCAACCATAAATAAACCGGGATCGCCATAATATTTCCTTAACTAACCAGAACCATAAAAAGAGCATTCGGCTCTCTTTCCGGGAATCCCTATGCTCATTACGAACCTAAACGAAAATAACACGGTGTGAGCAAGGGCTTGATAACTACAGGCGAGTGTAAAACGACCATTAATAATGTCACATATTGATGTGTGTTTTTTTAGATTTATTTGCGCGCGGATGTTTCAAAGATGGATGCCAATGATTAATTACACGTCATGCTGCTTATGAATAAATAAAAATACCTCCGTGTACCTTCAACGCAAATTGGTATCGAAGATGCCCATACTTACATGGGCATTATTGCGATGAGATTTACATTAAACGACAGGCGTCTGCTTCCCAGCGATACCCCACGCCGTACACTGCGCGGATAAACGACTGTTCTTCGTCGAGGGCTTCCAGCTTGCGGCGCAGGTTTTTAATATGGCTGTCGATAGTGCGGTCAGTCACCACCCGGTAATCGTCATACAGCTGGTTCAGTAACTGCTCGCGGGAAAATACTTTACCCGGCTCGTGCGACAGGGTTTTCAGCAGCCGAAATTCAGCGGGCGTCAGGTCTAATACTTTATTGCGCCAGCTCGCCTGGAAACGCCCTTCGTCTACCACCAGCGGGCTTTCGGCATCCTGCTTCGCCAGATCTTTTTGCGGTTTGCAGCGGCGCAGAATCGTTTTCACCCGCGCCACCACTTCCCGTGGGCTGTACGGCTTGCAGATATAATCATCCGCGCCAATTTCCAGCCCCAGCAGGCGGTCAATCTCTTCGATTTTGGCGGTGACCATCACAATTGGCACCTCGGAAAAACGGCGGATTTCCCGGCATAGCGTCAGCCCGTCGACGCCCGGCAGCATCAAATCCAGCAGGATCAGCGACGGCGGCGTCTGGCGCACATAATTTAATACCTTATCGCCATGATCGATAAGCGTCGGCGCATAGCCTGCCGCCCGCAGATAGTCGATTAACAGTTGCCCCAGCTTGGGCTCGTCTTCCACGATCAGTATGCGTGGCGTATTTTCATCTATCGGTAGCTCTGTCATGCGTCTCTCGGTAATTCGTCGTCGAGGGGTAGCGATACAGTAACGCTAATCCCCCCTAAAGGGGAGTGGTCGGCGCGCAGCGTGCCGTTATGGGCGGCGACGATATTAGCGCAGATCGCCAGCCCCAGCCCGGAGCCGCCGCTGGCGCGGTTGCGCGATCCTTCGGCGCGGTAAAAGCGCTCAAACAGCTTGCCGAGCTGCGCGTCGGTGACGCCGGGGGCGCTGTCGGAAAAGGCCAGCGCCAGGGTGTCAGTATCTATGCGCCCGTGGATCTGCAATCCGCCACCCGCATCGGTATAACGCAGGCTGTTCTCCAGCAGATTATTGAATAGCTGCATCAGGCGGTCGCCATCGCCAAACACCACCGCATTGTCGGGGAGCGACAGCGAAATCGTCAGCCCGCGCGCCAGAAAACGCTCGCGGAACGCGCCCGCCGCCACTTCCAGCAGGTTGACGATATCCACCGGCGCTTTCTGGTACGCCAGCGCGCCTTCGTCGGACAGCGAAAGCTGGTGCAAATCATCCACCAGCTTGGTGAGGGTGCCCACTTCCGCCTGCAACGACGCCACCGACTCCGGGGTAAACTGACGCACGCCGTCCTGAATCGCCTCCAGTTCGCCGCGCAGCACCGCCAGCGGGGTGCGCAGCTCATGGGAGATATCCGCCATAAAGTCGCGGCGCATCTGCTGGTTTTTCTCCAACGTACTGGCGAGCTGGTTAAAATCCTGGGCCAGTTTGCCGAGTTCATCCTGGCTGTTGGTGGTGACCCGGGTCGAGAAATTCCCGGCCGCCAGTTGATGGGTGCCTTCCACCAGCCGCTTAACCGGAGCCAGCAGACCGCGTGCCAGCAGCAGCGTGGCCGCCGCCGCCAGCAGCGTTGATAGCGCGACAATCAACCAGCTGGTGCGCCGCTGCTGTTTATCGAAATTGATATCGGTGGAGCGTGTCAGGCGCTCCACCGGTGAGGCGATCACCCAGCCGACGCTGGCGTTATTCACGGTAATCGCCCGGCGCATCCCGTCCGGCGGCACCGGCGAGCGCGGGCCAACCAGCACGGTCTGGTTTTCATCGACCACCCAGAACTGGGTGCGCCAACCGTGGGGCGGCAGACCGGTCGGGCGGCCACGCTCCTCGTCGGAATCCCGTTCGAGCGAGCGCAGGATTTGAAACACGAAGCGGTCGTTATGGCGTAAAAAATGCCAGTTGCCGTGTAGGGCATACTGCTCGCCCAGCGCGTCGCTCAGCAGTTCCAGACGCTGAGCGTTACCGTGTTTGATGTAATCAATAAAGCCGCGCTCAAAGCTAAACCGCACCGCCCAGTGCATGGTGATCAGCAACAAAATACAGGTGGCGAAAATCGCCAGAAACAGCTTTCCCGTAATGCCGGGCCGCCACAACTTCATTACTGACTCCTTCTGCGCCGGGCGATCACCACGTTTTTACGGGCATCGTCAGGAACGCGGGTAAACACCAGCGCGGGCAGCGCAATAATCACCGCCATGCTGAGATAGGTATAAAGAAACACGCTGTGCGCCGAGTCCGGCGTCAGATGCTGATGGCCGAACGCGCCGAGCAGTAGCCCGGCGACGGTGACGCCGAGGCTCATGGAAAGCTGCATCACCATCGACAGCAGGCCGTTGCCGCCGCTGGCAAGCTGATCGGGCAGATCTTTCAGCGTCAGGGTATTCATGGTGGAGAAGCGAATCGCGTTGATCACGCCCTGCAACAGCAGTACCACTGGCAATACCCAAATCCAGCCCAGCAGCGCAGTGCCCATAAACAGCAGCGTCACCAGCGCCAGCGCGAGAGTAGAGAACACCAGCACCCGGCGGTAGCCGACGCGGTTAACGATCTGCACCACGATGCGCTTAATCCCCATGCTGCCGAGCACCATCGGGATCATCATTAACCCGGCGTGAAACGGCGAGAATCCCAGGCCGATTTGCAAAAAAACTGGCGTCATAAACGGCAGCATCCCGCTACCGATGCGCCCGACTAAACTGCCCAGCAGCCCGATGGAAAAACTGCGCGTCTGGAACAGCTCCAGCCTGAACAGCGCCCGCTCGTTGCCCTGGGCGTGTTTGATGTACAGCCCCAGCGCCAGCAAACCGCCTGCCGCCATCAGGCCGATCCAGGCCACAGAGATGCCGAGCGTTTTTTGCCCGTCCAGCGCCAGGGTTAACGCCGCCATCCCGAAGGCCAGCAGCAGGAAACCGGAGAAATCGAAGCGCCGGGTTTGCATGGTGTAATTGGGCATCAGCCACAGCGTGGCGATGGCACCGACAATCCCCACCGGCAGGTTAATTAAAAAGATCCAGTGCCACGAGGCGTATTCCACCAGAATACCGCCCAGCGCCGGGCCGAGCAGCGGGCCGATTTGCCCCGGCAGGGTAACGAAGGTCATGGCCGCCATATACTGCTCGCGCGGCACGATTTTCATCACCGTCAGCCTGCCTACCGGCACCATCATCGCGCCGCCGATCCCCTGCACCACGCGCGCCATAATCAGCCCGTCCAGCGTGCTGGCCTGGGCGCAAAACAGCGAGCCAAGCGTAAACAGCACGATGGCGCTAAAGAAGATATTGCGTACCCCCACGCGGTCGGCGAGCCAGCCGCTGGCAGGCAGCATCACCGCCACCGTCAGCACATAGGAAACAATCACCATATGCATATGCAGCGGATCTTCACCAAGACTCCGCGCCATCGAGGGCAGGGCGGTGTTCACAATGGTGGTATCCAGCGTTTGCATAAAGAAACCAAACGCCACAATCCACAGCTGCCAGCGTACGCTTTTGGGCAATTCCGTCATCGGCTATTCACTCGTCGTTATGGCTTCACCTTCACGACGTTGACGCGTAAAGCGCAGTCGCAGTCGGTCAAAAAACAGATAAACCACCGGCGTGGTGTAGAGCGTCAACAGCTGGCTCATCACCAGACCGCCGACAATAGTGATGCCCAGCGGCTGGCGTAGCTCCGCGCCATCACCGCTGGAAATCACCAGTGGCAGCGCGCCAAACAGCGCCGCCAGCGTGGTCATCATGATTGGACGAAAGCGTAGCAGACAGGCCTGGAATATGGCCTGTTCCGGCGACAAATCGCCTTTACGCTGCGCTTCGATAGCAAAATCTACCATCATGATGGCGTTCTTTTTCACGATCCCGATCAACAGCATAATGCCGATCAACGCGATCAGGCTGAACGGCGCGCCGAACAGCGCCAGCGCCAGCAGCGCGCCGACGCCCGCCGAGGGCAGGGTAGAGAGAATGGTTAGTGGATGCACATAGCTTTCGTACAAAATCCCCAGCACGATATACACCGTGGCGATGGCCGCGAGGATCAGCAAAACCTGCGAGTTCATGGTGTCCTGGAACACCTGGGCGGTGCCTGCGTAGCTGCCGCGCACCGTGGATGGCACGCCGAGCGAAGTCATGGTGCGGTCGATGGCGTCGCTGGCCTCGGATAACGACACGCCGGTGGGCAGGTTAAACGCGATAGTCGAGGCCGCCGACAGGCCCTGATGGTTCACCGACAGCGGCGCGTTCGCCGGTTGCCAGTGGGCGAAGCTGGACAACGGGATCGGTTTGCCGTCGCTGTTGATGACAAACATCTGGTTCAGGGCGCTGATATCCTGGGTATAGCGCGGGTCGACCTGCATCACCACTTTGTACTGGTTCAGCGGCTGGTAGATAGTAGAAATTTGCCGCTGACCGAAGGCGTTGTTGAGCAGGCCGTTGGCATCCTGCACGCTGATCCCCAGCCGCGCCATGGTTTCGCGGTCGTAAATCAGGCTCATTTCCGCACCGTTGTCCTGCTGGTCAGAGTTAACGTCCGCCAGTTCCGGCAGTGTCGACAGCGCCTGGCGGATTTTCGGCTCCCACTCGCGCAGCGCGGCTAAATCATCGGACAAAAGCGTGTACTGATAGCTGGCGTTAGACTGCCGTCCGCCGACCCGGATATCCTGCACCGCCATTAAAAACAGGCTGGCGCCCGGCTCTTTGGCGAGCTTTTTACGCAGCCGGTCAATCACCTGCTGCGAGGTTTCATGGCGCTCGCCCAGCGGTTTCAGGGAGATAAACATCATCCCGCTGTTCACCCGCGAGCCGCCGGTAAACCCGGTGACGTTATCCACCGCCGGATCGTCGCGGATAATCTTCATAAAGTCTTCCAGCTTGCCGCGCATCGCCTGGAAGGAAATGCTCTGATCCGTCTGGATGCCGCCCATCAGGCGGCCGGTGTCCTGCTCCGGGAAAAAGGTTTTCGGGATGGCGATATACAGCCAGATATTGAGCGCTATGGTCGCGAGCAGCACCACGCCCACCAGCCGGGTATGGCGCAGCACCCAGTGCAGGGATGTGGCGTAACCCTCCTGCAAGGCGGTGAGCACCCGGCCAACCCCGCGCTTACGCGGCTGGGACTGGGGTTTGTTGGCTTTCAGCAGCCAGCCGCACATCATCGGCGTCAGGGTCAGGGACACCACCAGCGAAATGCCTATCGCCACCGAGAGCGTGACGGCGAATTCCCGAAACAGGCGGCCCGGCAGCCCGCCCATCAGCAACAGCGGCAGGAACACCGCCACCAGCGACAGGCTCATGGACAGCACCGTAAAACCCACTTCCCGCACGCCCTGGAGCGCCGCCTGAAGCGGCTTAACCCCCGCCTCCAGGTGGCGGGAAATATTCTCCAGCACCACGATGGCATCATCCACCACAAAGCCGGTGGCGATGGTCAGCGCCATCAGCGACAGGTTATTCAGGCTAAAGCCACACAGGTACATCGCCGTAAAGGTGCCGATTAACGACACCGGCACCGCAATGGCCGGGATAAAGGTCGCGCGCCCGGAGCGTAAAAACAGAAACACCACCAGGATCACCAGCGCCACCGAGATCACCAGTGTCTGCTCTACTTCTTCAAGAGAGGCGCGAATGGTCGGCGAACGATCCTGGGCGATTTGCAGATCGATAGAGGCGGGGATGATTTCCCGCAGCTCCGGCACCCTGGCGCGGATGCGGTCCACGGTTTCGATAATATTGGCTTCCGGCGCTTTACGGATCATCAGCAAAATCGCCGGTTTGGCGTTGGTCATCCCGGCGTTGCGCACGTCCTGCACCGAGTCGGTGACCGTTGCCACGTCCTGAAGTTTCACCGCCGCGCCGTTGTGGTAATGGATAATCAGCGGCTGGTATTCCGCGGCAGTTTTCAGCTCGTCATTGGTCTGGATCTGCCAGCGCCGATCGTTATCTTCCAGCGCGCCCTGCGGGCGGCGCACGTTGGCGTTGCTGATGGCGGTACGCACCGCGTCCAGCGACACGCCCTGATTAAACAGCGCCTGCGGGTTGAGATCGACGCGCACCGCGGGCAGGGAGCTGCCGCCGACGTCCACATCCCCAACGCCTTCAATTTGCGCGATGGTTTGCGCCAGTTGGGTCGAGGCGAAGTCGTACAGCGCCCCCTGGGACAACGTATCGGAGGTCAGCGTCAGAATGATGATCGGCGAATCGGACGGGTTAGCCTTGCGGTAAGTCGGGCGGCTCGGCATCCCGCTCGGCAACAGGCTCTGGGCCGCGCTGATCGCCGCCTGCACGTCGCGCGCCGCACCGTTGATATCGCGGTCAAAATCAAACTGTAAAATGATCCGGGTACTGCCGAGCGAGCTGGACGAGGTCATCTCGTTGACCCCGGCGATGCGCCCAAGCGCGCGCTCCAGCGGCGTCGCGACCGATGACGCCATCGTTTCCGGCGACGCGCCAGGCAGCGAGGCGCTGACCATAATCACCGGGAAATCCACCTGCGGCAGCGGGGCCACCGGCAGCAGTCGGAAGGCCAGCACGCCGCACAGCGTGACTGCCAGCGTCAGCAGGATGGTGGCGACAGGCCGGTAGATAAACAGGGCGTAAAATCGCACTTACGCCTCCTCGGTTTTACGGCTAAAACGCGCCCGGGTGTAATGAGACAGGCGGTCAAACAGCAGGTAAATTACCGGGGTGGTAAACAGTGTCAGCACCTGGCTCACCAGCAGCCCGCCCACCATGCCAATGCCCAGTGGGCGGCGCAGTTCCGCGCCAACCCCGGTACTCAACATCAGCGGCAACGCGCCGAGCAGCGCGGCGAGCGTAGTCATCAGGATCGGACGAAAACGCAGCAGGCAGGCCTGGTAAATCGCGTCATAAGGAGACAACCCCTGCTCACGCTCCGCCGCCAGCGCAAAATCGATCATCATGATGGCGTTTTTCTTGACGATGCCGATCAGCAGGATGATGCCGATAATCGCGATCACGTCCAGCTCGCTACCTGCCAGCATCAGCGCCAGCAGCGCGCCGACCCCCGCCGTAGGCAGGGTAGACAGAATGGTAATCGGATGAATAAAGCTCTCATACAGCACGCCGAGCACGATATACATCGCCACCACCGAGGCCAGGATCAGCCAGATGGTGTTGCCCAGCGCCGACTGGAAGGCGAGGGTGCTGCCCTGGAACGAGGTGGTGATGTCCGCCGGGAATTCAAGGGTTTTCTCGGCGTCCAGAATCGCGTTCACCGCCTGCTCCAGTGAGTAACCGTCCGTCACATTGAATGAAATGGTGGTGGAAGGGAACTGATCGAGATGGTTAATCGACATCGGCCCGTGGCGCTGTTCAACGTTCGCGATGGCGCTTAACGGCACGATGCCGCCGTCGGCGCTGGTCAAACGCACGGTGTCCAGCCCACTGATGCCCGGCGTGGTGTGGGTATCGTGCTCCAGCACCACCCGATACTGGTTCGCCTGGGTATAAATGGTGGAAATCAGCCGCTGACCGAAAGCGTTGTACAGCGCGTTGTCCACGTCGCTCATGCTGATACCGAGACGGCTGGCGCTGTCGCGGTCGACATTGACATACGCCACCAGCCCCTGATCCTGCCAGTCGCTGCTCACGTCCGACAGCGCGGGCAGGGTAGCGAGCTTGTCCATCAGCGCCGGAACCCAGGTGCTGAGCGCCTCCAGCGAGTTGGCCTGAAGGGTAAACTGGTACTGGGTGCGGCTGACCTGGGTATCAATAGTCAGATCCTGGGTGGGTTGCAGATACAGCGCCACCCCCGGCACGTTCGCTACCGCCTGTTGCAGCCGGGCAATCACCGGTTGAATACGGTCGTCGCGCTCATCCAGAGGTTTGAGATGGATTTGCAGACGGGCGCTGTTCAGCGAAGCGTTGGTGCCGTCCACGCCGACGAACGACGTCAGGCTTTCCACCGCCGGGTCTTTTAAAATCACGTCCGCCACCCGCTGCTGGCGCTCCGCCATACTGGCGAATGACGCCGACTGCGGGGCCTGTAATGTACCCTGAATAATGCTGTTATCCTGCACCGGGAAAAAGCCTTTGGGGATCATCATCCACAGCAGCGCCGTCAGCGCCAGGGTGCCCAGCGCCACGCCGAGGGTCAACCACGGATGGCTCAGCACCCGTCTTAATCCGCGTCCGTAGCTTTCAATCACCCGGTCAAAGAAGCGCTCGCTGGCGCGGGAGAAGCGGTTTTGTTTGCGCAGCGATTCGTGGCTTAACATGCGGGCGCACATCATCGGCGTCAGCGTCAGGGAGACGATTGCCGAGATCAGGATCGCTACCGCCAGGGTAATGGCGAATTCACGGAACAACCGGCCGACGATATCGCCCATAAACAGCAACGGGATCAGCACGGCGATTAAAGAGAACGTCAGGGAGATAATGGTAAAGCCGATTTCTCCCGCGCCTTTTAACGCGGCGGCGAGCGGTTTTTCACCTTTCTCGATATAGCGCGAAATGTTCTCGATCACCACGATGGCGTCATCCACCACAAAGCCAGTGGCGATAGTCAGTGCCATCAGCGTCAGGTTGTTGATCGAGAAATCGAAAAAGACCATCACTGCGAAGGTGCCGACCAGCGACAGCGGCACCGCTACGGCGGGAATAATGGTCGCCGGCACGTTGCGTAAAAACAGATAGATAATCATCACCACCAGCGCGATCGCCAGCATCAGCTCGAACTGGGTGTCGGTCACCGAGGCGCGGATATTGGTGGTGCGGTCGGCCAGCAGTTTCACTTCCACCGATTTCGGCAAGCTCTGCGTCAGCGTGGGCAGCATCTGACGCACGCTATCGGCGGTGGCGATAATATTTGCGCCGGGCTGGCGCTGAATATTCATCACGATGGCCTGCTGCTTGTTGGCCCATGCGCCGAGCCAGCGGTTTTCCGCGCCCTGTTCGATGATCGCCACATCGCCTAAGCGGATCGCCGCGCCGTTCTGGTAAGCGATAATCAGGTTGCGGTATTCATCTGCCGACTTCATCTGGTCATTGGCGGAAAGAGTGATGGCGCGCTCCGGGCCGTCGAGACTGCCTTTCGCGGAGTTGACGTTGGCATTGCTGATGGCGGTACGAACGGTTTCGCTGGTTACACCGAGAGCGGCCAGCGCCTGAGCATTAAGTTTGACCCGCACCGCCGGGCGTTGCCCGCCGGACAGCGTGACCAGCCCGACGCCGGAAACCTGGGAGATTTTCTGCGCCACCCGGGTTTCCACCATGTCTTCTACCTGGGTCATCGGCAGCGCACCAGACGTTACCGCCAGGGTCATAATCGGCGGGTCCGCAGGGTTCACTTTGCTGTACACCGGCGGGTTTGGCAGATCGTTGGGCAGCAGGTTGGTGGCGGCGTTAATGGCCGCCTGCACTTCCTGTTCCGCGACGTCCAGCGCTAACGAAAGCTGGAACTGGAGGGTGATGACGCTGGCACCCCCGGCGCTTTGCGAGGCCATCTGCTTCAGGCCGGACATCTGGCCAAACTGGCGTTCCAGCGGCGCGGTAATCGCCGAGGTCACCACATCCGGGCTGGCACCCGGATACAGCGTCACCACCTGGATGGTGGGGTAATCCACTTCCGGCAGCGCCGAGACCGGCAGAAAACGGTAACCCAACACGCCCGCCAGCATAATGGCGATCATCAGCAGCGTGGTGGCGACCGGGCGTAAGATAAACAGCCGCGACGGCCCGCCGGTAGCGCTCGGAGGTAACACCTGCATCAGGACTGCGCTCCCTGTCTTTTCTGTGTCGGGGCGTCTTTCGGCGAATCGGCCTGGGCGTTATGCGCTTCTACCACTTCCACACTGGCCCCTTCGGTCAGACGATCGATCCCGTCAGTGACGACGCGATCGCCTGCCGACAGCCCGGCAGTAATCACCACTTTTTCACTGTCCTGAATGCCGGTGGTCACTGTGTGTTTGCTGACTTTGTTATCGCTGTTCAGCACCCAGACGAAATGGCCGTCGTTGCCCATTTGCAAAGCGGCGGTGGGGATAACGATGGCGTCCTGTTGGGTATCTACCAGCATCCGGGCGTTAACGAACTGGTTAGGGAATAGCGCGTCATCCTGGTTATCAAAGCGGCCCTTCAGCTTAATGGTGCCGGTAGTGGCGTCGATTTGGTTATCCAGGCTGAGCAGGGTGCCGGTACTGAGTTTCTGTTTGTTGGTGCGGTCCCAGGCTTCTACCGTCAGGGTTTTCACGGCTTTTTGCGCCTGTACGATGGTAGCGATATCGCTTTCCGGCAGGGTAAACAGCACATCGATAGGATGCGTTTGGGTCAGCACCACAATGCCGTTGGTGTCGCCGCTGGAAATCTGATTGCCGATATCCACCTGTTTTAGCCCGACGCGCCCATCGACCGGGGCGGTGATGCGGCTCCAGGTCAACTGCAACTGTGCGCTGGCAACGGCGGCTTCATCGGCTTTAAGGGTGCCGAGGGTTTCATTCACCAGCGCCTGTTGGGCATCGAGTTCCTGGCGCGAAACCAGATTAGTTTTGCTCAACTGCTGATAGCGCGCTAAATCGCGCCGGGCATTGGCGAGCGTGGCTTTATCGCGGGCCAACTGGCCTTCGGCCTGGGCCAGCGCCACCTTAAACTGGCTGGGATCGATTTCTGCCAGCAGATCGCCCGCTTTCACCTGCTGCCCTTCCTGGAAGTGCAGCGCCATTAATTGCCCATCAACCCGGCTGCGCACGGTAACGGTGTTTGCTGCCGTGATGGTGCCAAGCCCGGAAAGATAGCGGGGAACTGCTTCACTGACCGCCGTTGCCGCCTGTACCGGGGCGAGCGCCCCGCGCATGCCAGGGCGGCCACCGCCCGTTTTACGCTGCTGGCCGGAAGCCTGCTGACCCGACGCCGCGTCTGGTTTTTGAGCGTGCCAGTACCACAAGCCCGCTACGATGGCGATAACAATAACGATGGGCCACATCCAACGCGATAAACCAGTACCTTTCATAAGTTAAACGTCTTCTTATCCTGAAACGATTAGGCGTAATGATACTAGTTTAGAGATTAGCGCCGGGAGAAAAATGGAGGAAATATGGAACAGGTTCAGGATTCCTCCTAATCAGCGCTTTTGTTCGAGATTTCTCGCAGGATCGACACGGGAATCAGCAGTACAAATTTTGACAGTTTAGAGTGTGGTTTAGGCAATAAATATAAATTACACTTTATGAGGTGGTTATGACATGGACGGTTGTATTTACGCCAGAGTTTGAGCAGTGGCTTTATGATCAGGAGCCTGGGTTGCAGAATCGTGTTAACGCAGCGCTAATAAGCCTTGAGTTAACCGGCCCGGCACTGGGTCGACCACGGGTGGATACGCTCTTCGGCTCCTTCTATCCCAATATGAAAGAATTACGCCTGCACTATGCTGGCGACCCATGGCGGATTTGTTTCGCCTTTGATGAGAGCCGACAAGCGATAATGCTTTACGGCGGAAAGAAAACGGGGCAGAAGCGCTTTTACTCAACATTGATTAAGCGGGTTGACGCGATTTTTGCGCGCTATCTTGCCCGCAAAAAGGATTGGGAATGAAAACATTACAGCAGCATCTTGCAGAACTTACCCCTGAACATCGGGCTGAAATCGAGCGTTTAGCCGAAGAGTTCGCCGCCGAAAACGGTTTGCCAACCATCCGGGAAATGCGCGCCATGTCGCAGCAGGAGCTTGCCGAACGGCTGGGCGTAACCCAGCCTGCGGTGGCGGCCATGGAGCGGCGCGGGGATGACATCAAAGTCTCCACACTGAAGCGCTATGCAGAAGCCTTAGGCGGTGAACTGAAGATCAGCATCGAACTGCCCGAAGGAAGCCGGGTGATTTCACTCTAAACGTCCTCCGGCAACTCAAGCCTTACCGAAACACCACGTTTGCCCAGCGCGCCAGCCCGGCGGTGACCGAGCCAAAATCGTCGCCGCCGCGGATCGGTGTTCCTGGCAAATACGCCGCCAGCAGATGACGAATCAACGGTGAGCGGGCGCTGCCGCCGGTGAGATAAATCACGTCCGGCGTGATATGGCTGGCTTCCAGCGCCAGCGTCACCTGTTCGATGATGCGTTGCAGCGGCTGCGTCAGCGCCTTTTCCAGTTCGATTTGCGAAATGGCGGCCTGCAAGCCGTCGCTGATAAACGGCATCCGGGCAAGGTGGTGATCATCGGAGGAGAGCGCGATTTTGCTCTCCTCAGCGACCCGCACCAGCCGGTAGCTCAGACGCTGCTGCCACACTTTACGCAACCTGGCGACCTCGTCCGGCGCTTTGGCGTCGCGAATTAAATCCAGCAGCAACCGGCCATTGGCGGCGCTGTAAAAATCGCTTTGCGCCGGGACGTCGTTAATCGCCACCGCGTTCCACCACGGTAGCGTCGGCAGGGCGATGCCTTTCTGAGTTTCGCCGCCCATGCCTAATAGCGGCATCAGCTGTTTAAAAGCAAGGGCGATATCCAGATCGTTACCGCCAATGCGACAGCCGCTGTGGCCTAACAGGCTGGCTTCACGATCGGATTGCATAGCCCACTGCGGCCCCATTAGCAGTACCGAGCAGTCGGTGGTGCCGCCGCCGATATCGACCACCAGCACCCGCGTTTCCTGGGTCAGGGTCGATTCAAAATCCAGCCCGGCGGCCACGGGCTCGTACTGGAAAACGACATCGCGAAAACCGGCGCGCTGAGCTGCGCGTTCGAGAATGCCCTGCGCCTGGGCGTTGGCATCGTCACCCCCCAGACCCTGGAAGTTAATCGGCCTGCCGATGACTGCCTGGTCAATGGCTTCGCCAATTTGCGTGGCAGCGGCATTACGGATATGCAGCATCATCGCGCACACCAGATCCTCAAATAGCGCCACCTGCTGCGGCTTCAGGCCACTTGCGCCGAGGAACGACTTCGGGGATTTAACGAACCAGACCTCTTCCGGGTCATCCATATAATGCTGCAAGGCCGCCAGCCCAAACTGTACGCTGGCCTCGGTTACCCGAATATCTTCCTCGCGATTGGCATTAATTGCCCGGCGCAGCAGCGCCTGGTTTTCCGCGCCCGGTGCCGGGGCATCGTGACAGCGGTACAGCCATTCGCTCACCGCCTCGCGGGTGGGTGCGCACAGCATTGACGGCAGCAGCGGCGACCCGTTTTCCAGCGTCAGCATCTGCGGTGCGCCGTCGCGCATCATCGCCACCGAACAATTCGCGGTGCCGTAATCAAAACCAATAAACATTTTCATCCCCATGCCTGTGAAGAAGGGGGGCGACTTTAGCCGAATGTGGTCCTGGCGGCAAACGGAATATGAAAGCAAGGCGAAACTGCTGGGATCAGGCTACCCTGAATCCAGTTATTCAAGGAGATAGCATGTTCATTATTGATTATCGCGGCCCGTATGACTGGCCGTGGATGTGCGGTTTTCTGCGCCACCGTACCGTCGAGGGCGTCGAGATCATTCACGACGATAGGCTGCAAAGGGTAATGGCCTTTGGCGATGCCCAAGGGCTGGCGACGATGGCTATCACCGGGAATAATCGGCTGCACGTCACCCTGAGCGACGGTCTGTTGCCGGTTGCCGACGAGGTGCTGGCGCGGCTGCGGCGCTGGCTGGATTTAGATACCGACCCGCAACCGATCATTGAAACCCTGGGCGAACTTGCCGCGCCGATACCGGGTTTGCGGCTACCCGGCTGTGTTGACCCGTTTGAGCAGATGATCCGCGCGGTATTAGGGCAACTGGTGAGCGTCGCGATGGCGGCGAAACTGACCAGTAAACTGGTGCAGGCCTACGGCGAGCCGCTGGACGGGGAGCCAGGCTGGCGTCGGTTCCCGGATGCGCAGATCCTTGCCAATGCCCGCTGGGAGGATTTAAAAGCCCTGGGGATGTCGAAAATGCGCGCCGACGCCATTATCAACCTGGCGCAGCTGTGTCTGGATGGGCAACTGATGCTGTCCCGCCCGGAGAATGTCGAGCACGGCATCAAAGCGCTAATGAAACTGCCGGGGATTGGCCGCTGGACGGCAAGCTATTTCGCGCTGCGCGGCTGGCAGAGCCCTGACGTGTTTTTGCCGGATGATTACGCGATCAAATTACGTTTCCCTGGCCTGACCCCGGCGCAGATCCGCCGTTACGCCGAGCGCTGGTCGCCCTGGCGCTCGTATGCGTTATTGCACATCTGGTATAACCACGGCTGGCAGCCGGATCAGTTAATCGCGAAATAGCCCTGGTTGAGTAGCATATCCAGCGGCTGGGTTTGGGCGATGGTATCGCCCCAAATCATATCAATGCCGATGCCGGAGAGCGTGTCCATAATCAGCGCCTGATCCGCCGGGCCTGCGATGCACTTCAGCCCCAGCCGCTGAGCGTGGCCCTGAATAATCGTCACCATCATCTCGTCCATCAGGTTGGTGTGAACATCGGTGACCAGTTCAGGCTCAATCATGATGTAGTCGCACATCTGGCGCGTCAGCTGGTTAAAAATCTCCATATCGCGCCCGACCTGGCTGACGATAACGCGGCAGCCGGCGTTACGCAGTTTGATCATGTTATTTTTTGCACGATCGTCCTCCGCCAGCAGAACGTCGCTGTGTAGGGTGAAATGGAGCAATCGCGGCGGCAGCGCACTGGTGCTCAGCGCTGCCAGCATCTCGTTGATCGTTTCATCATTGGCGATGCCCTGTGGCGATAAGGGCAGGGCGACGCCGAAGCCTTTCAGGGTGATGGCGGTCGCGTGGTTGCGCAGGAAATCTGTAAATACGCGGCGGTCCAGCTCGCACGCCAGTGCCGGGTCGCTCAGGCCGGAGCGAAACGCCGATTCTTCGAGTACGTTGCCTTCACTGGTCCACAGGCGCAGCGACAGCAGCCAGAAGTTAGTGGATTCAGGAATACGCGGCGACGCCACGGCGCGGGCCAGCAGCATCATATGGTTGTCGTTGATAATCCGCGCCTGCTCTTCATGGGCCAGCAACGTGCGCTGCTGTTGCAAATGCTGCTGCTGCGGCTCATAAACCGTCACCACGCCACGCCCCTTATTTTTCGAGGCGTAACAGGCGATATCCGCCTGAGACATGACTTCCGAGGCCAGATTGTTATTGGCGTCGATAAGCGTGATCCCGGCGCTGGCACCGATGCGGTGCAGGCGGCCTTCCCACATAAAGTGATAGTCGTTGACCGCCTGAATCAGCCGCGTGGAAATGGTATACGCGTTTTCAATGCCGCAGTCCGGCAGCAGCAGGCCGAATTCGTCGCCGCCGAGGCGCGCCAGAATATCGGTGGTGCGCAGCATCCCCAGCATCAGCGACGCCAGTTCACGCAGCAGGGCATCGCCTGCCGCATGGCCTGCGGTGTCGTTTACCGCTTTAAAACGGTCAAGGTCAATGCACACCAGCGCGTGGCGCTGATGGCTTTCGCCCACGCTTTGCAGCAGGCGTTTAAGATTATTTTCAAAGCTGACGCGGTTTGCCAGGTGGGTGAGGGCGTCGTGGGAGGCGCTGTAGCTTAACTGGCGCAGCATCTTGCGTGATTCGGTGACGTCCTGGATAACCAGCACCGAGCCGATGTTTTGCCCGTCCAGCGTGCTGAGCGGCGTCACGGTGTAGTGAATGTCGTAGCTTCCACCGTTGCGGCAGTGCAGTACCACGTCCTGTTCGATGGCGGTACGGCTGACGTCGCCGCTGTGGATGTTTTCCATCAGCGGGCCTTTATCGCCGAAGGTGATGCGCAACACCGACAGCAGCGGTTGGCCGATGGCCTGCTCCTGCGACCAGCCGCTCATTGTCTCGGCGACCGGGTTCATAAAGGTCACATTCATATCCACGTCGGTACAAATTACCGCTTCGCCGATGGAGTCGAGCGTAATATGCAGGCGCTCCTTTTCCTGGAATAGCGCTTCGTTAAGCTGCTTCACTTCGGTCATATCCATATTTACGCCCAGCAGGCGTTCCACGTCGCCCTGCTTATTAATGACGCGGTTGGCGAGGGCGCGAATATGGCGAATGCCTTCGCTGACCTGAATACGGAATTCGATTTTAAACGGGACGCGCGCTTTTAGCGCATCGCGGATAGTCATTTCCACCGACCCGAGATCTTCTTTTACCACCCGGGACGCCCAAAGTTGGTAGGTAGGCTTAATATGCGGCGGAATATCGTACAGTTCGAACATCCGTTTATCCCAGCTAATGATGTCCGGGCCGAGTTCCCATTCCCAGATGCCGATGCCGCCCGCTTCATTCGCCAGCGTAATACGCTCCATTAAGCGTTTATTCATCCACTCGGTATGTTTGAGATCGTTAATATCTTCAACCTGGGCGATGAAATAGAGCGGCACGCCGTTATTATCCCGGACCACGGAAACCGACATCAGCGCCCAGACCACGTCTCCGGCATGGTTAAAGTAGCGCTTTTCCATCGAGTAGCTGTTGATATCGCCTTTAATCAGGCTCTCTAACTGTTCCAGATCGTCATGCAAATCTTCCGGCCAGGTGATTTGCTGGAAGGTCATGCTGCACATTTTTTCCGGCGTATACCCCAGAAACTGGCACAGAGATTTATTGACCTGCAACCAGTGGCCGTCAATCGACACCAGCGCCATGCCGATGGAGGAATACTCCATGGCGTTGCGAAAACGGGTTTCGCTCTCGGAAATATGTTTGCGCTCTTCGCGAAACGCGTACATCACCATCGTCATGACATTGGCAGGCAGCAGAATCAGCAAAAACGGCAGCCAGGGCGCGTTCGCCATCACTGAGGGATGCGGAGCGATGAGCATTTCTGGATTGCGGGTCAGCGTCAGGGAAACCACCATCACTGTTGCCAGGAATATGGTGAACGCCTCCAGGCGCGGCAAGCGGATGGCGCTCCACATCAACAGCACAATAATGAAGGTAAACGGCCAGGGCAGAAAATGTAGCGCCAGCCAGCTCAGCACCAGCGTAATGCACAGCGACACAAGGGTTTCGATGAGCAGCCGGGGGTTGCGATGGCGCAGCAGATAACGGGATTTAAACAGCAGGCCAATCGGCACCAGCGCGATGGCGGCAATCGACTCCGATAATACCCAGACAAAAAACGTCCGTAGATTTTCGTCGTTTGGCGTAAAAATAACCGCCAGAACCGCGCCAAATAAGGGGGGAATAACCGCGCTGCCAATCGCCAGTTTTACCCAGTTGTTGAGATTTTGTAATGGATTGGCGGAGGGCAGAAGTTTACGCAGTAATATAGCCCCGAGCAGGGCTTCAAGAATATTGATAACAGGAAACGTTATTACAATTCGGCTTGAGGGAAATAAAACCAGTGACGCAAGTAAATTACCGGCCACGCACGCCACGGCGATTGCGGGCCAAAAAGAGGCCGGATGCCGATAAAAAGCCACCATCATAATGGCGGTGGGAAACCACAGCGGCGCAAGGGATGAGCCTAACAGCGTCAACTCAAGAGAAAAAAGGGTAAATAAGAAACTTAATAGCCCCAGACTTAGCAACCGTAATACGGGATGAGGCGTAGAAACTTCAACGCGCATGTTCTTTTTAATCATTACCGCTAATCCGTTATGGCATTGCCGCCAGGAGCAAAGCCCGGACGCATTATTCGACGTATCGGGCTATGCTAGTACAAACAATTTACAATTCCTATGCCGCCGACTGATAAATTCTCACTCCAGCAAGCTTTATTGTTTTAATCGCAATAGCCTGAATTATTAACTGAGATTATGGTTAAAAAAATGCGTTCCGGTGCCACTCTTTAAAAAAAGTTATTCACAGTGGCGCGACTGCGCACCTGCGACTGGTATCGGGGGGGCGAAGTCCCTATAATTGCCGCGTTTGGCGCTGCGGCGTCGTCCTTCCCCCTTATTCAGAAACCAGGTCGCTACATTTATGACTGACAAGTCTCATCAATGCGTCATCATCGGCATCGCCGGCGCATCCGCCTCAGGCAAAAGCCTTATCGCCAGCACACTTTATCGGGAGCTGCGCGACCAGGTCGGTGACGAACACATTGGTGTCATTCCAGAAGACAGCTACTACAAAGATCAGACCCATTTGTCCATGGAAGAACGGGTTAAAACTAACTATGACCATCCCAACGCCATGGACCACAGTCTGCTGTTTCAGCACCTGCAAACGCTGAAGTCCGGCAAGCCGATTGAACTGCCCGTCTATAGTTATGTCGAACATACGCGTACCCAGCAAACGGTACATATCGAACCGAAAAAAGTGATCATCCTGGAAGGGATCCTGCTGCTCACGGATGCGCGCCTGCGCCAGGAGATGAACTTCTCAATTTTCGTCGATACGCCGCTGGATATTTGCCTGATGCGCCGCATCAAGCGTGACGTGAACGAGCGTGGCCGCTCCATGGATTCGGTGATGACCCAGTACCAGAAAACGGTACGCCCGATGTTCCTGCAGTTTATTGAGCCATCGAAACAGTATGCTGACATCATCGTGCCGCGCGGCGGTAAAAACCGCATCGCGATTGATATTCTCAAAGCGAAAATCAGCCAATTCTTTGAATAACACGCAGTTAGCGTGTACCGTTCTAAGAGTCATTACTTATCTCCCGGCGCATTGCGGCCGGGAATTCAAGCACAACAGAGGAGCGTGCGATGCGTCTTTGCGACCGTGATATTGAAGCCTGGCTTGATGATGGCCGTTTAGCGATTACCCCGCGTCCTCCGGTAGAGCGCATCAATGGCGCGACGGTGGATGTGCGTCTGGGTAATAAATTCCGCACCTTCAGCGGCCATACCGCCGCGTTTATTGATTTGAGCGGGCCGAAGGCCGAAGTCAGCGCCGCGCTGGATCGCGTGATGAGCGATGAAATCGTGCTGGCAGAAGGCGACGCGTTTTTCCTGCATCCTGGCGAACTGGCGCTGGCGGTCACGCTGGAATCGGTAACTTTACCTGCGGATTTGGTGGGCTGGCTGGATGGCCGTTCGTCGCTGGCGCGTCTGGGGCTGATGGTCCACGTGACCGCGCACCGTATCGATCCCGGCTGGCAGGGCTGCATCGTGCTCGAGTTCTACAACTCCGGCAAACTGCCGCTGGCGCTGCGTCCGGGGATGGTGATCGGCGCGCTGAGTTTCGAGCCGCTCTCCGGGCCTGCCGCACGTCCTTATAATCGTCGTGAAGATGCCAAGTATCGGGATCAGCAAGGTGCGGTAGCCAGCCGTATCGATAAAGACTAATCCGGTTACTGACTGAGGATGCCATGAGACGACTTCTGACGACGCTAATGATTTTGCTGGTGGTAATCGTCGCCGGCCTGTCCGCATTAGTGCTGTTGGTCAACCCCAACGATTTTCGCGACTATATGGTTCGCCAGGTTGAGGCGCGTAGCGGATACCAGCTAAAGCTGGAAGGGCCGCTGCGCTGGCACGTCTGGCCTCAGTTAAGCATTCTTTCCGGGCGCATGAATCTCACCGCGCCGGGCGCGACCCAGCCGATGGTGACTGCCGATAACATGCGCCTCGACGTCAAACTGCTGCCGCTGCTGTCGCATCAACTGCACGTCCGCCAGGTGATGCTTAAAGGCGCGGTGGTTCAGTTGACGCCCGAAAGCGAAGCGCGTCATCCTAAAGACGCGCCGATTGGCCCGCAGGGGGGCGCTGCGCCCACCGACACCGATCGCGGCTGGAGCTTCGATATTTCTCGCCTGAAAGTGGCCGACAGCGTGCTGGTTTTCCAGCATGAGGGCGATGAGCAGGTCACGGTGCGCAACCTGAATCTTCAGATGGAGCAGGATGAGAAGCGCCAGGCACAGATAGATTTCAGCGCCCGGGTGTTGCGCGATCAGCGCACGCTGGATCTCTCATTCACCGCTGCGCTTAACGCCGCTGAATATCCTGAGGATCTCGCCGCCAACATCAGCAATCTCCAGTATCAGTTGAAAGGGGCTGATTTACCGTCTCAGGGCATAACCGGACAGGGCGCGTTTAACGCCAACTGGCAGGAAGGACAGAAAAAACTTAGCTTCAGCGAACTGCAACTTACCGCGAATGACAGCCAGTTAAGCGGCGACGGCAGCGTGATCCTGAAAAAGAACCCGGACTGGTTGCTGAATCTGGCTTTTGGCAAACTTAATCTGGAAAACCTGCTGCCAACCCAGACGGCCTCCGCCGCGCCGGTCGCCCAGCAGGCGCAGAGCCAACCTGTACTGCCGCGCCCGGTGATTGCCGATAACGCGTCTGAGCAGGATTACTCGGCGCTGCGCGGTTTTAATGCCAAAGCGAACATCACTGCGGCAAACGTGCTGTGGCGCGGGCTGAACTTCAGCAACGTGCGCGCGGCGCTGGCTAACAACAGCGGCTTGCTGACAATCTCGACCCTGGAAGGCAGTTTAGGCACAGGCCATATTTCCCTACCGGGCAGCCTGAATACCCGGCAACAGCCTGTGCAGGCGAAATTCATCCCAACGATTCAGAACATCGAAATCAGCCAGGTGCTTAAGGCCTTTAACTATCCGATAGCCCTGAGCGGCGCGCTGTCGATGACCGGCGATTTTTCCGGGGCGCAAATTGATGCCGACGCGTTCCGCCAGAACTGGCGGGGCGAGGCCATCGTTGAAATGACTAACTCGCGCCTCGAAGGAATGAACTTCCAGCAAATGATCCAGCAGGCGGTGGCGCGTAATAACGGTTCAGTGCAGGCTCAGCAGTTCGAAGAGAACGCCACCAAACTGGAGCAATTTACGACGGATGTGTCCCTCGACCACGGCAAACTGACGCTGAACAAAATGGAAGGGCGTTCATCAATGCTGGCGCTGAATGGCGAAGGCGCTATGGATCTGGTCAGCGAACAGTGCGATACCCTGTTCCAGGTGCGGGTACTGGATGGTTGGAAAGGCGACAGTAACCTGGTGGAATTCCTGAAGCAAACGCCGATCCCGCTGCGGGTTTACGGCTCCTGGAAACAGTTGAATTACTCGCTCCAGGTGGACCAGGTGCTGCGTAAGCATCTCCAGGATGAAGCCAAACGGCGCCTGAACGACTGGGCAGAACGCCACAAAGACAGCAGCAAGTCGAAAGACGTGAAAGAACTGCTGAAAAAGCTGTAATAAAAAACGGGGCCGAATGGCCCCGTTGGTTTTTGCGCTTAGCGGGCTTGCCAGCAGCGGCTCGCTTCGCCGTTGATCAGCAGGGTGCGGTGTTCTCCGGGCGGCAGGCTGACAGCCAGTTCGCGCCACGCAGGCTGATAATCGCCCCGGGTCGCGATATCCAGGCGAAGGGTGTTCGCGTCGCAGGTCATTTCCCACTCCAGCCACAGCGCATTGCCGTCCTGATAACCCCAGCTTTCGCCATCGTCTTCAAACAGCAGCCCGTTACTGACGCCGCAGCCCTTCAACGGGAACAGTTTCAGCTCACGGAAGGTATCGTCCGCCGGGCGGGTGTGCGCCAGGCGCGCGCTCATCGGCAGGCCCGCGCCTGCGCGTACCAGCAGCGGCAGCGTTTCCAGCGGTGCTGCCAGCGTGATCCACTGCCCGCCGCTGTACCAGCTTCCGCTGTAAAAATCGTACCAGCCATCGATATTCGCCGGCAGCCACAGGGTGCGCTCGCGTGCGCCTGGCTCGACGACGCTGGCGACCAGCAGATCCTTGCCGAGAATAAACTCGTCGCATTCCTCAAAGGTCTGCGGATCGTGCTCGTGATCGAGGAACGTCGGGCGCAGCATCGGCTCGTCATCGGCATGGGCCTGCCACAGCAGGGTGTAGAACCAGGGTAGCAGGCGGTAGCGCAATTCAATGGCGCTGCGAATGGCCGGCGTGATCGTCGGGTACATCCAGGGTTCATTGACGGTTTGGTCGTCATTCCAGGAGTGGATAGTGAAACGCGGGTGCATCACGCCATTTTGTACCCAACGCACAAACAGCTCCGGGTCAGGGCGATCCCCTGAGAACCCGCCCACGTCGTGGCCGACGTTATACAGCCCGGACAGGCTCATGCCTACGCCCATGCGGGTGTTAAAGCGCAACGTCTCCCAACTGGTGCGGTTATCGCCGCTCCAGGTTTGCACATAGCGCTGCATCCCGGCGCAGCCGGAGCGGGAAATCAAATACGGGCGTTTTTCCGGCGCGAAGCGCTGCTGCGCTTCCAGCGAGGCTCGCATCATCAGCAGCGGCATCACCGGGCGAATATATTTAATTGCAATCGGGTTGCCGAAGCCGTGGCAGCGCGCTTCCCCATCCCACACCTCAAACTCGTTGTTGTCGTTCCACGTGGAGTCGATGCCCATTTCCAGCAGTTGCGTGGTGACGCCGTTCTGCCACCATTTGATGGTATCCGGGTTAGTGAAATCGAGGTGGGAGCCTTCGTCGTCCCAGAAGCTGGAACGTTCTGGTTTATCCGACTCCGAATCACGAATAAACAGCCCCTGTTCCGCCACGTCGTTATAGCGTGGATGGTCCTGCAACAGGCAGGGCTTGATATTGGCCGCCAGCCGCAGGCCCGCATCGTGAAACGCCTGGCTCATCACTTTCGGCTGCGGCACTTTGTCGTAATTCCAGTTGAACACGTAGCGCTTGTTATTAATGGACGTATAGCCGGACGACAGCTGGAATGAATCGCATGGAATAGCGTGCTCTTTGCACAGGCGGATGAAATTCATCAGCTGCTGCTGGGCGTCCGGCGCATCGGTGTAGTGCATGGTCGAGCCGCTGTAGCCCAGGCTCCATTTCGGGCCAAAGAGTGTTTTCCCGGTCAGCCGCACGAAAGCCTTAGTGATATCCAGTACCCGCTTGCCGACGAACAGGTAGTAATCGATATCGCCAGCTTCCGCCTGCCAGCGCCGATAGGGGCGGTGGTAGTTGTCGATCTCTTTACCCATATCGAACCAGCAACTGCTCAGATTATCGTAAAACAGCCCGAAGCTCACGCCAGGACGTTGGGTGATGGTAAACGGAATATGCTTGTACAGCGGATCGGTATGGGCGGCGTTATAACCCATTGCATCCAGGTTACGCATCTCGTAGCGCTTACCGTTGCGCTGAAGCGGCCCCGCTTTTTCACCCAGCCCGTAATAGCGGTCACCCTCCAGCCTGTGCTGGTAGTGCGCCACGCCGTCGCCGTGAGCATTGATTAAATAGGCGCTGGTGGCGCGGTCGCTGGCCAGCAATTGCCACTCGCCCCGTTCGTCTTTGTAATGCCATTCGAGCCACAGCGGCTGATGCACCGTCACGCGCAAGGTGTCGGTAGCCACGACCAGGCGATCGTCCTGTTCCTCAATACGGAAGCCCGGGAGAGAAAAGCCGCTCAGATCGTCGCGGCTGCGCCCTTCCCACGGGACGTCCTGCTGCGGCGCAATGCTCCAGGTTTTATCCAGCGCCCAGCCGGTATTGCGGGAAATCGCCACGCGAAACAGGCCATCTTCCAGCACATACAGCGCCAGTCGGTAGCGGTTATCAATTTGCAGCGTGACGTGTGCGTGGTCTGCGTTAAGCAGGGTCCAGTTTTTCAGCGTTTTCATAATGTCCCTTATCTTCAGGCGCGACGCGCGCGGCGTTCAGCGATAAATGCCACCAGGAAGAAGGCCCCGATGAGATCGAAGAAGCCCATGGCGATAAACAGCGGGTTAAAACCGATCTTGTCGGCGGTAACGCCGATAAGCAGCGAGAACAGGAAGCTGGCGATCCATGCGCAAGAGCCACGCATGCCGTTAACGGTCGCCATCTGGCCTTTATCGAACGACTCCACCACCAGTGCGCTGAGCATGCAGGAGATGATCTGGTGCCCGAAGCCGCCGATGGAGATCAGAATGATGGTGATATACGGATCGCGGGTCAGGGCGACGATGGCCAGCGAAACCATTAAAAACGCGCCGGTGACCGAGCTGGCGACCACGGAGTTAACCCGGCTACAGCCAAACCAGCGCGTATAGAGCCGGGTTAAATAGCCGCTGGCGACGCTGCCGAGGTCGGCGGCTAAAAATGGCAGCCAGGCAAACATGGCGATCTGTTTCAGATCCATACCGTGCTCTTTCGCCAGATACAGCGGCACCCAGAAGCTCATCACCGCCCAGGCCGGTTCGGCCATAAACGCCGGAATAGCGATCCCGTAAAAGCGCTTGTTCTTGCCCACGGTTTTCAGGGCGGTAAAAAAGGGGAGTGTGACGGCAGGCGGTTCGTTATCCTGCTGGATATACGCCAGCTCATCTTTACTCAGGTTGGGATGCTTTTCCGGGTTATGGTAAAACAGCCACCACAGCAGCACCCACAGCAGCGCCAGCACGCCGGTAAACATAAACGCGCCTTGCCAGCCGAATGAGGCGTGGGCGAAATAAATAATCGGCGGTGCCAGCATCGCGCCAATCGAAAAACCCACGCCTGCCCAGCCCGCAGCAACCGGGCGCTCCTTTTTCGGGAACCATTCGCCGAGTGTTTTGGCATTGGCGGGCGTGGCTGCCGCACCGCCCATTACAAAGCGCAGCATCGCCAGTTGCAGCCAGCTTCCCGCACCGGCATGGAAAATACAGGTTAGCGCCCAGATGGAGGCGCAAATCAGAAAGCCGATTTTTAATCCGATGACGTCAATCAGCCAGCCGCAGAGGGGCTGGAAAACGGTATACGCCAGCTGGAACGCGCCGACAATCCACGAATACTGCTCAGTGGTAATGCCCAGGCTGTCTTTTAATTCCGGGGCGAGGATCCCCAGCGAGTTACGGGTGATGTAGTTAACCGTCACCCCCATCAAAAACAGGACTAGCACCCACCAGCGCAGGTTTTTCACAACGCGCCGGGTTTTTCCGGTCGCTAACGGTTCGTTCACACCCTGACTCATAACGGTCTCCAGACAGCGTTAATACGGTTTATTGGTATGACAACTCGCGGAACGGGGTTAACCGGACGGCACCGCGTGGATTTCATGTTCCTTTGAATTAGTGTTGATATCGGTCACACATACTGCGTATTGGTTGACCAATGTGAGACTAGTTAACGGTCTGGCGAGTAAAAAGCGGAAATTGTGCAAAAATTCTCATTAATGAGCCAAATTCCACGTTAAGTTATGTTAACCAATGAAAATTGGCTTATTTTTTGCGTGAAAATTTTTTCATTTCATGAACGGGCATGGATCACACAATGAGTAAAAACCTAAAAATCAGCCTGATTGCCCAACAAACGGGTTTGTCGATCAGTACGGTTTCGCGGGTACTGGCCGGGAAATCAAACACCAGCGAAGCGGCACGGGCGCGGGTGATGGACTGCGCCCGCCAGGTTGGCGTGCTTGAGGGAATGGCGGCGGGGCGGCTGTTGTTGAATAACCTGCTGGTGTTCGCGCCGCAGCACGCCTTTGATGAGCGTTCCGATATTTTTTATTACCGGGTGATCCAGAGCATCAATAAGGCGCTGGCTCCCCATGATGTGCGGTTGCGCTACTGTGCGCTGGAAGAAGAGGACAGCGACGCCAACTTGTTTCTGGCGCGGATGAACGAGCCGGATACCCAGGCTGCCCTCCTGCTGGGTATCGACAGCGCGCATATCCACGATCTGGCTGCCGATATCGGCAAACCCTGCGTGTTGATTAACTGCCGCGACCCGAAGATGCGCCTCCCGGCGGTGGCACCGGATCACCGCTCTATTGGCGAGGCCGCTGCCCGGTATCTGTTCGAGATGGGCCATAAGCAGGTGGTCAACCTGTTGTGCTTACGGCGTTACACCATGGATCTCAGACTGGCGGGCATTAAAGAGAGCTGGGAAGCGCACAACCTGACGTTTGATGACTCCCGGCACCTGATTGCCGCCAGCAGTTTCAGCGCAAAAGAGAGCGAGGCGCTGATCGGTGATTTTCTGGCGAACAATGCCGGACCGTTGCCCAGCGCGATTCTGGCGGGTGGCGACTTTATGGCGGCGGGTGCGGTCACGGCGCTGCAAAAAGCCGGGTTGCGGGTGCCTCAGGATATCTCCGTAATGAGCATCGACGCGTTTAACCTGGCGGCTATTCAGGATGTGCCGTTGACCGCAATGCATGTGCCGCGCGATGAGCTGGGGGAAGAAGCGGTGTTGATGCTGCAACAGCGGCTTATCCGGCCTCATGCGCCGTGCGGCACGCTGTTATTGAATGGCACTCTGGCGGTTAGAGAGTCGGTGCGCCGTATCCGCAGCGGCAAACACGCCGCCGGAGTACGGCACAACGGCTTATATGACGATTAATGGCCGCACACCTCGCACTGCGGGTTGCGCGCCAGCTTGATCTCGCGGAACTGGCAGGTCATGGCGTCATACATCACGATTTTCCCTGCGGCGCTTTTGCCGTACTGGGCAAGAATTTTGATGGCTTCCATGGCCTGCATCGCGCCAATCACCCCAACCAGCGGGGCCATCACGCCCGCTTCCACGCAGCTTAACGCGCCGTCGCCGAATAGCCGGCTCAGGCAGCGGTAGCAGGGCGCGTTTTCGCCCCAGGTAAATACCGTGATTTGCCCTTCCATGCGGATCGCCGCGCCGGAAACCAGCGGGATTTTTTCGGCGAACGCCAGCCGGTTGAGCTGATTACGCACCTCGACATTATCAGTGCAGTCCAGCACCAGGTCGTGGGCGGCGATTTGTTTCGCCATCGCCGCGTCGTCCAGCAGGATGGCGACGGTATCAATCACGGCGTTGGGATTGATGGCGGTGAGCTGTTCGCGCGCTGAATCCACTTTCAGCAGCCCGACTGTGGCGTCGCGGTGCAGCGTCTGGCGTTGGAGATTGGATACCGAAACCGTGTCGAAATCGAGCAGGGTTAACTGTCCGACGCCCGCTGCCGCCAGATACTGGCTGGCGGCGCAGCCCAGCCCACCCAGCCCGACAATCAGCACCCGCGCGGCTTTCAGGCGCTCCTGGCCTTCAAAATCGAACCCGCGCAGCACGATTTGCCGGTTATAGCGCATCATTTCCTGGTCGGTGAGCTGCTCCATGGTTAGCCTCCGAACAGATGATTGAACGGCTGGACCTCGACCCATTCACCGGCTTCTACGTTGCCGCGCTCGCGCTCCAGCACGACAAAACAGTTGCCCTGGCTGAATGAGCTGAAAATATGCGACCCCTGATGTCCGGTAGTGACCACTTCCGGCGTGCCGTCCGTGCCGCGCTGCAAAATGCCGCGCTGGAAGTCGAGGCGTCCGGGGGATTTTTTAAAGCGGCCACCGGCGCGTACCCGCAGGGTTTGCGGCAGGGAAGGCGAATGCTGACCGTTCAGCTTAGCCAGTAACGGGATCACCAGTTGATAGAACGTCAGCGCCGCCGAAACCGGGTTGCCCGGCAGGCCGCAGAACCAGCTATCCGGCAGGCGGCCAAACGCGAAGGGTTTGCCCGGCTTGATCGCCAGTTTCCAGAAAGTAATTTCCCCCAGTTCTTCCAGCAGGGTTTTGGTGTAATCCGCTTCGCCCACCGAGACGCCGCCGGAACTGAGCACCAGGTCCGCCTGGCTGTCGGCCTTGATAAACGCCGCGCGCAGCGCATCTTGATCGTCCGGGATAATCCCGAGGTTGATCACTTCGCAGCCGAGCTGTTCCAGCATCACATGGACCGCGAGGCGGTTGGTGTCATAAATCTGGCCGTCGCCGAGCGGCTGGCCCGGCAACTGAAGTTCATCGCCGGTGGAGAAAATCGCCACTTTGGTTTTACGCACCACATCCACATTCGGGATGCCGAGCGACGCCAGCATCGGCAGTTCGCCAACGGTGAGTTTGGTCCCGGCGGTCAGTACCGCCGCATCGCGCTGGATATCCTCCCCGCGCAGGCGAATGTTTTGCCCAGCGCGCACCGGATGCGGGAAACGCACGCCCGCGTCGTTGGCGTCGGCTTCTTCTTGCATGATCACCGCGTCGCAGCCTGCCGGAACCGGCGCGCCGGTCATAATGCGGATGCAGGTGCCCTGCGGCCATTCGCCCTGGAACGGCTGCCCGGCAAACGCTTTGCCCGCCACCGGCAGCACCGCGCCGTCTTTAACATCGCCCAGGCGCACCGCGTAGCCGTCCATTGCCGAATTATCGAAACCGGGAACGTCCATCGGCGAGGTCACATCGCGCGCCAGCACCCGGCCAAATGCCTGTTGCAGCGGTAAGGTTTCGGTATCGGTCAGCGGCGTAATACGGGCAAGCATCTGTCCACGGGCGTCATCAAGCGCCATCAGTCCAGCGGTGAAATCCATGAGCTCTCTCCAGGCGGGAAATAAAGGGTGCATTATGTCAGAAATCGCACGCCAGCGGGATGCCCCATCTGGGGGGAGGGGGCCAGGGCGCTTTACATCACATGTGGCACTTTCTATATTCAAATTCGATATGAATAAATTGCAACGATAATGATATTTATAAAGAAAACGTGGCAATGCCTTATTGATGCAGGATAAAGAGAGCATGGGAAAAGCGGTTATTGCCATACACGGCGGCGCGGGCGCGATTGCCCGGGCCAGCATGAGTACGGAGCGGGAACGGCAGTATATCGCCGCATTAGGCTCGGTTATTGAAGCCGGACAGGCGATTCTGGAGGCGGGTGGCAGCGCGCTGGATGCGGTTACCGAAGCCGTGCGGCTGCTGGAGGAGTGCCCGTTATTTAATGCCGGGATCGGCGCAGTATTCACCCGGGACGCCACCCACGAACTGGACGCCTGCGTGATGGAAGGCCATACCTTAAAGGCGGGCGCGGTGGCGGGAGTAAGCCATCTGCGTAACCCGGTGCTCGCAGCGCGGCTGGTGCTGGAGAAAAGCCCGCACGTGCTGCTGATTGGCGACGGGGCGGAAGCCTTCGCCCGCCAGCACGGGATGGACAGCATCTCGCCGGATATTTTTTCTACCCCGGAGCGGTTGGCGCAACTGCATCAGGCACAGGAACAGAACGCGGTTCAGCTTGACCACAGCGCGCCGCTGGATGAGCGGCAAAAAATGGGCACCGTCGGCGCGGTGGCGCTGGATCGCTACGGCAATCTCGCGGCGGCCACCTCAACCGGCGGGATGACCAATAAATTACCGGGCCGGGTAGGGGATTCACCGCTGCCGGGCGCAGGGTGCTATGCCAATAACGCCAGCGTGGCGGTCTCCTGTACCGGTACTGGCGAAGTCTTTATTCGCGCCCTGGCGGCCTATGATATCGCTGCGCTGATGGAGTACGCCGCACTCAGCCTGCCTGAAGCGGCGGAACGGGTAGTGATGGAGAAGATCCCGGCCCTCGGCGGCAGCGGCGGGCTTATTGCCATCGACCGGGAAGGCAACGTGGCAATGCCGTTTAACAGCGAAGGCATGTACCGTGGCTACGGCTATGTCGGCGATGCGCCTACGGTGGGTATTTATCCCGAAGCAGGAGGCCCTGGTGTCACAGAATGAAACTTTGGCGGACGACGACGTTCTCTCGGTTGAGGATCTCAATATTGCCTTCCGTCAGGAGCAGGGCGTTACCCAGGCAGTCAGTGGGCTGAATTTCTCGCTGCGGCGGGGTGAGACTCTGGCGATTGTCGGCGAGTCCGGTTCCGGGAAATCGGTCACCGCGCTGGCGCTGATGCGGTTAATTGAGCAGGCGGGCGGCGAAGTGACCAGCGGTCCGATGCGGCTGCGGCGGCGCAACGGCCAGATACTGGATCTCTCTACCGCCAGTGCGGGGCGGATGCGCGAAGTGCGCGGGGCGGATATGGCGATGATTTTCCAGGAGCCGATGACCTCCCTGAACCCGGTGTTTCCGGTGGGCGAGCAAATCGCCGAGTCTATTCGTCTGCACCAGGGGCTAAGCCATAACAGCGCGCTGGCGGAGGCGAAACGGATGCTCGATCTGGTGCGCATCCCTGAAGCCCAGTCGATCCTCTCCCGCTATCCGCACCAGCTTTCCGGCGGGATGCGCCAGCGGGTGATGATTGCAATGGCGCTCTCCTGTAAACCGGCAGTGCTGATTGCCGACGAACCGACCACCGCGCTGGACGTCACGATTCAGGCGCAAATCCTCCAGCTAATCCGCGTATTGCAGCAGGAGATGTCCATGGGGGTGATTTTTATCACTCACGACATGGGCGTAGTGGCAGATCTGGCGGATCGGGTGCTGGTGATGTATCAGGGCAAGGCGGTAGAAACCGCCCCGGTTAACGATATCTTTAGCCATCCTCAACATCCCTACACCAAAGCGCTGCTGGCGGCAGTGCCGCGTCTGGGGTCAATGAAAGGCCATCCGCTGCCGCGTAAATTCCCGCTGCTCAACGACGCGGCCGGCGATGAGAAGCGCCCGGAACGCGATACGGTGATTACCGATGAAGGCCCAATTTTGCAGGTGCGTGATCTGGTAACCCGCTTTCCGGTGCGCAGCGGCATTCTCAATCGCGTTACCCGGGAAGTGCATGCCGTCGAGCAGGTTAGTTTTGATCTGTGGCCCGGCGAAACGTTAGCGCTGGTAGGCGAATCCGGCTGCGGGAAATCCACCATCGGGCGCTCGCTGTTAAGGCTGGTAGAGAGCGAATCCGGCAGCATCACCTTCGAAGGCAAGCGCATTGACCGGTTAAGCCCGTCGGAAATGCAGCCGGTCCGCCGGGATATTCAGTTTATCTTCCAGGATCCTTACGCCTCTCTCGACCCGCGCCTGACGGTGGGGTATTCGATTATGGAGCCGCTGCTGGTGCATGGGCTGATGAAGGGCGAAGCCGCCGGGCAGCGCGTCGCCTGGCTGCTGGAGCGCGTGGGGCTCAAGCCGGAACACGCCTGGCGTTATCCGCATGAGTTTTCCGGCGGCCAGCGCCAGCGGATTTGTATCGCCAGGGCGCTGGCGCTCAACCCCAAAGTGGTGATTGCCGACGAGTCGGTTTCCGCGCTGGATGTGTCGATCCGTGCGCAGATCATCAACCTGCTGCTCGACTTACAGCGTGAATTCGGTATCGCCTTTTTATTTATTTCGCACGATATGGCGGTGGTAGAGCGCATCAGCCACCGTGTGGCGGTGATGTACCTCGGGCAGATTGTCGAGATCGGCCCGCGCCAGGCGGTATTTGAGAACCCGCAGCATCCGTATACCCGAAAACTGATGGCCGCCGTTCCGGTGGCTGACCCGGCGCACCGTCGACGCCAGCCGGTGCTGTTATCCGATGAAATACCCAGCGCCACCCGCAGGCGTGGCGATAACCCCTTTGTTGCGCCGCTGGTATCGGTCGGGCCTGACCACTTTGTGGCGCGCCATACCGTCGGTAACACGTAAATCTAACGATAAAAATGCAGGGATAATGAGGAAATAACATGACACAACCTATCACCCGTAAGTTACTGGTCGCAGCCAGCATCAGCGCGGCGCTGTTCGCCGGCTGTGCCTTCGCCGCGAAGGATGTCACCGTGGCGGTGGCGTCTAACTTCACGACGCTCGACCCGTATGACGCCAACGACACCCTGTCCCAGCAGGTCGCCAAATCGTTTTATCAGGGGCTGTTTGGCCTGGATAAAGAGATGAAAGTGAAAAACGTCCTGGCGGAAAGCTACACCGTTTCCGATGACGGGCTGGTATACACCGTCAAACTGCGCCAGGGCGTGAAATTCCAGGACGGCACTGACTTCAACGCCGACGCGGTAAAAGTGAATCTCGATCGCGCCAGCAACCCGGATAACAAACTCAAGCGCTACAACCTGTATAAAAACATCGCCAGCACCGAGGCGGTCGATCCTGCTACCGTGAAGATTACCCTGAAGCAGCCGTTCTCGGCGTTTATTAATATCCTCGCCCATCCGGCGACGGCGATGATTTCTCCGGCGGCGCTGGAGAAATACGGAAAAGAGATCGGCTTCCATCCGGTGGGCACCGGGCCGTATGCGCTGGACACCTGGAACCAAACCGATTTCGTCAAAGTGAAAAAGAATGATGGCTACTGGGAACAGGGGCTGCCGAAGCTTGATACCCTCACCTGGCGTCCGGTGGTCGACAACAACACCCGCGCGGCGATGCTGCAAACCGGCGAAGCGCAGTTTGCTTTCCCGATCCCTTACGAGCAGGCCGCTGTGCTCCAGAAGAACGACAAACTGGATCTGGTGACCACGCCGTCAATCATGCAGCGCTACATCAGCATGAACGTCACCCAGAAACCGTTCGACAACCCGAAAGTGCGTGAAGCCATTAACTACGCCATCAACCGCGATGCGCTGGTGAAAGTCGCCTTTGCCGGGTTTGCGACACCGGCAACTGGCGTGGTGCCGCCCGCTATCGCCTTCGCCGAACCGTTTAAAGCCTGGCCTTACGATCCGGCCAAAGCGCGCGCATTGCTGAAAGAGGCGGGGTATCCGAACGGTTTTGAAACCACTCTGTGGTCGTCCCATAATCACAGCACCGCGCAGAAAGTGTTGCAGTTTACCCAGCAGCAGTTGGCGCAGGTGGGCGTGAAGGTGAAACTCACCGCTATGGATGCCGGGCAGCGCGCAGCGGAAGTAGAAGGCAAAGGCCAGAAAGAGAGCGGCGTGAGAATGTTCTACACCGGCTGGTCGGCGTCAACCGGTGAGGCCGACTGGGCGCTGTCGCCGCTGTTTGCTTCCCAGAACTGGCCGCCGACGCTGTTCAACACCGCGTTTTACAGCAATCCGCAGGTCGATAAAGACCTGACCGAGGCGCTGAAAACCACCGATAATGCCCAGAAAGCGAGCCTGTATCAAAACGCCCAGCAAATTATCTGGAAAGAATCGCCGTGGGTGCCGCTGGTGGTGGAAAAACTGGTTTCCGCGCACAGCAAAACGCTCAGTGGTTTTTACATGATGCCGGACACCGGCTTTAGTTTCGAAGACGCGGATATTAAATAATGGCGCCCCCCCCGCAACGGGGGAGACGCACGCTAAAGGATCGCGATGTTCAGTTATGTGGTGAAACGCCTGCTGGGATTAATCCCGACGCTGTTTATTGTGGCGGTGCTGGTGTTTTTATTTGTTCACCTGTTGCCCGGCGATCCGGCGCGGCTGATTGCCGGGCCGGAGGCCGACGCACAGGTCATTGATATGGTGCGCAGCCAGTTGGGTCTCGATAAGCCTCTCTGGTCGCAGTTTTTGAGCTATATGGGCAACGTGGTCCAGGGCGATTTCGGCACCTCACTGGTGTCGCGCCGTCCGGTTTCTGAGGAGATCGCCAGCCGCTTTATGCCCACGCTGTGGCTAACGATCACCAGTATGGTCTGGGCGGTATTGTTTGGCCTGGCGGCGGGGGTGATTGCGGCGGTATGGCGCAACCGCTGGCCGGATCGCCTGAGTATGACCCTGGCGGTATCCGGCATCTCCTTCCCGGCGTTTGCCCTCGGGATGTTGCTGATGCAAGTGTTTTCCGTGGAGCTGGGCTGGCTGCCGACGGTGGGGGCCGATAGCTGGCAGCATTACATTCTGCCGTCCATCACCCTGGGCGCGGCGGTGTCGGCGGTAATGGCGCGCTTTACCCGCGCGTCGTTTGTCGATGTGCTGGGTGAAGACTACATCCGTACCGCGAGGGCCAAAGGCGTCAGCGAACGTTGGGTAGTAATGAAACATGCGCTACGCAACGCCATGATCCCGGTGGTCACCATGATGGGGCTTCAGTTTGGCTTCCTGCTTGGCGGCTCGATTGTGGTGGAGAAAGTGTTTAACTGGCCGGGGCTCGGGCGCTTGCTGGTCGATTCGGTGGAAATGCGTGACTACCCGGTGATTCAGGCGGAGGTGCTGCTGTTTTCTCTGGAGTTTATTCTTATCAACTTAGTGGTGGACGTGCTTTACGCCGCCATTAACCCGGCTATCAGGTACAAGTAAGGATGCGACTTTTTAACTGGCGCCGACAGGCGGTACTCAACGCGATGCCAACCCTGCATCCTCATCAGGTGCGAACCCCGTGGTCGGAATTCTGGCGGCGGCTCAAGCGCCAGCCGGTGGCGATGATCGCTGGCGGTTTTGTGCTGTTGCTGATTGTGCTGGCAGTAGCGGCCCCGTGGCTGGCACCGTTTGATGCAGAAAACTACTTCGACTATGACCGGCTCAACGACGGCCCGTCGTTAATGCACTGGTTCGGCGTCGATTCCCTGGGGCGCGATATTTTCAGCCGGGTGCTGGTCGGTTCGCGCATTTCACTGGCCGCCGGGGTGCTGGCGGTGCTGGTAGGCGCGGCGATTGGCACGGTATTTGGCCTGCTGGCGGGGTATTACGAAGGCTGGTGGGATCGCATCATCATGCGCATCTGCGATGTGCTGTTCGCTTTTCCGGGGATTTTACTGGCCATTGCCGTGGTGGCGGTGATGGGTAGCGGGATGACCAACGTGATCATCGCGGTGGCGATCTTCAGCATTCCGGCCTTTGCCCGCCTGGTGCGCGGTAATACCCTGGTTCTCAAACACCAGACTTTTATCGAATCGGCACGCAGCATTGGTGCATCGGATTTTACCCTCCTGTTCCGCCATATTTTGCCGGGCACGGTATCGTCGATTGTGGTCTATTTCACCATGCGTATCGGCACCTCAATTATCTCCGCTGCCAGCCTGTCGTTCCTCGGTTTAGGCGCGCAGCCGCCCACGCCGGAATGGGGCGCGATGCTCAATGAGGCCCGCGCCGACATGGTGATTGCACCGCACGTGGCGCTATTCCCAAGCCTGGCGATATTCCTGACGGTGCTGGCGTTTAATTTATTAGGCGACGGACTGCGGGATGCGCTGGACCCGAAAATAAAAGGATAAAAAAAGGCTGCCCCGGCAGCCTTTTTTGAGGGTAGCGCGCTTAAACGCGACTGCCCCACAGATCGTATTCGTCAGCGTTTTCCACTTTCACGCGGATAATATCGCCCGGCTTGACGCCAGTTTCGCCGTTCAGGTAGACCGCACCGTCGATTTCCGGGGCGTCCGCCATGCTGCGGCCAATCGCGCCTTCTTCGTCCACTTCATCAATAATAACCATGATTTCGCGGCCCACTTTTTCCTGTAGACGCTCGGCAGAAATCTGCTGCTGCAACTGCATAAAGCGGTTCCAGCGCGCTTCTTTCACCTCTTCCGGGATTTGGTCCGGCAGTTCATTAGCGCCAGCGCCTTCAACCGGGCTGTACTTGAAGCAGCCAACGCGGTCCAGACGGGCTTCTTTCAGGAAATCGAGCAGCATCTGGAAATCTTCTTCGGTTTCGCCAGGGAAGCCGACGATAAAGGTCGAGCGCAGGGTTAGTTCCGGGCAAATCTCACGCCACTGTTTAATGCGCTGTAGCTGGCGATCCACCGAACCTGGGCGCTTCATCAGTTTTAAAATACGCGGGCTGGCGTGCTGTAACGGGATATCCAGGTAAGGCAGCACTTTGCCTTCGGCCATCAGCGGGATCACATCGTCGACGTGCGGATACGGGTAAACGTAATGCAGGCGCGTCCAGATACCCAGTTTCGCCAGCTGTTCACACAGGCCGACCATACTGGTTTTCACCGGCTCGCCGTTGTGGAAGCCCATACGGTGTTTCACGTCGACGCCGTAAGCGGAGGTATCCTGGGAGATCACCAGAATCTCTTTCACGCCCGCGTCCGCCAGACGTTTGGCTTCCGACAGCACCTCGCCAATCGGGCGGCTAACCAGATCGCCGCGCATCGACGGGATAATGCAGAAGGTGCAGCGATGGTTACAGCCTTCAGAAATTTTCAGATACGCATAGTGGCGCGGGGTCAGCTTGACGCCCTGTTCAGGCACCAGGCTTAAAAATGGGTTGTGCTTCGGTTTCGGCACATAGTGATGCACATGTTCCAGCACCTGCTCGTAGCTGTGCGGCCCGGTGATTTCCAGCACCTTCGGGTGCACTTCGCGGATCTGGTCTTCTTTCGCGCCAAGGCAGCCGGTCACAATAACTTTGCCGTTCTCGTTTAACGCTTCGCCAATGGCTTCCAGCGACTCCTGCACCGCGCTGTCGATAAAGCCGCAGGTATTGACGATCACCATATCGGCGTTGTCATAGCTCGGCACCACGTCATACCCTTCGGTACGCAGTTCAGTCAGGATACGTTCAGAGTCCACCAGATTTTTCGGGCAGCCCAGGGAGACGAAGCCGATTTTCGGCTGGTGTGATACATTGCTCATAAGGTCAAAAAATAGTCAGTTATCGAATAGTCAGGGCAAGGATTGTACGGATTTCCTTGATGAATTTATACAGATCTGTGCGTTAAAGCGGTGAAAGCCGTTGAGCGCCGCTGTGCTTTCAAATGAAGCGCGATATCAAAGCGTTAACCGGGCAGTAAAACGCGTATTTGTTCAAAGAGTTAGCCATTAAGTAATACTTATTTCGCCTTTGCGTTTCACTAATGGGTTTATGAGCGTAAGCAGGTTACTTTGTATTCAGTCACCCACGCTTACGAGGTACTTAATGAAAAGTTTAGATTTACTGGCGAAATTAGAAATGGCAAAAACGCTTCATAACCACGGGGTTGATTTAATTCAAATCGCAACCGCGACGGGGCTAACGCGACCTGAATTAATCGCTGCGCTTAAAATTATTTTCAGGGATGAAATAGACAGCCATCGGAAACAGGCTACCCATGCCGCTTCTGCTGTAGCGCAGGCTTAATTAACCTTACAGGCTGGTTAGTAACCACTGCACCATTTTATTGGTTTCTTTACGGGAGGAACAAAAAAGACTGAATTGCGGTAAAGGGAAGGGCGTTTCCAGTTTTCTTAATTGATACATTTCGGCATAGGTGGCGAATACCTTTTCCGGGATAATCCCCAAACAATTGGTTTTAGAAACGATCAATAGCAGAGAGGAAAATGATGTCGTCAACAGGCATCGTTCACTCGATCTAAATTTTTTATCAACGATGCTACGGTGGTAAATGATTTTTTCGTTTTTAGTATTATAACCAATCAGATTGGCATCTTTAAACAACGCCTCAGTAACCGTATCACCATAGTGTTGATTCTGTTGTGAGACAATCACTACCAGTTTCATATCAGCCAGCTTCTGGCAGGTGATATGACTGTTCTCTACCGCAAACGTGGAAAAAACGACGTCAGCCTGGCGCATATTTAACAGCTCTGTGATCTTATGTTCATTGAGATCGGCAGTGCGGTGCAACAGGCTGATGTCGGAATGCGTCGTGATGATTTTCTGCGTTAATTCAGGAATGACCAGCGGTGAAATAAATGATTCGGTATACAGCGTTAATCTTTTCTTTTTAACGAATGTCGATAGCGGAAGTAAATTCGACAGGTTATCCAAAACAGGCAAGATATTATCGTAGAGCTCATCGGCATAGACGGTGGGCAGCAGCATATTCCCGCTACGAACAAATAAATTGTCGCCCATTAACTCTCGCAATTTTTTCAGCGACTGGCTGACGGCCGAGGCGGAAATGTCCAGCATATCTGCAACCTTGCTAATACTCCCCATGCTGTAAATCAAACAGAAAATCGCCAGTAGGTTGAGGTCAATTTTCGTTAATGCGCAGGTTTGTTCTGAAACTGAATTAATGGACATAGATCCCTCAGCATCGACATGGGTGGACTGCCGGGCATGTTTTTTAACATAGCAGAGAATAACACCGCCGATGGGGTCAGCGGTCGAAAGAGTTACGTCGGTTAGAGAACGCTACAATTCATTCATTCCTGGTATTGACCCCAAACGGTGAGTGGCTTCGCTTCCTGCCGCTTCGCTAAGGTTGTGTCAATGTAAATAATGTTAATGTGTGATAGAAACTTGATTTAAAACATGTGAACGGTCAAAAATTAGCCATACTCTGTCTGTGCATGATAGATGTCGCACAGGGAGGATACCGTTATGTCCGTTGCCAGACTCAAACACGATCTTTACCAGAAGTTGATCGTGGCCAGAAATGCACTTTCTGCGTACCTGAAGTTGAGAAAAGCGAAGGGATATATGTCGGTGGCTGAGAGCAATCATCTGCGCGATAGTTTGTTCGATTTATGCGCTATCTGGCGGGAAAAATACCCGCGTTTGAAACTGGCGCTTCGCGAAGATGAACTGGCGGCATTACACCGCGGGCTGGATGCCATATCCAGCGCGGCGGTGTGTTTAATGACCGGCAGCCACGATTGCCCGCTCTATATTACGGTAGATGCCGATAAGCTGGAGCGCACCATCGACACATTGAACCTGAGCATTCATCAACTCACCCACCATCAGGCTCCCGCAGAGGCCTGACCCCGGGGGAGCGTAGCTCCCCCGATTTGTTAAAGGTTTTGTAAAAATCCCGCCCTCCGCCGGCACGCTGGCTAACCTTATCGAAAACTGAGGAGAGAGCCATGAAAGCGCGCGTGTCCATTCTTGCCGCCCTGTTATTCGTCAGTGTTTCCACCCAGGCGCAGGACGTAAATGTTGAGGTCCTGCAAAGTAAGCTCGATCATCCGTGGTCGCTGGCGTTTTTACCGGATAATCAGGGCATGCTGATCACGCTGCGCGACGGTCAGCTTAAGCGCTGGCAGCCAGGGGAAGGGCTCTCCGATCCCATCGTCGGCGTGCCCGATGTCTGGGCCGAAGGGCAGGGTGGGCTGCTTGATGTGGTACTGGCACCCGATTTCACCCAAAGCCGCCGGGTCTGGCTGAGCTATTCGGAAGCGGGCAGCGACGGCAAAGCGGGCACCGCCGTGGGCTATGGCCGCCTGAGCGATGACGTTAAACGGCTGGAAAATTTCACCGTGGTATTCCGCCAGAATCCAAAGCTCTCGACCGGCAATCACTTCGGCGGGCGAATGGTGTTTGACGGCAAAGGCTATTTGTATATTGCCTTAGGTGAAAATAACCAGCGCCCAACCGCCCAGGAGTTAGATAAACATCAGGGCAAGCTGATCCGCCTGACCGATCAGGGCAAAGTGCCGGACGATAATCCGTTCGTCAATCAACCGGGCGCGAAACCGGAAATCTGGGCGTACGGCATCCGCAACCCGCAGGGGCTGGCGATGAACCCGTGGAGCAACGCCCTGTGGCTTAACGAACATGGCCCGCGCGGCGGGGATGAGATCAATATTCCTGAACGCGGCAAAAACTACGGCTGGCCCATTGCTACCTGGGGCATCAACTACAGCGGGTTAAAGATCCCGGAAGCCAAAGGTGGGAAAGTGGCGGGCACCGAGCAGCCAATTTTCTGGTGGGAGCACTCCCCGGCGCTCAGCGGTATGGCGTTTTATAACGTCGATAAATTCCCGCAGTGGAAAAACAAATTGTTTATCGGCGCGCTGAAAGACAAGAATCTGATTGAAATGACGGTTAACGGCAACAGCGTTAAAGAGGACGGGCGCTTGTTGGATACGCGCAAACAGCGTATCCGCGATGTGCGCGTCGGGCCGGATGGTTATTTGTATGTGCTGACCGACGAATCCGACGGTCAGCTTTTGAAGCTATCGCCGAAAAGCTAATCAGCTTACCGGGATCATCACGGTATGACGGAACGCCGCGCGCTCGCTAAGCTGCTGATACCAGCGCTGCAGATTAAGACGCGGCGTAAGCTCGATATCGATATTCCACAGATTGTAAACATAGGGCGCAACAGCGATGTCGCCCGGTCCGAACTGATCGCCGGACAACCACGGCAGATGGGCCAGTTCGGCGTCCAGCATCCCCAGCAGTTTATCGCATTGGGCAATGCCCTCTTCGATTTGCGCCATATTGCGCTGCTCCGGCGGGGTTCTCACCAGGCCAAACAGCACAATACGGTGGGCGGGCGGCAAGGTCGACGCCGCCCAGTCCATCCATTTTTCGCCCTGGGCGCGGACGGCGGGCGAATCAAACCAGATACGGTTTTGCCCATATTGCGCGGCTAAGTAACGCACAATGGTATTCGATTCCCACAGCGTAATGCCGGTTTCGTCATCACGCAGGCAGGGAATCAGCCCGTTGGGGTTCATCGCCAGATACGCCGGCTCGTTATTGAGGCCAAACTTTCCGCCTGCGGGGATGGCGTGATAAGGGAGTTCCAGCTCTTCCAGACACCACAGTACCTTTTTCACATTGGTGGAATTCTCTCTGCCCCAAACGGTAATCATGGTTCGCTCCTTAGATGCGCAATAAAGTGTCAACATCATACTCTGCCATGTTCGCCTCTGGCGTGAAAGAACGCGAACAATTCATCAACACACGCTAAAAAAATGACCCGCGCGGCGGCATCGTCGCGTTAATTCGCATAAACTTTAAAAACTTTACCAACACAGTGTTTCTTTACGAGGATGAGTGGGTGACACTCACCGCTCATTGCGATGCATTTGATTTAATTTGTTTTGTTGAAAGGATACTCGGGTGGTACCTATGAACCAGAAAACGCGACTGACAATGATGCGTGTATGGGCTGCGGGCTCTGCGCTGTTACTGATTTCCTCCACGGCGGCCTATGCCGCAGAACAGGTTCAAACACCCGATGCGCCACCGGTGGAAGCCAGGGCGTGGATCCTGATGGATTACGCCAGCGGCAAAGTGCTTGCCGAAGGCAATGCCGATGAAAAACTCGATCCGGCCAGCCTGACCAAACTGATGACCAGCTACGTGGTGGGCCAGGCGCTGAAAGCGCAGAAAATTCATCTTAACGATATGGTTACCGTAGGCAAAGACGCATGGGCGACGGGTAACCCGGCACTGCGCGGTTCTTCGCTGATGTTCCTGAAACCGGGCGACCAGGTCTCAGTGGCGGATTTGAACAAAGGGGTGATTATCCAGTCAGGCAACGATGCCAGCATCGCCATTGCGGATTATGTGGCGGGCAGCCAGGACTCGTTCGTCAGCCTGATGAACAGCTATGCGACCAAACTGGGGCTGACCAACACCACCTTCAAAACGGTTCACGGCCTGGATGCGCCGGGCCAGTTCAGTACCGCGCGGGATATGGCGCTGCTGGGCAAGGCGCTGATTCACGATGTGCCGGAAGAGTACGCCATCCATAAAGAGAAAGAGTTTACCTTCAATAAAATCCGCCAGCCAAACCGTAACCGGCTGCTGTGGAACACCACCATGAACGTCGACGGCATGAAAACCGGCACCACCGCCGGGGCGGGTTATAACCTGGTCGCGTCTGCAACCCAGGGCGACATGCGTTTGATTTCTGTGGTGCTGGGCGCGAAAACCGACGGCGTGCGTTTTCGCGAATCTGAAAAACTGCTGACCTGGGGCTTCCGCTTCTTCGAAACCGTGACGCCGATTAAGCCGGACGCCACTTTTGTGAACCAGCGCGTCTGGTTTGGCGATAAATCTGAGGTGAAACTGGGTGCGGGCGAAGCCGGTTCAGTGACTATCCCGAAAGGCCAGCTGAAAAACCTGAAAGCCACCTACACCCTGACCGAACCGCAGCTCACCGCACCGCTGAAAAAAGGCCAGGTGGTGGGCAATATTGATTTCCAGTTGAACGGCAAATCGATTGAACAGCGTCCGCTGATGGTGATGGAAGCGGTGGAAGAGGGTGGCTTCTTTAGCCGGATGTGGGATTTTGTGCTGATGAAATTCCACCAGTGGTTTGGCGACTGGTTCTAATCAGTAAAATGCTTCCCGCCCGCGGGCGGGAAGCCATTCCTGTTACCACATCAGCGTAATGTTTTTTTCCTGGGCGTAACGCACAAACTCTTCTTCCGGGCGGCTATCGGTGATCAGCGTATCGAACGCCGTGAGTGGGCCCATACAGGCCGAACGCACTTTCCCGAACTTACTGGCATCTGCCACCAGCACATGACGCTGGGCCATCTCCAGCGCCCAGTGTTTTACCGGCAGTTCATCAAGATTAAAACAGGTTGCCCCGTGGCGAATGTGAATACCCGCCGCTGAGAAAAACGCGATATCCGGGCACAAATTACGCAGGGTTTCGTGGAAATTAAGCGGCTTGAAAATGGCGTTGCTGGCGTGGAATTCGCCACCGCACAGGATCACCCGGCACAGCGGTTTTTCCTGCAATGCCAGGAAGGTGTTCAGGGAATAACACACGCCGGTGAAGGGCATGTCGTCGTCCAGCGCGTCAATAATCCACGGCGTGGTGGTGCCGCAGTCGAAAAACAGCGTGTGATGCGGGCGGACCAACTCCGCTGCGTGACGAGCGGCTTTGCGCTTCTCTTCCACCAGGCGGGTTTTCTGGTCGCTCAACAGATAATGACTTACAGCGGAGCTGCGCGGCTCCAGCACGATATAGCCGCCCAGCAGCACTACCGGCGCATTGTTGCCGCTCAGGTCGCGGCGAATGGTCATTTCCGAAACGCCCAGCAACGCCGCCGCTTCTTTGAGATGGAGTTTGTCGCTGCGCTTTAATGCCTGCAACAGCTGCCCGATTCGATCGCCACGCCGTGTTTCCATATCACCTCTGTTATTGTCTTTACCCTGTCTGTGGGCCACGGCCTTCACCGCCAGCGGGCAATTTTACGCGTCGATGCCGCGTTAGTCACGCACCCAACCCTTGCGGATGGGCAGCGCGAAGCAGAATCGATAAATACGGCACAAAAACCGGTACAGCGCACTGCCGCACAGGTTCCAGATTATCTGGGTGCTGAGGCAGGCCAGCAGGCCGACCAGCAGACCGCCCAGCATGTCCAGCGGCCAGTGCACGCCGAGGTAAACCCGCGACCAGGCCACGGCGCAGGCGATAACAAACAGCGCCGCCCCCGACCACAGGCGATGCCAGAACAAAAACGCCAGCGCGAAGGTAAAAATCACCGTGCCGTGATCGCTGGGCCACGAATAATCCGGCGCGTGGTGCAGGAAGTTATAGCCGATCCCTTCAACGAAAGGCCGTTCATGGGGGAACGTTTGCCCCAACACCCAGGAGACCGACATGCTGATAGCCAGGGCGATGGCGGTGCGGATCACCAGATGGCGCTGATAATCAACCTGATGGCGAGGCCCCCACAGCCAGAGCGCCACAATCAGCACCGGCACAATATGAATTAAATCTTTGGCGATAAAAATCGCAGCCTGGATAAGCCAGGCGGGGGAAGCCGGCGTGGCGTTGATCAGGTCAAACAACGACAGGTTCAGGGTTTCCATCATAATCCAGTCCTTAACGGTCCCGCGATCGGCGCTAGGGCGCGGCGCGAAAGGGGATAAACATAAAAGCGCAGCGCTGGCCGGTAAAGGGGTATTGTCTTAGTTATCGGTATGTTGTGTAACAACAGATAACCCCACACGCCTGATTAAAAACCTGCGATGCTGAATGAAACCTTAACGCCACGCGAAAACGTGCGTTTTCAGGATTTGTCGCACACAATTCACTATCTGAATCGCCCCCGTTTCATTACACTCTGCGCGATTTTCAATGGATGACTTTTACGCATGCAAACAACAACTTCTTCAGCCAAACGGCTGGGACGGCAAGCGCTGCTGTTCCCGCTCTGTCTGGTGCTTTATGAATTCTCGACGTATATCGGCAACGATATGATCCAACCCGGTATGCTGACGGTGGTGGCGCAGTATCAGGCGGGCGTGGAGTGGGTGCCGACGTCGATGACCGCTTATCTGGCGGGTGGGATGTTTTTACAGTGGCTGCTCGGGCCGCTTTCTGACCGCGTGGGCCGCCGCCCGGTGATGCTGTGGGGCGTGGTGTGGTTTATCGTCACCTGCCTGGCGACGCTGCTGGCGCAGAATATCGAGCAGTTTACGCTTTTGCGTTTTCTACAGGGGATAAGTCTGTGCTTTATCGGCGCGGTGGGTTATGCCGCGATCCAGGAGTCGTTTGAGGAGGCGGTGTGTATCAAGATCACCGCGTTAATGGCGAACGTGGCGCTGATTGCGCCGCTGCTCGGCCCGCTGGTCGGCGCGGCCTGGATCCACGTCGCGCCCTGGGAAATGATGTTTGTGCTGTTTGCCGTGCTGGCAGCGATCGCCTTCTTCGGGCTGTGGCGCGCCATGCCGGAAACCGCCACCCGCCTCGGCGAAAAGCTGTCGATGAAAGAGCTGGGGCGCGATTACCGTGAAGTGATGAAGAATGTACGCTTCATGGCGGGCGCGTTGTCAATTGGCTTTGTCAGCCTGCCGCTGTTGGCCTGGATAGCCCAGTCGCCGGTATTGATTATCAGTGGTGAAAAGCTCAGCACCTACGAATATGGCCTGTTGCAGGTGCCCATTTTCGGCGCACTGATTATCGGTAACCTGGTGCTGGCGCGCCTGACCTCGCGCCGTACCGTACGGGCGTTAATTATTATGGGCGGTTGGCCTGTCGTGATAGGGCTGGCGGTGGCTGCGCTGGCGACGGTGGTTTCGTCCCATGCGTATTTATGGATGACCGCCGGGCTGAGCATTTACGCCTTCGGCATTGGCCTGGCTAATGCCGGACTGGTGCGCCTGACGCTGTTTGCCAGCGATATGAGTAAAGGTACGGTTTCCGCCGCCATGGGGATGCTGCAAATGCTGATCTTCACCGTCGGGATTGAGCTCAGCAAACACGCCTGGCTATTGGGCGGCAACGGGCTGTTCAGCCTGTTCAACCTCGCCAACGGGCTGCTGTGGCTGGGGCTGATGGTGGTGTTCCTGAAAGACAAAACCGTAGGCAGCGGGTTACAGCCGCAGTAAAAAAATCGCCCTCTGTTGAGGGCGATGTGTTAATTGAAGGGCGCTTCGCGATTCAGGACTTTATCAATCACATCAAGCACCGCCTGATGGTTGTTGTGTCCGGCCTGATAGCGGGCAATCGCGCGGATGTTCTCCGGCGCGTTCTGCATCGCAAACCCGTATCCCGCCTGGGTGAGCATTTCGATATCGTTGCCGCCGTCGCCGAACGTCACCACTTCGTGGTCTTCAATTCCCCAGCGTTGCTGAACGATGCGCAGGCCGTTGGCTTTATGCAAGCCGGGGATAATCAGATCGATAGAGCCGTGCCCGCTGGTCACCGGCACCACAATGCCCTCCAGCGATTCGCCCAGCGCAATCATGGTTTCAGCGAGAATATCGTCCGGCAGGTTAAGGGCGAATTTAAAGAACACATCGTCGATGCCGGTAAAGCTGTCGACTTCTTTCAGGCGGTGGTAATAGCGTGCCGCCAACAGCTTAAATGCCGGGTCGTAGCTTTTCAGTATGTAACCCCACTGCTTGCCGCAGGCAATCACTTCGATATCCGGCAGGGTCAACAGGTGGTCCACCACAGTGTTGTACTCCTGAACGGTAAACTCACCGTTGAACATATCGTCGCCCTCACAGACCACCCACGCGCCGTTATCGGCCACAAAGGCGATCTCATGGGCGATTTCCGGGAAGAACGAGTACAGCTGGAAATACTGGTTGCCGCTCGCCACCGCAAAGCGGATGCCTTGCTCCTTCATGCGGGCGTACTGCGCTAAAAAGCGCGGACGGTTGTACTGCTTCAGATCATCAAGAAAGGTGCCATCCATGTCGACAGCGATCAGTTTCACGCTCATCTGCATTGCTCCGTTGAACTTTCACTATGAGATTCAGGTTTTGCCACCGCACGGGCGACCAGCGCGGCGATAATCACCAGCGACAGCACCACAATCATGGCGCTGCGCAGACCGTAATGCTCGCCCAGGAACCCTAACAGCGGCGGGCCGACCAGGAAAGCCAGGTAGCCGGTGGTGGCGACCACGCTAACGCGCGTTGCGGCATCGGGGCCGGTATCGCTGGCGGCGGAAATGGTCAGCGGGAAGCCGAGCGATGCGCCAAGCCCCCACAGTAACACCGATGCGCCCGCCAGCCAGGGGTTATCGACAAACACGATAATCGCAATCCCCAGCGCGCCCATCACGGCGCTGGCGCGCACCACCGCCACGCGGCTATAGCGGTCGATAAACCAGCCGCCGGTGAAGCGGCCTACCGTCATGCCCAGCGTAAATCCGGCATAGATAATCGAGCCAGAAGTGGCGCTAAATCCGTGGCCGTCCACCATCAACAGCGGCAGCCAGTCGTTGGCCGAGCCTTCGGCGAACGCCATTGCCAGCACGATCAGGCCAATCAGTAGCAACTGGAAATCTTTATAAAACGGCACGCGCTGCTGGGCGTTGGCCTGTTTTTCCTGCTTAGACTCTTTCCCCACGCCATCGGGAATAGCGCGCATGGCGTAAATCATCGGCGCGATAGTCACCAGCCCGGCCAGCAGAATATGCCCATCGGCGCGGATATTGATCGCGGTCAGTGCCATACCCACGCCCGCGCCCGCCAGCGTGCCGAGGCTGTAGAAACCGTGCATCATCGGCAGAATGGTCTTGTTGCTTTCACGTTCAACCACCGCGCCTTCGATATTCAACGCCACTTCGGATGAGCCGAGACCCGCGCCAAAAAGCGCCAGGCCGCTGGCAAACACAAAAGCGGTGGAAATGGCAAGCCCGCCGCACATCAACAGGATGCCGGCAATCGCCAGGATCATACTGTTGCGGATCACGATACGGGTGCCAAATCGCTTAACCAGCCAGGCGGAACTGAGTACGCCACTCATGGAACCGATCGACAGGCCAAACAGCACCACGCCCATTTCTGCGGTGGACACGGCGAGGCCGTCGCGGATAGCCGGGGTGCGGGTGGCCCAGGAGGCCATCAATAAACCGGGTAAAAAGAAAAAGATAAACAGCGCCCAGGTGCGGCGACGCAGGGCCTGACGTGCGGTTAACGGCATTTACTAACCTGGATTCAGGAAAAGGTAAGACAACACTAGCAAGGAAGTGTACATTTGTACATATTACATTGACCAATCCGAGGTCGGGATGAGTAAATCAGAATCCACGCCAGCCGGGCGGCGAGACATTATTTTAGACGCCACATTAGATGCCGTGGCGGAATATGGCATTAACGGCGTGACCCATCGCAAAATCGCGGCGCTGGCCGGGGTGCCGCTGGGGTCAATGACCTACTATTTCACCGGCATTGAAGACTTACTCGAAGAGGCGTTTTGCCGCTTTGCCGATCGCATGTCAGACAGTTATACCCATCATATTGGCCAGGCGACCAGCCCTGCGATGGCCTGCGATGCCCTGACCGATCTGATCTGCGGTGCGTACATGACGACGCCGCGCAACATGGTATTGATGTATCAACTCTATGCCTATGCTGCCTGTCGGCCCGGTTTAAAACTGGTGATGCAGGCCTGGATGCGCCGCAGCCAGGCGCTGCTGGAACACTGGTTCGACCCGGTAACCGCACGGGCGCTGGATGCGTTTGTCGAGGGGATGACGCTGCATTATGTTACCGATAGCGCGCCGCTGGAACGCGATCAATTACGAGAGTTATTAGGACGGATTGCGGGGGAGGAGGGGCGTAACCGCTGAATTTCAGGCAACAAAAAACCCATCAACCTTGAACCAAAACGGCGGGGTTGATGGGCTCCACAAATTGGGGACATCAAAGAAAAGCAGTGGCACTAATTCAGACTGCGGCTGCCTTCAAAAGTTCGCCCCTAAGTTAAAAAAATCACAAAAATTTTTAACGTCCTACCAACCCAACCCCGGCCAGATGATAACAATCAGCGTTCCCGCCAATGTTAACAAGACGTTAGCGATAGCGTAGGTGCCTGCGTAACCCAGCGCCGGAATATTGCTGCGGGCGGTATCGCTGATAATTTCCATGGCGGGCGCGCAGGTACGCGCGCCCATCAGGGCACCAAACAGCAGGGCGCGGTTCATTTTCAGCACCCAGACGCCAAACATAAAGCTGATCACCACCGGCAGCAGGCTGACGATAAGCCCGGCAATAAGCATTTGCCCGCCTACCGCGCCCAGGCTGTGGCCGATGCCGCTGCCTGCGCTTAACCCCACGCCCGCCATAAATACCATCAGGCCAAACTCTTTCACCATCATCAGCGCGCCCTGCGGGATATAGCCGAAGGTCGGATGGTTGGCACGCAAAAAGCCCAGCATAATCCCTGCGAACAGCAGACCCGCCGCGTTGCCGATGCCAAAGCTAAAGGAGCTGAACTGGAAGGTGATCATCCCAATCATCAGGCCGATAATAAAGAAGGCGCAGAAGGCCAGCAGGTCGGTAACCTGGCTGTGAATCGAGATAAACCCGATGCGGTCGGCGATAGTTTTGACGCGGCGCGCGTCGCCGCTCACCTGCAATACATCGCCTTTGTTGAGCACGATATTGTCGTCGATGGGCATTTCAATCTGGCTGCGGATCACGCGGTTCAGGAAGCAGCCGTGATCGGTGAGTTTCATTTGCCCCAGGCGACGACCCACCACGTTATGGTTTTTCACCACGATCTCTTCGGTCACGATGCGCATGTCCAGCAGATCGCGGTCAAACACCTCTTTACCGTTGCGAAAGCTCGGGTCGAGACGAGCATGGGCGTCCGGGTAACCTACCAGCGCGATTTCGTCCCCTTGCTGCAACACCGCGTCGCCATCCGGGTTTGCCAGAATGCCGTTGCGGCGGATGCGTTCGATATAGCAGCCGGTCTGGCGGTAGATACCCAGCTCGCGTAAGTTTTTACCGTCGGCCCAGGCCACCAGCTCTGGGCCGACCCGGTAAGCGCGAATCACCGGTAGATAGACTTTGCGGTTGGAATCGGTATCCAGCCCACGCTCACGGGCGATTTGCTGGGCGCTGGTCTGCAAATCCTGGTGCTGTAGTTTCGGTAAGTAGCGCGCGCCGAATATCAGGCTCACTAAGCCAATCAAATAGGTAAGGGCGTAACCGAGGCTGAGATGATCGAGCGCGGTGCTGAGCGAATTGCCTTCCATACCGGAGTGGCGCAGCGTATCTCCCGCGCCGACCAGAACCGGGGTTGACGTCATCGAACCGGCGAGCATCCCCGCCGTGAGGCCGATATCCCAGCCGAAAAGTTTGCCGAGGCCGAGGGCGATCAGCAATGCGCTGCCGACCATCACCGTGGCTAACATTAAATAATTCTTACCATCGCGAAAAAAAATAGAGAAAAAGTTCGGCCCGGCTTCTACGCCGACACAAAAAATAAACAGCATAAAGCCCAAATTTAGGGCGTCTGTGTTAATAGAAAAATTGTGCTGGCCTAATAATAGCGAGACGACTAAAACGCCAATAGAATTACCCAGTTGGACCGAACCGAGCCGTAATTTGCCAAGACAGAGTCCTAAAGCCAGTACAACAAATAATAACAGGATGTAATTCCCGCTTAACAAATCTGCGACGTTTATATTCACGGCGGCTAACTTCTCGTTTACCAGTAACCTATTGAAATGGGTGATGTTTTACGCTAATGTTTTGGCCCATAATCGAAGATATGCTGATTGTTCATTCATCACATTAATATCTCGGGCAAAAACTAACGATGGGCGGTAGTTTAATCGGATTACCGAAGGTCGGCTAGCGAGAAATAGTGTCGTGAATCGTTTTAGGCAGGGATTGCCGCAGTGCTTATTCTAACTGGGTAACCCGTATTTCCGGGTGATTGTTTTAAGTTTGATATGGGCAATGTCAGGGGATATCGGTGATGAAAGCGCCTTTTTGGCCGGGTACGGTATGCAGCTTCATACTTTTTCTGGTCGTATTTATTCTGCATAAGCTTTCGGTATCGGGATACTATCCCGTTCAGAAGCATCTCGATCTCGGTATGCTGTGCTTTATTTTGCCGGGAATGATTGCCAGTTTCTTCTCTCGCGACGATCGCCTGTTTAAACCGCTGCTGGGCGCGATGCTGGCGGCTCCGTTATGTCTGCTGTTGGTCTTTATTACGCCGATCCCTGAACGTTCGCTGCTTCAGGAAGTGGCCTGGCTGTTCGGTGCGGTGTTCTGGTGTGGGCTGGGTGCGCTCTGCCATCTGTTCGCGCGAAAGCTATTAAAACTGTCAGAATAAAAAAACCGGCTCAGTGAGCCGGTTTTTTTGTGTGCGTTGAATCAGGCGGTATAAAGAGAAAGGTTCGCTTTCGCCCAGGCTTCAAAATCAGTGCAGCCGCCGATGTGGGTCGAATCAACGAAAATCTGCGGTACGGTTTCTACCGGTTTGCCGACGGTTTTTTCCAGGTCAGCTTTGGTGATGCCTTCTGCGTGAATGTCTACGTAGCGGAAGTTAAAGTCGTCGCGCTCGGCGGTCAGTTTCTCAGCCAGTTCTTTAGCGCGAACGCAGTAAGGGCAGCCCGGACGACCAAAAATAACGGCAAACATGATAGCTCCTTGATAACGAGTGCCTGTCGGCGAATGCGGCTATCATGCCATAACCCTAAGTAATGAAAAGCAGGTTACGCCTCTTACTTTGATACCTGTCATCTTTCATCGGCTATTTTTATCGCGCCTTTATGGCTAAAAAGGGCCGGGTGGTTTTCAGGTTATACTCCTCACTTTAACCGCAGGAGAAAAACGATGCGCTCACTGGGTGCGTTACCCAAACCGGTGCTTGTACTGGAAGCCGTCGGCATGGTCTTGCTGGGCCTGGCCTGGCTATCCCTGAAAGACTATGTCGATTTGCCTGCGCCGTTTAACAGCAATACCTGGGGCATCGTGATGGTGTTCCTCGGCGTTCTGCTGATGCTCCCCGCCGCCGTGGCGCTGGTGTGGAACATGGGCCAGAACATGGCGCCGCTGCTGTTTAAATCATCTGCAAAATCAAAAACCTCGCAAGATAAGGATTCACATCATGACGCCAACCATTGAGCTGCTGTGTTCACACCGCTCGATCCGCCACTTTACCGACCAGCCGATTACCGACGCGCAGCGCGAGGCGATCTTTGCCGGGGCCCGTGCGGCGTCCAGTTCCAGCTTTTTACAATGCAGTTCGATTATCCGCGTCACCGACCCGGCGCTGCGCGAAAAACTGGTGCCGTTAACCGGCGGTCAGCAGCACGTGGCGAAAGCGCCGGAGTTTTGGGTGTTCTGCGCCGATTTTAATCGTCACTTGCAGATAAGCCCTGACGCGCAGCTTGGCCTTGCCGAACAGTTGCTGTTAGGCGTGGTGGATACCGCCATGATGGGGCAAAACGCGATGGTCGCGGCGGAATCGCTGGGGCTGGGCGGGGTATATATAGGCGGCATCCGTAACAATATTGAAGCGGTAACCGAGCTGCTGGGCCTTCCCCAACAGGTGTTGCCGCTGTTCGGCCTGTGTCTTGGCTGGCCTGCCGATAACCCGGATGTTAAACCGCGTTTGCCGACGTCTATCGTGGTGCATGAAAACCGCTACCAGCCGCTGGATCGCGATGCGCTGGCCGCTTATGACGACGATCTGGCGCACTATTATCTCACCCGTGGAAGCAATAACCGCCGCGATACCTGGAGCGACCATATCCGCCGCACCATCATCAAAGAGAATCGCCCGTTTATTCTCGACTTTTTGCACAAGCAGGGATTTGCGACGCGTTAATTGTCCTGGCTCGCTACGCAGCGACTAACGGGCCGTGTATGATGTGCCGGTTGATACCAGTGAGAGCGAGGTGAAGGATGAAAATCGCCGTTTTATCCCGGGATGGAACCCTGTGGTCCTGTAAGCGGCTGCGGGAAGCTGCGATGCGGCGTGGTCATATTGTGGAAATCCTCGACCCGCTCTCCTGTTATATGAATATCAATCCGCTGTCGCCCTCGATGCACTACAAAGGGCGGCAACTGCCCCATTTTGATGCAGTTATTCCACGTATCGGTTCCGCTATCACCTTTTACGGCACCGCCGTACTGCGCCAGTTTGAAATGATGGGCAGCTATCCGCTCAATGAATCTGTCGCCATTACCCGCGCACGCGACAAGCTGCGCTCGCTTCAACTGATGGCGCGCCAGGGCATCGACCTGCCGGTCACCGGCATCGCCCATTCGCCGGATGACACCAGCGATCTTATCGATATGGTCGGCGGCGCGCCGCTGGTGGTGAAGCTGGTGGAAGGCACCCAGGGTATCGGCGTGGTGCTGGCAGAAACGCGCCAGGCGGCGGAAAGCGTGATTGACGCGTTTCGCGGGCTCAACGCCCATATTCTGGTGCAGGAATATATCAAGGAAGCCAAAGGCCGCGACGTGCGCTGCCTGGTGGTGGGCGATCGGGTGGTCGCGGCGATTGAGCGCCAGGCGAAAGAGGGCGATTTTCGCTCGAATCTGCACCGTGGCGGCGTGGCGCGGGTGGCGGATATTTCTGCCCGGGAGCGGGACATCGCCTTACGCGCGGCCAGCACCATGGGGCTGGACGTGGCGGGTGTAGATATCCTGCGGTCCGATCGCGGCCCGCTGGTGATGGAAGTTAACGCGTCGCCAGGTCTGGAAGGCATTGAAAACACTACCGGCATTGATATCGCCACCCTGATGATTCAATGGATTGAGAAAAACGCCCGGCCTGGTTTTTGTCTAAAAATTGGCGGTTGAAGCGTGACGCAGGTTTGCGTCTGAGTAAAAGGATGCGCCCATAAGCATAGAAACAGGGGTGCTTTTTGCGTAAGCTATCGGCCGATTATCATTCACAGCACATCGCGAACCGCGAAAAAGAGGTATCAGTTTTTATGGATTCACTCGTCGTCCCCAGTCTGGACACACTGCGCCACTGGCTTGAACAGTTAGAGGTGAGTTTCTTCGAGTGCGATACCTGCCAGGCGTTGCATTTGCCCCACATGCAAAATTTTGACGGCATTTTCGATGCCAAAATCGATTTGCTGGATAACACCATTTTGTTCTCGGCGCTGGCGGAAGTGAAACCGTCGGCACTGCTGCCGCTGGCCTGCGATCTGTCGGCGATTAACGCCAGCTCCCTGACGGTGAAAGCCTTTCTGGATATTCAGGACGATAACATGCCGAAAATGGTGGTTTGCCAGTCGCTTTTCGCCAGCGTGGGCGTGACATTCGAGCAGTTCGCGGCGTTTTTCCGTCAGAGCGAAGAGCAGATCTCCATGGTGATTCTGGAGGCCGGATCGCATCATTTACTCTTTACCAACGAAGACGAAGAGAAAAATAGCGTCGAAATGCATACCCATTTTCTTCACTAACGCTGCTCAATCATGCCGCAGTCGCTGCCAGGGCGACTGCGTATCACATTTTATTATTCTGCCGTTAACCGTCTCTTAAAGAACATTTCACTACCTTTGTCCCCTTTTAAGCCGAGGTGATAGAGCGATTCAGTCTAAAAAATTGATAAAACGCATTTTTTCTACCGGGCTATAGTCCTGGACATATCCTACAGTTATTCTTGCGAAGCGAAAAAAGCCTGCATTGTCTGCCGAAGGATGGTCACTCCTTTTTCTGTGCAGCATGACCAAATATGCATGGAAATTGCATATGTTTCATTGCAGATGTGTAATTGCGTAAATTTAGCTCGGAAAACAACGAGTTTTTACCCTTTATTCAGAAGGAAACAGATATGTTCACCCAAAGAAAAAAATGGTTGTCGGGTGTGGTTGCCGGTGCGCTGATGGCAGCCTCTGCAAGCGTCATGGCTGCCGAACAAAAAACACTGCACGTGTATAACTGGTCAGACTATATTGCCCCGGACACCATCGAAAACTTCACCAAAGAAACCGGTATTAAAGTGGTTTATGACGTGTTCGATTCCAACGAAGTGCTGGAAGGTAAATTAATGGCGGGCAGCACCGGTTTCGACCTGGTGGTGCCATCTGCAAGCTTCCTTGAGCGCCAACTGGCTGCCGGCGTGTTCCAGCCGCTGGATAAAAGCAAACTGCCGAACTGGAAAAACCTCGACCCTGAACTGCTGAAACTGACCGCCAAACACGACCCGGAAAACAAATACGCCATGCCGTATCTCTGGGCGACCACCGGCATTGGCTATAACGTCGATAAAGTGAAAGCCGCGCTGGGCGGTGACGTGCCGCTGAATAGCTGGGATCTGGTGCTGAAACCGGAAAACCTCGAGAAGCTGAAAAGCTGCGGCGTTTCCTTCCTCGACGCGCCTGAAGAGGTGTTCGCCACCGTGCTGAACTACCTGGGCAAAGATCCGAACAGCGAAAAAGCCAATGATTACACCGGCCCGGCGACCGATCTGCTGCTGAAGCTGCGTCCGAATATTCGTTATTTCCACTCGTCCCAGTACATCAACGATCTGGCGAACGGCGACATTTGCGTAGCCATCGGCTGGGCCGGTGACGTCTGGCAGGCGGCGAATCGCGCCAAAGAAGCCAAAAACGGCGTTAACGTTTCCTACATCATTCCTAAGGAAGGGGCGCTGGCCTTCTTCGACGTCTTCGCTATGCCGACCGACGCCAAAAACAAAGATGAAGCCTATCAGTTCCTCAACTACCTGATGCGTCCGGACGTGATCGCCCATATCAGCGACTACGTGTTCTACGCCAGCGCCAATAAAGAAGCCACCCCGCTGGTCAGCGCCGACGTGCGCGACAACCCTGGCATTTATCCGCCTGCGGACGTGATGGCGAAACTGTTCACGCTGAAAGTGCAGGACCCGAAAATCGACCGCGTTCGCACCCGTGCGTGGACCAAAGTGAAGAGCGGCAAGTAATTACCGCGGATAACTGCAGGGCTGCCCTGAAGTGGGGCAGAGGCGACCCGGTCTCTGCCCCGTTATTAGTGCGACAACCGGGCCGCACAGGTATTCATGCTTTTGCCGGAGAGCAATAATTGAACGACGCTATCCCTCGCCCACAGGCGAAAACCCGCAAAGCGCTCACCCCGCTGCTGGAAATCCGCAACCTGACTAAATCCTTCGACGGCCAGCATGCCGTGGATGATGTCAGCCTGACTATCTACAAAGGCGAAATTTTCGCTCTGCTCGGTGCCTCCGGGTGCGGGAAATCAACTCTGCTGCGGATGCTGGCGGGTTTTGAGATCCCGACTCACGGCCAGATTTTGCTGGATGGCGTGGATTTGTCCCGCGTACCGCCGTACCAGCGCCCAATCAATATGATGTTCCAGTCCTACGCGTTGTTCCCCCATATGACAGTGGAACAAAACATCGCGTTCGGCCTGAAGCAGGACAAACTGCCGCGTGGCGAGATTGCCGCGCGGGTAGAAGAGATGCTGACTCTGGTGCATATGCAGGAGTTTGCCAAACGCAAGCCGCATCAGCTTTCCGGCGGCCAGCGCCAGCGTGTGGCGCTGGCGCGCAGCCTGGCGAAGCGCCCGAAACTGCTGCTGCTGGATGAGCCAATGGGCGCGCTGGATAAGAAACTGCGCGACCGGATGCAGCTCGAAGTGGTGGATATCCTGGAGCGCGTGGGTGCCACCTGCGTGATGGTGACTCACGATCAGGAAGAGGCCATGACGATGGCCGGACGTATCGCGATTATGAATCGCGGTAAGTTCGTGCAGATTGGCGAACCGGAAGAGATTTACGAGCACCCGACCACCCGCTACAGCGCAGAGTTCATCGGCTCGGTGAACGTGTTCGACGGCCTGCTGAAATCCCGCGAGGAAGACGGCCTGGTGATCGACTCCCCTGGCCTGATGCACCCGCTGAAAGTCGACCCGGACTCCTCGGTGGTAGACGGCGTACCGGTACACGTGGCGCTGCGCCCGGAAAAAGTGATGCTCTGCGAACAACCGCCAGCCGATGGCTATAACTTTGCCGTGGGTGAAGTGGTGCATATCGCCTATCTGGGGGATTTGTCGATCTATCACGTCCGCCTGAAAAGCGGGCAGATGATCACCGCCCAGTTGCAGAACGCGTATCGCTACCGCAAAGGCGCGCCGACCTGGGGCGATGAAGTGCGTCTGTGTTGGGATGCCGACAGCTGTGTGGTTCTGACGGTTTAAGGAGGCGTGATGAGTCATTTACCTGAACGCCGCGAAGTCCAGCACGTCACCGGCTTTAAGGCCTGGCTGGCGCGGGTGCAGATGGCCCATGGCCGTAAGCTGGTGATCGCGCTGCCGTACCTGTGGCTGATCCTGCTGTTTATGCTGCCGTTCCTGATTGTGTTCAAAATCAGCCTGGCGGAAATGGCGCGGGCGATCCCGCCGTACACCGATCTGGTGAGCGTCGAAGATTCGCAACTGTCGATCATGCTGAATCTCGCTAACTTTCTGCAACTGACTGACGATCCGCTTTATTTCGAAGCTTATTTACAGTCATTGCAGGTGGCAGGGATCTCGACGCTGTGCTGTTTGCTGCTCGGTTATCCGCTCGCCTGGGCGGTGGCGCACAGCAGCCCGTCGACGCGCAACATCCTGTTGCTGCTGGTGATCCTGCCGTCGTGGACCTCGTTCCTGATCCGCGTGTATGCCTGGATGGGCATTCTCAAGGAAAACGGGGTGCTGAATAACGTGCTGCTGTGGCTGGGGGTTATCGATCAGCCGTTAACCATCCTGCACACCAATCTGGCGGTGTATATCGGCATTGTGTATGCCTATCTGCCGTTTATGGTGTTGCCGATCTACACTGCGCTGACGCGTATTGATTACTCGCTGGTGGAAGCGGCGCTGGATCTGGGCGCGCGCCCGTTAAAAACCTTCTTCACGGTGATTGTGCCGTTGACCAAAGGCGGCATTATCGCCGGCTCGATGCTGGTATTTATCCCGGCGGTAGGGGAGTTTGTGATCCCGGAACTGCTGGGCGGCCCGGACAGCATTATGATTGGCCGCGTGCTGTGGCAGGAGTTCTTTAACAACCGCGACTGGCCGGTGGCCTCAGCGGTGGCGATCACCATGCTGGTGATCCTGATTGTGCCGATTATGTGGTTCCACAAGCACCAGAACAAATCCACGGGAGATCACGCATGAATAATTTACCCGTCGTGCGTTCCCCCTGGCGCATTTTGATTCTACTGATCGGCTTTACCTTCCTGTACGCGCCGATGCTGATGTTGGTGATCTACTCCTTCAACAGCTCCAAACTGGTAACGGTGTGGGCTGGCTGGTCGACGCGCTGGTACAGCGAGCTGTTCCAGGATAGCGCGATGATGAGTGCGGTCGGGCTCAGCCTGACCATCGCTGCATTAGCCGCCACCATGGCGGTAGTGCTCGGGACGATTGCCTCGGTGGTAATGGTGCGCTTTGGGCGTTTTCGCGGGGCCAACGGTTTTGCGTTTATGCTGACCGCGCCGCTGGTGATGCCGGATGTGATCACCGGGCTGTCGCTGCTGCTGCTGTTCGTGGCGCTGGGCAACGCCATCGGCTGGCCGTCAGAGCGTGGGATGCTCACCATCTGGCTGGCGCATGTCACCTTCTGTACCGCTTATGTTGCGGTGGTGATCAGCGCCCGCCTGCGCGAACTCGACCGCTCCATTGAAGAAGCCGCAATGGATCTGGGAGCCACCCCGGTGAAAGTGTTCTTCGTGATCACCCTGCCGATGATCATGCCAGCGATTTTATCTGGCTGGCTACTGGCGTTTACCCTGTCGCTGGATGATCTGGTGATCGCCAGCTTCGTCTCCGGACCGGGGGCGACGACCTTGCCGATGCTGGTGTTCTCCAGCGTGCGTATGGGGGTCAACCCGGAGATCAACGCCCTGGCGTCGATCATTCTTGGGGTGGTGGGGATTATCGGTTTGATCGCCTGGTATCTTATGGCGCGCTCCGAAAAACAGCGCCAGAAAGACATCCAACGTGCAAGAACCGGCTGAAGATTCTAAAATCTGAGATTATTAGCTAACAGTGCCGCGTTCGTCGCGGCACTGTGATTCAGGGATGCCAGAAACATAGCGATGATCTTCACACGGTCACATCACAATCATGCCCGCCTCAATGTACCCACGCTGGTATATATCGCGGCTATTGCCATTATCACCACCCGCTGTGTCGACCTGCTGATGGTGTTCAATATGCTGGGGCTGCGCGGCGCGCTGGATTTTATTCACCGCAGCGTTCAGACCTGGAGCCTGACGCTGGTTTTCCTGTCCAGCCTGATATTGTTATGCATTGAATTCCGCTGCGCATTCGCCATCATCAAAGGGCGTAACTGGGGGCGCTGGATTTACCTGCTCTCGCAGATCGCCGCCAGCGGCTACCTGTGGGCCGCGTCGCTGGGCTGGGGCTACCCTGAACTGTTCAGCATTGCCGGAGAAACCAAACGGGAAATTCTCCATTCGCTGGTGATGCAGAAAACGCCGGACATTATGATCCTCGTACTGCTGTTTTTGCCCATCCAGAGCCGCCGGTTTTTCCAGTTGCAATAACGGTGGTACAATCCTGCGCCCTCCGTTTCTAAGGTTATTGTATGCAGTGCGCTCTCTATGATGCCGGGCGCTGTCGCTCCTGCACGTGGATTGAAAAATCCCGGCAGCAACAGCTCCAGGACAAAATGACCGATCTCCGCCAGTTGCTCGGCGATCTCCCCGTTGGCCAGTGGTGCGACCCGGTGGCGGGGGAGGAGCGCGAATTTCGCAATAAAGCCAAAATGGTGGTCAGCGGCAGCGTAGAAAAACCGCTGCTCGGCATTCTGAACCGCGACGGCAGCGCGGTGGATTTAACCGGCTGCCCGCTCTATTCCGACGCGTTTCGCCGGGTGTTCTCTGTGCTGAAGCCGTTTATCGCCCGCGCTGGCTTAACGCCCTATAACGTGGCGCGTAAGCGCGGCGAACTGAAATACCTGCTGCTGACCGAAAGCACGCTGGATGGTGGGATGATGCTGCGTTTTGTGCTGCGTTCTGACGCCAAACTTGCCCAGCTTGAAGCGGCGCTGCCGTGGCTGCGGGAGCAGTTGCCACAGCTCAGGGTGATTTCCGCCAATATCCAGCCGGTGCATATGGCGATTATGGAAGGGGAGCGGGAGAGTGTATTCACCGTGGAGCGCGCGCTGGAAGAAAATTTCAACGGTGTGCCGCTGTGGATCCGTCCGCAAAGCTTTTTCCAGACCAACCCGCAGGTAGCGAGCCAGCTGTATGCCACTGCCCGCGACTGGGTGCGTGCATTGCCGGTGAACCATATGTGGGATCTGTTCTGCGGCGTGGGCGGTTTTGGGTTGCACTGCGCGACGCCGCAGATGCGGCTCACCGGGATTGAGATTGCGCCTGAAGCCATCGCCAGCGCCACGCAGTCCGCCGCCATGCTGGGCCTGACCGACGTGCATTTTCAGGCGCTGGATTCTACCCGTTTTGCCACTGCCCAGCAGGATATTCCTGACCTGGTGGTGGTGAACCCGCCGCGGCGCGGGGTTGGCGCTGAGCTGTGCGAGTTTTTGGCGGCGATGGCGCCGGAGACGATTCTTTATTCAAGCTGTAATGCGCAGACAATGGCGAAGGATATTCGCATGCTGCCGGGGTATCGGATTGTCAGGACTCAGTTGTTCGATATGTTTCCGCATACCGGGCATTATGAGGTGTTGACGCTGTTACAGCGGGGGTAAAGGGGGGTATATCGTGGAATTGTTCCGTTTAGTTTGTTTAGTGGAATTGTTCCGTTTAGTTTGTTCAGTGGAATTGTTCCGTTCGTCTGGGCTTTCGCGTCAGTCTCGGGCGCCGTAGCACGCGAACGGGTTGGGGGCGCTCGCCGCCGCGCCCCCAACACCCCCGGCTCCCCCGAGCGAAATCGCCGCTTCGCGGTGCCCTCGGCTTATCGCGTCCGGCTCCGGGTCGGGCGCGATGCTACATCCTGTAGCTCGCCCCCTCTGGCGGCATCCATGCCGCCAGCCCCGGCCTCCCGCGAACGCCTCGGCGATTTCGATGGGGAGGAAAACCCCCGCAATACGTTCAGGTTTTCAATGAAACCAAAGTGTTGCTGACAGTTTTTAAATAGAACTCACAGCGACAAAGACAGCTTTGTAAAAAATAAAAAACTTAAAGTTGGGGGTGTTGAGTCCGGCATCAAAATCGCCGAGGCGGAATTGACGAGCCAGGTCAGACCCGCAGGGATGCGGGGCTGAGGTCGAGAGCTACAGGATGTAGCATCACGACCGACCTGAAGCGAGGAGATGGAGCCGAGGGCAGCGGCGAAGCCGCCGATGTTGCTGGCCGGGAGCCTGGGGGGTCGGGGACGCGGCGGCGAGCGTCCCTGACACGTTCGCCGTCACTGGAGCCACATAGATGAACAAAGTCTTGAGCGAACGGAACCCTTCCACCGAACGGATCAATTACTGTGCCGGGAACCAGTTATCATTAATCTGCTGATAAGTACCATCCGCTTTAATCGCCGCCAACGCATCGTTGAATTTCTTCAGCAGCGCCACATTATCCGGGCGCACCGCGATACCCAGCCCCGTACCGAAATACTGCGGGTCGGTCACTTTCGGCGTCGCCACACCCAGTTGCGGGTTGGTCTTCAGCCACTCGTTCACCACGGCGGTGTCGCCGAACACCCCGTCAATACGGCCATTCTTCAGGTCGATAATCGCATTCTGATAGCTGTCATACGCCACGGTCTTCACTTCAGGATGCTTATCCTGCAAGTATTTCTGGTGCGTGGTGCCGTTTTCCATCCCAATACGCTTGCCTTTCAAATCGTCGAACGATTTGTAAGTATCTTTCTTCGCGATCACCAGCGCGGAGTTAGCGTAGTACGGTTCGGTAAACGCCACCTGCTTGCTGCGCTCAGGCGTAATGTCCATACCGGAAATCACCGCGTCGTATTTTTTGAATTTGAGTGACGGGATCAGGCTGTCAAACGCGTGGTTAGTAAATGTGCATTCCGTCTGCATTTGTTTGCATAACGCTTTGGCGAGATCGATATCGAAACCGACGATCTGGTTATTGGCATCCAGCGATTCAAAAGGCGGGTAGGTGGCCGAGGAGCCGAAGCTGATTTTCTCTGCCGCGCCCGCAGACATCGCAACCGTAGAGAGGATTGCCGCTAAGAGTAACTTTTTCATTGTAGAGCTCCCGTCTGTCAATTTTTTATTCTGGATCACCGTTTACCCGGCGTGAATACACCATGCCAGTAAATGAATTTATATGCAATAAAAATGTATAATTATATTTTAACGGTAAGTGGAGAGTCGTTCTGGAAAGATAAAACGGTGAGGAAAATGCAGAAGAGAATCGTCCATAAATCGGCCCGGGACAGGGTGTCTCGGGCCGGGTAAACGGCATCAGTTACGGCGTTCAAACGCCAGCGCGCGGCGTTCAATCAAACGCATCATTAAGGTCAACAATCCGTTAACGATCAGGTAGATAAGACCCGCTGCGCCAAATACCATCACATCGTAGGTTCTGCCGTACAGCAGCTGGCCGTGACCCATCACTTCCATCAGGGTGATGGTGTAGGCCAGCGAGGTACTTTTGAACACCAGCACCACTTCGTTGGAGTAGGACGACAGGGCGCGCTTAAATGCATAAGGAAGCAAAATCGCCAGGGTGTCTTTTTTGCTCATGCCCAGCGACTGGCAGGACTGCCATTGCCCTTCCGGGATGGCGCGGATCGCCCCGTAAAACAGCAGCGTAGTATACGCCGCCGAGTTAAGCGACAGCGCCAGCAGGGCGCACAGCCACGGCTCAGACAGCAGATGCCACAGCCCCGGATATTCCTGGAGCGTCGGGAACTGCCCCGGCCCGTAGTAAATCAGGAAGATCTGCACCAGCAGCGGCGTGCCGGTAAACAGCGTAATGTAACCGCGCACCACCCACGACAGCACCGGGGTTTTCAGGGTCAGCACCACGGTGAACAGCAGCGCCAGGATCAGCGCCACAATCAATGACGCCACGGTGAGCGTCAGGCTGGTTTGCAGGCCTTTGAGGAGTTCGGGTAAATATTCCAGCATCAGCCTGGTCTCCGCTCAAAGCGCGTAGCGCGCCGATCGATCTGTTTCAGGATGTACTGGCTGATAAGCGTAATCACTAAATAAATCGCCGCCGCCACGATATACCAGGTAAACGGCTCCTGGGTGCGGGTGGCAATGCTTTTGGTTTGCAGCATTAAATCGTTCACGCTAATTAACGACACCAGCGCGGTGTCTTTGAGCAGCACCAGCCACTGATTGCCAAGACCGGGCAGCGCATGGCGCCACATTTGCGGCATCACCAGCCGGAAGAAAATCGCGACCTTTGACAAACCCAACGCCTGGCCGGATTCCCACTGGCCCACCGGCACTGCTTTTAGCGCGCCGCGCAGCGTTTGCGAGGCATAGGCGGCATAGAGCAGCGACAGGGCAATGACGCCGCACAGGAACGGGCTGACGTCGAAGTTTTCAATCTGCATCTGCACCGGGATTTGGGCAAAACCGAGATTCAGGGTGAAGCCATCGGAAAGCAGAAGCAGCAGCTGTGACGAGCCAAAATAGATAAACAGCACCACCAGAATTTCCGGCAGCCCACGGAACATCGTGACCAGGCCGGTGGCGATCCAGGCAAAAGGCCGCCATTTAGCGGACTCCCAAACCGCGAAGATCATCGCCAGCACCAGGCCAATGATCAGCGCGCAAACGGCAAGGCCGACGGTCATCCCGGCGGCGCTTGCTAAAGGAAACATTTCGTTCATTCAGCTATTACTTCTGGAACCATTTGCTATAGATAGTTTCGTAGGTGCCGTCTTTCTTCACTTTCTCCAGCGCGGTGTTGAATTTCTGCTGGAGTTCGGTGTTGCCCTGACGAACCGCGATGCCCAGGCCGGTGCCGAAGTAATCTTTATCGGTGACTTTATCGCCGACGGCAGCCAGTTTATCGTTGCTTTTCAACCACTCGGTTACCACGGCGGTGTCGCCGAATACCGCGTCAATACGGCCATTTTGCAGATCCAGCTTGGCATTCTGGTAGCTGTCGTACGGTACGGTGGTGATTTCCGGATGCTTATCGTTAATGAATTTCTGGTGGGTGGTGCCGTTCTGGACGCCCACTTTTTTGCCTTTCAGCTGATCGATGCTGGCGACTTTACCCTGCTGGCCCACGAACAGCGCGGAGTTGTCGTAGTAAGCATTGGTGAACAGCACCTGTTTTTCACGCTCAGGAGTGATATCCATCCCTGCCATCACCGCGTCGAAACGGCGGAATTTCAGGCTGGGGATCAGGCTGTCGAACGCCTGATTGGTGAAAGTACAGGTGGCGTCGATCTCTTTACACAGCGCATTGGCTAAATCCACGTCAAAACCGACGATCTCGTTTTTGTCGTTCATGGATTCAAACGGAGGGTAGGAGGCTTCCGTGGCAAAACGAATGGTCTGCGCCGCCGCGGCGGACAGGCTCATGCTGGCAAGCAGCGTGGCAATCAGTACTTTTTTCATTGTCATTGTCCCGATCAACATCAGTGAGATAAGTAGTATTTAAACGCGTCGGTCTGCGGGTGAGTAAAGCAACGCGCATCCCCTTGCTCGATGATATGGCCGTTTTCCATATACACCACGCGGCTCGCGGTTTTGCGCGCCACTTCGACTTCATGGGTAACGATAACCTGTGTGATGCCGGTTTGCGAAAGTTCGCGGATGATGCTGACGATTTGCGCGGTAATTTCCGGGTCCAGCGCCGCTGTCGGTTCGTCGAACAGCAGGATCTGCGGCTCCATCATCAGGGCGCGGGCAATGGCCACGCGCTGCTGTTGGCCGCCGGAAAGGTGCAGGGGATAGCGATCCACATACGGCGTTAAGCGCAGGCGCTCCAGCAGTTTGTCGGCGCGGGCGCGGGCTTCTGCTTTGCTAAGGCCCAATACGCGGCACGGCGCTTCAATCAGGTTTTGCAGCACCGTCAAATGGGGCCACAGATTGTACTGTTGAAAGACCATGCCCACGTTCTGGCGCAGTTCACGAATTGCGTTATCATCCGGCGTTTTGACGAAGTCAAAATGGTTACCGGCGATAGTGAGCTGCCCGGAGCGCGGCATCTCAAGCAGGTTGAGTACGCGCAGCAGCGAACTTTTTCCCGCGCCGCTTGGACCAAGCAGCACCAGCGTTTCGCCCTGAGGGCAATTTAGGGTGATGTCAAACAGCGCCTGATGTGCGCCGTAGAAGCAATTAATGCCGTTTAGTTGAATACTCATGCGAAACTGTTGAATAGCAATTGAGACCGCGAATAGTAACGTTAGCAGAATAGTTATGCAATATTTGTGGGTTAAAACTTAAAAATATCCCCTGTTGCGCCTTAAACTTAGCACAAAATAACGGGGCAGGAGGGAGGCGAGAATAAAAATCCAGTTTATGCAGTAAAGTCAGACTATTTTCGAACCCGCCATTCCCATCCCGCTGGCAGCGCCGGTTAGCTGCGCAGATCGTCTTCAACCGACTGGCGCAACGTGCCTGCCGGGGCGTGGACCGAGCCGCCAAGATAGCGCACATCGTCTACCGCCCAGCACTGGCCTTCGCGGATCATCAGCACTTCATCCTGCCAACGCTCGCTACCCTGGTTTAACGCCACACGTAGCGGAATATTTCGTGCATCAGTATTCGGGATGGTGGAAGCGCTCGATACGCTGGCCTGGGAGGGTGCCGTGGTGCGGCTGGAGAAAATATCGCTGCGCAGGAAAGTGTTATTGGCGCTATCGGTGCTGGCTTTTTGCAGTTCCGCGTACAGATCGTCACTCAGATACGGACGCAGCGCGCCGAGAGTGCGGGTTCCGGCAGTGGGATTTGCGATGCGATAGTCATAGAATTTTTGCGCGACGCTGTCCGGGCCGCCTTCAACGCAGGGGCCGCTGCGGGTGCCGATATCCTTAAATGCCGTGGTCGAGTCGGTGGCGCAGGCGCTGAGTAACAGCGCGCAGGGCAAAACAAGAGTCAAAGCTAATGGGCGCATTTTATTTCCTTATCTTCTCTGAAGGACTACGGTATTTGTCAGAGCATTGCTTAGGTTGAGCCCGCAATGCCGGAGCACCAGCGGGCTTCAGGTAAGCATAGCGTATCGATTCATACCCGTGTCTGATAATCTGTGCTAACGCATTGATAGCCAAAGAAGGAGCGATTATGCAATTTTCCACTACCCCAAATCTTGAAGGGCACACCATTGTCGAGTACTGCGGCGTGGTGACCGGCGAGGCAATCCTCGGGGCCAATATCTTCCGCGATTTTTTCGCGGGCATCCGCGACATCGTCGGTGGGCGTTCCGGCTCCTATGAAAAAGAGCTGCGTAAAGCCCGGGAAATCGCCTTTCGCGAGCTGGAAGAGCAGGCCCGGGGGTTAGGGGCCGACGCGGTGATCGGCATTGATATCGATTATGAAACCGTCGGCAAAGACAGCAGCATGCTGATGGTCAGCGTCACCGGAACGGCGGTGAAAACCCGTCGATGAGCATGCGCGGTTTACTGCTCTTGCTGGCCGCGCTATTGGCGGGCTGTGCGGGTGAAAAGGGGATTGTTGACCGGGGTGATTACCAGGTGGATTTACGTCGCCCGGCCCAGGCGGCATACTCGCGCATCAAAGTGCTGGTGATCCACTACACTGCCGACGATTTTGACAGCTCCCTCGCTACACTGACCGATCGCAACGTCAGCGCCCATTATCTGGTGCCGGATAACCCGCCGGTGCGCAACGGTAAACCGGTGATCTGGCAACTGGTGCCGGAACAGGAGCTGGCGTGGCATGCGGGCATCAGCTACTGGCGCGGCACCAACCGGATTAACGATACCTCGATTGGCATCGAGCTGGAAAACCACGGCTGGCGGCTGCAGGGCGGGCAAAAGCAGTTCTCCCCGTTTAACCCGGTGCAAATCGAGGTGCTGGCGAAACTGGCGCGGGATATCATTAATAGTTACAACATACTACCGGTGAACGTGGTCGCGCATTCCGACATCGCGCCCCAGCGCAAAGACGATCCCGGCCCGCTGTTTCCGTGGGCAGAACTGGCGAAGCAGGGTATCGGCGCATGGCCCGATCCGACGCGGGTGAATTTTTGGCTAATGGGCAGAAATCCGTATCAACCGGTGGACAGCGGCGACCTGCTGGCGCTGCTGGCTCAATACGGTTATGAAGTGACGCCGAAGATGACGCCCGCCCAGCAAAAACGGGTGATTGAGGCCTTTCAGATGCATTTCCGGCCCGCGCGCTATGACGGCGTGGCCGATGCAGAAACCCAGGCCATCGCCCAGGCGTTACTGGAAAAATACGGACGGAGTTAACGCAGCGTACCGTGATCCTTCAGCCACAGCGCGGTACGGCTGATCCCTTCATCCAGGCTGACGAGGGGCTGGTAACCCAGCTCGTTTTCGGCGCGGGTAATATCCAGCGTAAAGTCGAAATTGAGCTTGGAAACACCGTAATGGGTGAGGGCAGGCTCTTTTTCCGACTTGTTGCCCATGCGCTCCAGGCTGCGGGCAATGATATCCAACATCGGATACGGCACTGAACGTATGCGGCAGCGAATGCCCAGTTCGGCAATCAATTGCTCAACGATCTGGCGCAGCGGGCGCGCCTCGCCGTTAGTGATGTTAAACGCGCGCCCGGACGGCAACGCATCGCAGCTGGCGGAACTGGCCAGCCACATCGCATGGACTGCGTTCTCGTGATAAGTCATATCTACCAGCGCCTCCCCGCCGCGCGGCAGTAAAATGCTGCCGTAGTGGCGCATCATCTGCACCAGACGCGGGAAAAACACTTTATCGTGCGGCCCGAACAGGCTTTGCGGACGCAAAATGGTAAACCGGGTATTGGGGTTGGCTTGCGCCAGCAGTTGAATGACCTCTTCCGCTGCCGCTTTACTGCGGGCGAACTCATTGGCGAAGCGCGCCGGGCGGAACTCTTCGTTGATATCGCGATGATGGTGATAATCGAAATAGAGCGATGGCGAGGAGATATGCACTACATTGCGCACGCCCCAGGCAACCGCCCATTCGCCGAGACGACGGGTGGCGCGCACGTTAGCCATATCAAATGCCTGCTGGGTGCCCCACGGCGAGGTAAAGCCGGAGCAGTGCCACAGCGTATCGATACCCGTCAGCATCTGTTTGGCCTGGGAGGAAACCAGTTCGGTTAAATCGGCGTGGATAAATTCCGCGCCCATTTTTTGCAGCAGCTTGCCCATGGCCTCGTTGCGCCCGGTGGCCCGGACGCTTACCCCTTTCTGGCGTAAATACTCGACCGCGTTTCGGCCTAAACCGCTGGTGGCGCCCGTGACCAGTACCTTCATTGCTGCCCGCTCTGTAAGAGAAAATAACGCCGCGCATTCTTTCGTGAAATCAACGGCTATGCAATCAGAATAGCGAAAGATTCAGAGTTAGCGCCGAAGTTTTTGCTCTTCCTGTTCGGCAAGCCGGCAAATCTGACGCGCCATGCCGCGAAAGATGAACAAATGCGCTGGGATCATCACCAGCCAGTAGAATAATCCGGGGGTGCCGTGGGGGTGCCACCAGGCGCGGACGTCCAGCGACCGTTCCGGCCCCAACTCGCGTAAATTGAACGACAACCGCCCCAGTCCGGGCGCTTTCATACCGAACAGCAGCGTCAATTGCGCTTCCGGCTCGACGATAATCACCTTCCAGCTGTCCACGGCGTCGCCGACCTGCAACAGCGCCTTTTCCGGGCGGCCCTTCGCCAGCTTATGACCGAGCAGCAGATCAATTCCGGCGCGGGTGCTCCACAGATAATTGCCGAAAAAGTAGCGCTCCTTTTTACCGCCGATACGGTTAACGACGTTCCACAGCGATTCGAGGCTGGCGGAAGTTTTCAGCGTACAGCCCGCCTGTTTTGGGTAGTAGCCGTATTCGGGACGCCAGCGGGCAAACGCCTGGGCGTCATAGCCCCAGTCGCTGGAATTTACCAGTTTATCTTCTTCTTTCAGCGTCTCACGAACCGCGTCGTCAAAGGAAATCAGCTGCTGCGGGATTAATTCACGCAGGGCGGTGTCGTCCGCCAGAAGATCGTGTTTCAACCCCTGGATCAACGCCCGGGCAATGGCAGGTGGCACCGAGGTGATCATGTTGAGAAACCACACCGAGATCCAACTGGTGGGGAAGGGGATGGGGATCAACGGACGAGGGCGGCCGCTGATTTTCATAAACCGCTCGAACTGTTCCTGATAGCTCAGCACTTCCGGCCCAGCGGCTTCCAGAATGCGGTGCTCAGTGGACGGGTAATCAAGCAGCTTCAGCAGATACACCAGCAGGTTTTCCAGCGCGATAGGCGTGGTGCGTGAGCGCACCCAACGCGGCGGCGTCAGTACCGGCAGGTTGTAAACCATGTCGCGCATCACCTCAAAGGCGGCGGAGCCTGCGCCGATAATAATGCCCGCCCGCAATTCAGTCACCGGCACCCCGGAATCGCGCAGCGTATCGGCGGTCAATTGGCGCGCCCGCAGATGATCCGAGGGCGCGTCTTTACTTTGTAAAGAGCTTAAAAATATCACCTGGCGCACCGGCGCCTGGCGCAGCGCATCGCGCAGATTCAGCGCCGCCTGGCGCTCTTTCTCCACGAAATCCCGCCCGTCGCCCATGCTGTGCACCAGATAATAGAGCGTGTCGACACCCGCCAGTAGGTCGGGCAAGTTTTCTGGCCACAATAAATCCAGGGTGTGGCAGGTCACGCCCGGTAGCTGGCGCTTTTCCAGCCGTTCGACATTGCGTGCAGCGGCAATGACCTGATGCCCTTCAGCGCTCAGCCTGGGGAGTAAATGTTGGCCAATATACCCGCTGGCCCCCAGAACCAGTATCCGCTGCGACTCGCTCATCCCTGCTCCTCGTTACCGTTGTTGAAACTGCTGCCAGCTGTCGACCACTTCCGCTAACTGCTCGCGACTGACGTCCAGATGCGTCACCAGGCGCGTCACCGGCGCGGCGCTAATCAGAATATCGCGGCGCTTCATAAACTCGCGCAGTTCGGCGACATCCTGCTGCGGCACGCGCACAAACAGCATATTGGTGTCCTGACGACGCACGTCCGCGCCGATCTCTTTCAGCGCCCCGGCCAGCCATGCGGCGTTATCGTGATCGTCTTTCAGGCGAGCCACATTGTTTTGCAAGGCGTACATTCCCGCCGCCGCCAGGATCCCGGCCTGGCGCATACCGCCGCCGACCATTTTCCGCCAGCGGGTAGCGCGTTTGATGTAGTCGTGGCTGCCGACCAGCAGCGAACCCACGGGCGTGCCCAGACCTTTGGAGAGGCAGATAGTGAACGAATCGCAGTAGCGAACCACTTCTTCCAGCTCGCAGCCGTAGGACACCACGGCGTTAAAAATACGCGCGCCATCGACGTGCAGCGCCAGCCCGCGCTCTCGGCTGAATTCCCAGGCCTGCTGGAGATAGTCGCGCGGCAGCACTTTGCCGTTGTGGGTATTTTCCAGCGCCAGTAAACGGGTGCGGGCAAAGTGGATATCGTCAGGTTTAATTTTAGCGGCCACCTTATCCAGCGCCAGCGTGCCGTCCAGCTCCGCCTCAATGGGCTGCGGCTGGATGCTGCCTAACACCGCCGCGCCGCCGGCTTCGAACAGGTAGTTATGGGCCGCCTGGCCGACGATGTATTCTTCGCCGCGCTCGCAGTGGCTCAGCAGCCCGACCAGGTTGGCCTGGGTGCCGGTAGGAAGGAATAAGGCGGCTTCTTTTCCGCTGAGTTGTGCAGCGTAAGCCTGAAGTTCATTAACGGTGGGGTCGTCCCCGTAGACGTCATCCCCAACCGGGGCCGCCATCATCTGTTCCAGCATGGCGCGCCCTGGCCGGGTTACGGTATCACTGCGTAAGTCAATCACGGCATATCCTTTTAATTATCGAGGAGATGCCCTACTTTTTACCGGAACCAGTTGGTTTTAGCCAGCTCCAGCACTTCGTCGCCGCGCCCGCTGATGATGGCGCGCAGCATATACAGGCTGAACCCTTTGGCCTGTTCCAGTTTGATTTGCGGCGGGATGGCCAGTTCTTCTTTCGCCACTACCACATCCACCAGCACCGGCCCGTCGGTTTTAAACGCCTGGTTCAGCGCCGCGTCCAGCTCCTCGGGTTTTTCAACGCGAATTCCGGTGATGCCGCAGGCGTTGGCGATGGCGGCGAAATTGGTCTGATGCAGATCGGTGCCGTCAGTGAGATAGCCGCCGGCTTTCATCTCCATCGCCACAAATCCCAGCACGCTGTTATTAAACACCACGATTTTGATCGGCAGATTCATCTGCACCACCGACAGGAAATCGCCCATCAGCATGCTGAACCCGCCGTCGCCGCACATCGCTATCACCTGGCGGTCAGGCGCGCTGGCTTTCGCGCCCAGCGCCTGCGGCATGGCGTTGGCCATCGAACCGTGGTTAAACGAGCCCAGCAGGCGGCGTTTACCGTTCATTTTCAGATAGCGCGCCGCCCAGACGGTCGGCGTACCCACGTCGCAGGTAAAAACGGCGTCGTCATCGGCGAACTGGCTAATCTGTTGGGCCAGATATTGCGGGTGAATTTGCTTGTCGCCTGGCTTCGCCAGATCGTCCAGCCCCTTGCGCGCTTCCTGATAATTCTCCAGCGCTTTGTCGAGGAATTTACGGTCGGTTTTCTCTTCCAGCATGGGTAGCAGAGCGGTAAGGGTAGCGCGAATATCGCCCACCAGCGCGATATCCACTTTACTGTGCGCCCCGATGCTACCCGGATTGATATCAATCTGGATGATTTTGGCATCGGTGGGGTAAAACGCCCGGTAAGGGAACTGCGTGCCCAGCAAAATCACCGTGTCGGCGTTCATCATGGTGTGATAGCCCGAGGAAAAACCAATCAACCCGGTCATCCCCACATCGTAGGGGTTGTCATATTCCACATGTTCTTTGCCGCGTAGCGCGTGGACGATAGGCGCTTTAAGTTTTTCGGCAAAGGCGATCAGCGGTTCGTGCGCCCCGGCGCAGCCGCTGCCGCACATCAGCGCGATATTGCTCGAATAACGCAGCACCTGGGCCAGTTTTTGCAGTTCGCTTTCTTCCGGTACGACAACCGGCTGCGGGGCTGAATACCAGTGAGTACTGGCGGTTTCCGGCGCAGGCTGTAGCGCCACGTCCCCCGGCAATACCACTACCGACACGCCGCGATTGAGCACCGCTTTGCGCATCGCTATCGCCAGCACCTGCGGGATTTGCTCCGGGTTGGACACCAGCTCGCAATAATGGCTGCATTCGCGAAACAGCTCTTGGGGATGGGTTTCCTGAAAATAACCGCTGCCGATTTCGCTCGACGGAATATGCGCGGCAATCGCCAGCACCGGCACATGGTTGCGGTGGCAATCAAACAGGCCGTTAATCAGATGGAGATTCCCCGGCCCGCAGGAGCCCGCGCACACCGCCAGTTTGCCGGTAAGCTGCGCTTCCGCGCCCGCTGCAAACGCTGCCACTTCTTCATGGCGCGTCGGCATCCAGTCGATGGTGCCCATGCGGTTTAAGCTGTCGCTCAACCCGTTTAATGAATCCCCGGTCACCCCCCAGATACGCGCTACGCCAGCCTGCTCCAGGGTTTTGGCGATATACGCCGCCACGGTCTGTTTCATTGGATCTCCTTTTATGCATTCTGATTTCGCTTAAAGCGTAGTCCATTACCGGATGCAGACCGGGTAACCTCTCATTTTCAGCAGCTCACTGCCGATAATAATTAAGTGTAAATTATTCTCATCTAACAAAAAAACGGAGGTTCACATGGTAGCGAAGGTGATAGGGGCGGTGGATAACGCACTCAGCAAGGATGATTTGGGCAAGCTGTTGTTACGGCTGAGCGTGGGCGGTCTGATGCTGTTTCACGGCCTGCATAAGCTGTTTGGCGGCGTGGATGGCATTGCGGGCATGCTGACCGCGCACGGCATTCCGGGGTTTGTCGCTTACGGCGTGCTGTTGGGGGAAGTGGTCGCGCCGGTGTTGATTATTCTCGGCGTGCTGACGCGGCTGTCCGCGCTGGGGCTGGCGTTTACTATGGTGGTGGCCTGGCTGCTGGTGGGGCTGGATAAAACCTTTATGCTCGATAAAGTCGGGGCGTGGGCGATTGAAAGCCTGGTCTACTTCTTCGTGGCGGCGCTGGCGGTGGCGTTTCTCGGCGCGGGAAGGTATGCGCTGGGCGGGACGTGGCGGTAATGGAAACCAAATCTTGCTCATTTGCGGGATTTAACGATTTTTAAGCGCTGCTGAAAATCGTTAAATCTTATTAAACAAAGTAGGATTAATTAAATCATTTTTATTAATCCTACTGAGTTACTGTACCATTGCTCACATCAAGGAGGTAGCAATGTAAGTATCTTAAATGAGGGCTGCATTATATTTTAAACAATATGCCGGAATTATTCATAAATTAAAAGCGAGGATTCTGTATTACGTCTATGATTCGATATGCACTCATTCCTCATCTTAATGAATTTCAAGTAGTAATATTGTTTAAATTAATATGATTAATTGTTTCAAATTATCATGGGAAGAATGCTTGTTTAGAAGTAAACGGATATATTGATTCGGCAATAAAATAGGGCGCATTGATGTGGGGATGGTTGTGGTGTTTTTTATAAAGTCAACGTAAAGCCCCATTCCATATAGTAAATCTAGCCAATGATATAAACTGGAAATAATGAAAAAAAGAAATTTGTTTTTTATATTACTTATGTTCAGCGCTCCCTTTGCCGCAAAGGCAGGCACTCTCAGCACGATTATTTCAGACCCCATAACGAATGGGTTTGTCATGGTTAATTTCATACTGACAATTTTTTTTGCCTTTGTCCGTTTCGACAGATTTGCAGTCTCACATGGACCCGAAGTCCTCACCACAGTTGGAATCCTGGGCTGCTTCGTCGGAATTGCAGCTTCATTATTGCATTTTGATGCGACGAATGTAGCTGAAAGCGTACCCCATCTCCTTGAGGGTGTAAAAACGGCGTTCCTCGCATCGCTTAGCGGTGTAGGTGGCTCGCTGATTATTCGCGGGCGACATTATTTTCGAAAAGAACCGATACCTCAAAGTCAAGGCACTCCTAAAGCGGCAAATTTGGATGATGTTGTCGCTGCGACTCAGGCTCTTCAACTTAGCCTTTCGGGTAACGAAGATGGCAGTTTGCTCTCACAACTTAAATTAATGCGCCAGGAGCAAGTTGATGAACTCCGCTCTTTGAAAATGTCCTTCGATAACTTTTCTCAAAAAATGGCTCAGGATGGTTCTACTGCTCTTATCGACGCTTTAAAAGAAGTTATTCGCGATTTTAATGCAAAAATCAGTGAGCAATTTGGCGAAAATTTTAAGCATTTAAACGCCAGTGTTGAAAAGCTGGTTACCTGGCAACAGCAGTACAAAAATGAACTTGATAATCTTCAGAGTTTGCAAAAATCATCAGCCGATGATCTCCGTGCCGCTTCCTCCGGATTAGCATTATTTATTGATAGGGCAGCCAGTTTTTCCCAAACAGCGGATGCGCTTGAGTCGACCTTAAAAGGACTGTTTCAGCAGCAGCAACAAATAGAAGAATCTCAATATTCTTTAACTGAAGTGCTTTCAAAGATGAGAGACGTTACGCCTCAATTTTCGCTAAAAATTGATGAAATGACAGACTCAATAGCCAAAGGTGTCATGAAAATTCAAGCCGATGTAAGTGATATCGTTAAAAACTTCGGTGCGCAGTACCAATCTTCATCAGCAGAAATGAAACAATTACTGACCGAGACCCTCCGCAAATCGCAGTCTGAAGTTAATGATGGTCTTGTTACCTCGATGGAGGCTGTACGCCAAAGCGTGATTACCCTCGATAAAGGTCTGCAAGAAGAGCTGACCAAAAGTTTGGAATCTCTTGGTCGCCAACTTGCCTCATTATCCGAAAAATTTGTCTCCGACTACACCCCCCTTACTGAACAGCTACGAGAAGTTGTACGGATTGCTTCAGCTACGAGATAAAAATGGAAACAGTACAAAGTAACCAATCGTATTGGATACCCCTTGCAGACCTGATGACTGGTTTGATGATGGTATTTATGTTGTTAACCGCTGCTTTCATGCTTCGCGTTGAACAGACCACGACACTCGTCGTAAAAGAATATGAGATGACAAAGCGAGATATGCAGCTGGCTTTACAAAAAGAATTTTCTAAGGACTTAAAACAGTGGAATGCTGAAATACTGGGCGACATGACAATTCGTTTTAACGATCCCTCTGTTCTTTTTGCCACAGGATCGTCAGAACTTCGTCCCCGTTTCAAGCAAGTGCTGGAAGAATTCTTTCCACGCTATATAGCATTACTGAATTCTGTGAAGTTTAAAAATGCTGTTAAGGAAATCCGTATAGAAGGTCACACAAGTGCTTTTTGGAATGGAGCAACCGACGAAAAGCAGGCTTATTTTAAAAATATGGAATTATCGCAGGCAAGAACACGAAGTGCGCTTGAATATCTGATGTCTCTACCTAAGGTACAAAACAGTCAAGAGTGGCTTATTCAACATATGACCGCAAATGGGCTTTCATCTTCTCACCCATTGTCATCAGAAGCCTCTATGGCAGCAAACCAACGAGTAGAGTTTCGTATTGTCACGAACGCAAACGAAAAGATGGATCTCATTGCGGATAAGTTATCAAAAAAATGACGTTCAAACTGCCAGATTTTCTTAACTCGGCGTTGCTGAATGGGTTACGCCATTCAATGAATGCCCCTCTTACTCAAAATCCTGAACTAAAAATTGTTATCCCAGGCAGCGAATTTACCACGCTTGAGCGACTCAGGACAGGAATCGTCGATATTAGTCTCGACGACGTTAAGATACATGTTGATAGGACTTTGATTTATAAAGGTTATAGGGTGTTGCTTTACATAAGGGATATTAATTCGGTTGCAGGAAAGTCAACTATGCCGAAATACCACCTTGCTTTTTGTAGCGCCCTCGAAAAAATGACTAAAATCCATAGATTTGAAAAATACGTAGTTGCTAACGGAGATTCTGGAGAATTCAGCGTTAATTTCATTAATAATGGTATTGAAACGCAAAAAGTGAGGTTGAATGTTTGTCAGAACTGTCTGGATATTCTTCGCTGGAAAGGATTTGATATGCAAAAAATGCCCCGTCCGGCACGCCTCTCTTTAGTTACGCATTTTTCACTTCAAGAGTTTTTTACAGAATATCCACGAGATCTTATTGCCGTTAAACCGTCTCATACGTCTGATTCCGCACCAGCAAACATGTATCCTAAAGAATGGAACCAGATATCTCATAAAATAAAAATGCTGCGTGGGTCAAAGTGTAAAGATTGCGGTGTCGTACTGACGGACAACGATGCAAAGTTCCTTCATGTCCATCATCGCAATGGTTTGAAGTATGATAACAATGACTCAAATCTGGTTGTCCTTTGCATAGCATGCCATGCCGAGCAACCGAAACATGGACACATTAAAATCTCGCCAGAGTACAAAGCATTTATGACCCGATATCAACGCTAATGAATAGGATATAAGTCTCGACGGGAACAAAGATGTTTTCACAACTAAAACGGCAGAACATACTTGTAAAAATAGGCTAACAGGACATATCAAAAAAACGCCCAATGTTATACATCAGGCGTTTAATCGGTTTAATTATACGTAATTGCTATCACTTCAGAATCAAGCCAGCACTAAATCCCCTTGCGGGTGGCACGAACAGGCCAGCACATAGCCTTCGGCGATTTCCCGCTCGGTCAGCGTCATGGTGCTGTTAACCGTATACTCGCCAGACACCACGCGGGTTTTGCAGCAGCCACAAACCCCGGCGCGACAGGCGGCGTTAACCGGCACCTTGTTGCTTTCCAGCGCTTCCAGCAGGGTGGTGCCCACCGGGCTGTAGAATTCACGGGCTGGGGTCAGCGTAGTGAATTTCAGGCCGCTGGTGGCCGCTTCGGCAACCGGTGTAAAGAACTTCTCTTTGAAGAACTGGGTCACGCCCAGCGCTTTTACATTCTCTTCAACCGCGTCCATGTACGGTGCCGGGCCGCAGGTCATTACGGTGCGTGATGCGATATCCGGCACGGCGGCCAGGATTTCGCGGGTTAAGCGGCCTTCGATGAAACCCGGTTCGTTGGTCACTTCCGCCACCAGGGTGACCGGGTAGTTTTTCCACTCTTGCGCAAAAATCACGTCTTTCGGTGAACGTACATTGAAAATCACCTGCACGTCCGCTTCCGGGCGGTTTTTCGCCAGCCAGCGGCGCATCGACATAATCGGCGTCACGCCGCAGCCTGCCGCCAGCAGCAGGAAGCGGTCGGTGTTTTTATCTTCACAGATAAAGTCGCCCTGGGCGTCCGACAGCCAGATATAGTCGCCGCGTTTCACTTCACCGGTCAGCCATTGCGAGCCAACCCCCTCGTCGATACGGCGGATAGTCAGCGTTATAAACGGGCTGACGCCAGGCGTTGACGAAATCGTATAGGCTCGCAGTGTGTCTGCGCTGTTACGGATACTCACCAGCGCATACTGTCCGGCTTTGTACGAATAATGATCGTGGCAGAACAGCGACAGGGTCCAGACATCCGGGGTTTCCTGTTGGATGTGGTGTACCTGCATCCGCCACGGGCATTGAGAGGTTGGCATCGTCATAGGTTCTCCTTACGCGCTCAGCAACTGCTGCATATCTTCTTCAACGGTGGTCACGGAACGCAGACCAAACTTCTCGTTAAGCACCGCCAGCAGATCCGGCGTCAGGAAGCCTGGGGCCGTCGGGCCGGTGACGATATTGGTCACACCCAGCGACAGCAGGGTCAGCAGGATCACAATCGCTTTCTGTTCGAACCAGGAGAGCACCAGCGACAGCGGCAGATCGTTAACGCCGCAGCCGAGTTTTTCCGCCAGGGTCACGGCAAGGATGATGGCAGAGTACGCATCGTTACACTGACCGGCATCCACCAGACGCGGCAGGCCTTCGATGTTGCCGAAGTCCAGTTTGTTGAAACGGTATTTACCGCACGCCAGGGTCAGGATCAGGCAGTCCTGCGGAACGCTGGTAGCGAAATCGGTGAAGTAGTTACGCTCGCCGCGCGCGCCGTCGCAGCCGCCGATCAGGAAGATGTGGCGCAGTTTTTCGCGGCTCACCAGGTCGATCAGGGAATCGGCAGCGCCCAGCAGGGTTTCACGGCCAAAGCCGACGGTGATCAGGTGTTCGATTTCGCTGTAGGTGAAGCCTGGCAACTGTTGCGCCTGCTCGATAACCGGGCTGAAATCGTCGCCTTCCAGGTGGTTCACGCCCGGCCAACCGACAATACTGCGGGTCCAGATGCGGTCGTCGTAGCTGCCTACGGTCGGGTCGATGATGCAGTTAGAGGTCATCACGATCGGGCCAGGGAAGCGAGCAAACTCAGTCTGCTGGTTCTGCCAGCCGCTGCCGTAGTTGCCGACCAGGTGTTTAAACTTACGCAGTTCCGGGTAGCCGTGCGCTGGCAGCATTTCGCCGTGGGTGTAGACGTTGACGCCGGTGCCTTCAGTCTGTTCCAGCAGGTTGTGCAGATCCAGCAGGTCGTGGCCGGAAATCAGGATGCACTTGCCGGCAACGGGCTTAACGTTAACCTGCGTCGGAGTCGGGTGGCCGTATTTACCGGTTTCGCCTGCGTCCAGGATGCTCATTACTTTGAAGTTCATCTGGCCGATGCCCATAGAGCATTCCAGCAGGGCATTCATATCGGAAGGCCAGGTGCCCAGCCACGCCATAAACTGGTGGTACTGCGCGTAGATTTCGTTGTCGTACTGGCCCAGCACATGCGCGTGTTCCATGTACGCCGCCGCGCCTTTCAGGCCGTACAGGCAGAGTAAGCGCAGGCCGAGAATGTTTTCGCCGATGTCGGCTTTGTCGCGGTTCGGGGTAAATTCCGCTGCCTGACGCTGTAAATCGCCCAGATCGGCGCTGACCAGCTGGAGGTCAGCCATCGGATTATCAACGGTGGCAGTGGCGTCTACCGCCAGGCAGCGCGCTTTCAGCGCTTCGCGTTTTTCGATAGCTTCACGGGCGTAGCCAACGATGCGCGGGGAGTCGAAGTTGACGTTGGTCAGGGTAGAGAAAAACGCGCGCGGGGCGAAGTTATCGATTTCATGATCGATAATGCCCAGTTCACGCGCTTTAACCGCCCATGCGGACAGGCCTTGCAGTGCGGCGATCAGTAAGTCTTGCAGGTCGGATGTTTCGGCAGTTTTGCCGCACATACCCTGAGCGTATGAGCAGCCGTTGCCGGCAGGAGTACGGATGGTTTGTTCACATTGCACACAAAACATAATGATACCTTAAAGTTATATTTGATATACATGTTTAAGATTATGCGTCTGTGAAAAGGGTTAAAAGTGATTTTTACTGCAATATGACCGGAGATTGATTTAGCGCAATTTTGGCGATACTTATGCATCGCCAGAAAGAAATCAGGCGGCGAAAAATGCCATTAATAACGGCACCAGCAGGCTGAGAATAAAGCCGTGAACAATCGCGGCGGGCACCATCTCCAGGCCGCCGCTGCGTTGCAGTACGGGCAGGGTAAAATCCATCGAGGTTGCGCCGCACAGACCCAGCGCCGCCGAACGGCTGCGGCGCACCAGACCGGGGATCAGCATAATCGCCACCAGTTCGCGGGCCAGATCGTTAAAGAAGGTCGCGCTACCGATCACCGGACCGTAGGATTCGGTCATTAATATCCCCGAAAGCGAATACCAGCCGAAACCCGATGCCATTGCCAGACCGGTGCGGATCGGCAGGTCGAGAATAAAAGCATTGATTACGCCGCCTACCAGCGAACTGCCGACAACCAGCACCGCCACGATCATGCCCCGGCGATTAAGTACGATTTGACGCAGCGTCATACCGTTGTTGCGCAGCTGGATCCCGATCAGGAATAACAGGAAGATAAGGGTATATTCGCTGGCCTCAGTGGCGTGGATAAGAAAATTCATGCCGGTTAACCCGAGCGCGAAACCCAGCACCACCACGCCGCACAGTTTAAGCGACTCCAGCGCCATAGCGATGCGCGACGGTAATTTTTCCTGATGGTGGTTATGCCGCCAGGGCAGGGATTTATCAAGCCAGAACAGGGCTGCGCAGTTACACAATAAAATCACCACCACGCTGACGGCGGAGTAATGAAAAATCGCCAGCAGGTTACTGCTCAGGTTATCGAGGAACGCCAGGCTTATCCCCATAAAAAACAGGATTACGTAAACAATCCAGCTCAGCAGGCGGTTAATGGTTTTTAACGCGGCGGTATTTTTGAGGGGAATAAGATAACCGGCGATGAGCGGCACTAAAATAATCAGTAATCCTGACAACATGAGAAATCGAGGTCCTTGCAGAAAGTGAGCCTCATAACACTACCCAAAGCCAGGAAATGAGTAAAGCATCAAAAAATAGAGATTTTTATGCAAAAGGCCTGCGTTTAGCAGGCCTTTCAGGGATTAGCTGCGTTTTTCAAGCAGCGTGCGGTAAATAACGCCGCCGAAAATGCCGCCGATAATGGGCATTACCAGGAACAGCCAGACCTGTTGCAGCGCCCATCCACCCTGGAAAATGGCCACCGCCAGACTGCGTGCCGGGTTTACTGAGGTGTTGGTCACTGGAATGCTGATCAAATGGATTAATGTCAGCGCCAGGCCGATAGCAAGCGGCGCAAAACCGACCGGAGCGTTTTTATCCGTCGCGCCATGAATAATCATCAGGAATGCGCAGGTTAATACAAATTCAATAATCATCGCGGATTGCAGGGAATATCCGCCAGGTGAATGTTCACCATAACCATTAGAAGCAAAACCGCTGGCAGCGGCATCAAAACCCGCTTTCCCGCTGGCGATTAAATAAAGCACGGCTGCCGCGAGAATACCGCCGATAATTTGCGCAATAATATAACCGAGAATATCTTTCGCCGGGAAACGACCGCCTGCCCATAATCCTAACGTTACTGCCGGATTAAAATGGCCGCCGGAAATATGACCTACCGCATACGCCATCGTTAACACCGTTAAGCCAAATGCCAGTGCCACACCGGTAAAGCCAATTCCCAGTTCAGGAAATGCCGCTGCCAGTACGGCGCTGCCGCAGCCGCCAAATACCAGCCAGAAGGTGCCAAACCCTTCAGCCATTAATTTCTTAAACATACCCACCTCAGTATTTAATAGATAAACATTTCTAATCAGTTGCGATTGATTATTGTGATTTTAAAAGACACTATTCAACGATCGCTAAATAGTAAAAGCGGCAGTATTTTAAGGAGGGTCACTCAATAATGACCAGATAAATAAATGCCCTTAATTTGACCAAAAACAAATTGATTATTCGTGGTTTAATCTCTTTCCTATTGATCACGATATTCTCAGGGGCTTTTCTTATTAAAAAATATAAAAATTAACCAACGCTCAATAATATATCAATACGACGGCATAAATCATTCAACATGCTTTGCGCGTTACGGTGACAGCGATGAAAACCTGCCGCTATACTGCCATGCTATAAAGGACAGAAAGCTACAACGGGAGAGAATATGTTCCTTGAGCGCGTAGAGATAGTGGGTTTTCGCGGCATCAATCGATTGTCGTTAATGCTGGAACACACCAATGTGCTGATTGGTGAAAACGCCTGGGGTAAATCAAGCCTGCTGGACGCATTGACATTGCTACTGGCACCGGGTGCCGATCTCTACCATTTTACGCGCGATGACTTTTGGTTCCCGCCAGGGGATATTCATGGCCGGGAACATCATCTGCATATCATTCTGACCTTCCGCGAAACCCAGCCAGGCCGCCATAACGGGCGGCGCTACCGCCATCTGAACGAGGTCTGGGATCGCGGCGATGATGGCTACGCGCGGATTTATTACCGTCTGGAAGGCGAACTGGCCGACGATGGCGCGGTCATGACGCTGCGCAGCTTTCTCAATAGCCGGGGCGAGCCGCTGGACCTGGATGATATCGATAATCTGGCCTGCCATCTGATTCGCCTGAACCCGGTACTGCGTTTACGTGATGCGCGTTTTATGCAGCGTATCCGCACCGGTACCTTGCCTGGCGCACCGGAAGTGGAAGTCACTGCCCGCCAGCTCGATTTTTTGGCCCGCGAACTGGTGGCGCGCCCGCAAAATCTCACCGATGGTCAGATCCGCCAGGGGCTGTCGGCGATGGTGCAATTGCTGGAACACTATTTCGCCGAGCAGAGCAGCGACCAGGCGCGCCACCGTTTGCTGCGTCGCCGTTCTCATGACGAACAACGCAGTTGGCGCTACCTGGACGTGATAAACCGCATGATCGACAAGCCAGGCAGCCGCACCCACCGAGTGATCCTGCTGGGCCTGTTTTCCACGCTGTTACAAGCGAAAGGAACGGTAAAACTGGATCGCGACGCGCGTCCGCTGCTGCTGGTGGAAGACCCGGAAACCCGGCTGCATCCGATCATGCTCTCCGTGGCCTGGCAACTGCTGAATTTACTGCCGCTGCAAAAAATCACCACCACCAACTCCAGTGAACTGCTGTCACTGACGCCTGTTGAACAGGTGTGCCGCCTGGTGCGTGAGTCTGCGCGGGTTTCTGCCTGGCGTCTGGGGCCGGGCGGCCTGAATGCCGAAGACAACCGCCGCATTGCGTTTCATATCCGTTTTAACCGCCCGGCGGCGCTGTTTGCCCGCTGCTGGTTGCTGGTGGAAGGGGAAACCGAAGTCTGGGTAATTAACGAACTGGCGCGCCAGTGCGGCCACCATTTCGATGCCGAAGGGGTCAGGGTGATTGAATTTGCCCAGTCGGGTTTAAAACCGCTGATTAAATTCGCCCGGCGGATGGGTATCGAATGGCACGTGCTGGTGGACGGCGACGAAGCCGGTAAAAAATATGCCGCTACGGTACGCAGCATCCTGAATAACGACCGCGACCATGAACGCGAACATCTCACCGCGTTGCCCGCCATGGATATGGAACACTTTATGTATCGCGAAGGCTTCTCTGATGTCTTTCACCGCGTGGCGCAACTGCCGGAAAACATCCCGATGAATATGCGCCGGGTGATCGCGAAGGCGATCCACCGCTCTTCAAAACCGGACCTGGCGATTGAAGTGGCGCTGGAAGCAGGGCGGCGGGGCGTGGACGCCGTACCGCACCTGCTGCGCAAAATGTTTTCCCGCGTGCTATGGCTGGCGCGGGGACGTGCCGATTAACGCGTGCTGATGCCTGAGACAACCTGCGCCGCAAGGCTATCGAGAAGCTCATAGCGGCGACGGTATTCGGCGCGCTTCTTACTGGCGATCTCCTCCATGGGTTTACGGGTGATCGCGTTTGGCAGCATAAAATACCCGTCATCGCCGGGATCGCCGCCCATCGACAGCCAGAAGCTGTCGTAATCTGCATGCAGCTTGTCTTTTTTCTTTTTGGCGTAGCGCCAGTTGCGGTAAATATGCGTGTCATTACCCACGGCCTGAATCTGCGTGGCTTTCAACAGCGGCGCTAAATGGCAGGCAGTTTCCAGCAGCAGACGCTTCGGGAACAGCCCGTGACAGGCTTTGGTGGCGGTCTGGATGTTTTCATGCGGCACCCAGTTTTTCGCGCCCTGCAATCCACCGATAAACAGCGTCGGTTTGCCGTTGCGCTGGCACAGCGTAAAGGTCATTTCCGCCAGCACGGTGTCATTGTGATCACAAAAGACCAGCGTAGACTCGCCTTCTTTATCCAGCATCGACAGTGCCGCGAGCTGGATGCGGTACTGCTCCCCGTTCTTGCCGGTTAACTGCGCCAGGCTTGCGCCCTGACTTGACCAGTGCGACAGCAAAAGCGTTGCGGGTAAAAGCTGGATTAATTGTTTATAGTGAAAATCCAGCGCCGCCTGCGCCTGATGTCGGCTGGTATTCACTGACAGATAGGGGCGGTGTAACCGGCAAGGCAAGCCTGGTTGCGCCTGCAACAGCGCGTCCAGATGCGGCTGGCTGGCCAGTAAATTGAGCAACTTTTTTGTCGCTACTGGCGTGGCTAATGCGCGCAGCAGAAATTTTTGGCGGTAGCGGCGGTTTTGCCAGGCGCTGCCGGGCATCCACTGGCCTGTTACGAGCAATTTAAACAGCTGCCAGCCGGTGCGTGGTGCGTATTGTTCGAAGTGAGTAGTGTCGATAAAAGTGGACATGGCAGTAGCTCGATAGTTAAACGAGCCTGTATTTGAGCAGAGCCAAATTCAATGAAAATTCAATAAGTACGGGCGTAGCAGGGTAGAATCGTTCTTGTTGAGGGTGCGTTTAGCTAAACGCAATGGACAGATGACTAAAGAGACCCGGGATTTATGCGTTTTAAGGGAAAATTCAAAAAGCGGTATCTGGTGTTGGCGGTTGTGGTATTGCTCGCGGGGATAGGGGCCTGGAAAACGTTGAACGCGCCGCAGCCCCAGTACCAGACCCTGATTGTCCGCAAAGGCGATCTGGAGCAAACCGTGCTGGCGACCGGCAAACTCGACGCGCTAAAAAAAGTCGACGTAGGTGCGCAGGTCAGCGGTCAGCTTAAAACGCTGTCGGTAGAAATTGGCGATAAAGTGAAAAAAGACCAGCTTTTGGGGGTAATTGACCCTGAACAGGCGGAAAACCAGATTAAAGAAGTGGAAGCGACGTTGCAGGAACTGCGCGCGCAGCGCCAGCAGGCAATGGCGGAAATGCAGCTGGCGAAAGTTACCCTGGGCCGCCAGCAGGCGCTGGCTAAAACCCAGGCCATTTCCCGCCAGGATCTGGATACTGCGGCCACCGAGCTCACCGTCAAGCAGGCGCAAATCGGCACCATCGACGCGCAAATCAAGCGTAACCAGGCTTCTCTGGATACCGCCAAAACTAACCTTGATTTCACCCGGATCATCGCCCCGATGGCGGGCGAAGTGACGCAAATTACCACGCTGCAAGGCCAGACGGTGATCGCAGCGCAACAGGCACCGAACATTCTGACGCTTGCCGATCTCAGCACTATGCTGGTGAAAGCCCAGGTGTCGGAAGCGGATATTATTCATCTGCGTCCGGGGCTGAAGGCGTGGTTTACCGTGCTGGGCGACCCGTTAACCCGCTATGAAGGGGTGCTGAAAGATATCCTGCCGACGCCGGAAAAAGTGAATGACGCGATTTTCTATTACGCCCGTTTTGAAGTGCCGAATCCGCAAAGCGTACTGCGGCTGGACATGACTGCCCAGGTCCATATCCAGCTCAGCGGGACGAAAAACGTGTTGACGATACCTCTGTCGGCGCTGGGCGACCCGATCGGCGATAACCGCTACCGCATCACTATTATGCGTAACGGCGAGACCCGCGAGCGCGAGGTGACTATCGGCGCGCGTAACGATACCCAGGTACAAATCGTCAAGGGCCTGGAAGAGGGTGAAGAAGTGGTCACCGGTAAAACCATGCCCGGAGCGGCACAATGACGGCATTGCTTGAACTGACCGATATCCGCCGCCAGTATCTTTCTGGCGGCGAACCGGTCGATGTGCTGAAAGGCGTGACGCTAAGTATTCACGCCGGTGAAATGGTGGCGATTGTCGGTGCCTCCGGCTCGGGCAAATCCACTCTGATGAATATTCTCGGCTGCCTTGATAAGCCGACATCTGGCCGTTACCGCGTGGCGGGCGTTGACGTTTCAACGCTCAACAGCGATGAACTGGCGCAGCTGCGTCGCGAGCATTTTGGTTTTATCTTCCAGCGCTACCACTTGCTGTCGCACTTAACGGCGGCGCAAAACGTCGAGATCCCGGCGATCTACGCAGGCGCTGGCCGTAAAGCCCGCCAGCAGCGCGCCCGTGAACTGCTCGAGAGGTTAGGGCTGGCGGCACGTGTGGATTACTCACCGTCGCAGCTGTCCGGCGGCCAGCAGCAGCGCGTCAGTATCGCCAGGGCGCTAATGAACGGCGGCCAGGTGATCCTCGCCGACGAACCCACCGGCGCGCTGGACAGCCATTCCGGCGAAGAGGTGATCGCCACGCTGAAACAGCTGCGCGATAACGGTCATACGGTCATTATCGTTACCCACGATCCGGCGGTGGCTGCCCAGGCCGAGCGAGTCATCGAAATCCGCGACGGCGAAATCATCAGCAACCCGCCCGCCGTAACGGGCCGCGCCGCAGCGAAGATTGAGCGCACGCCGATAGAAAGCGGCTGGCAGCAGTTTACCAGCGGCTTTCGCGAGGCGTTCACCATGGCGTGGCTGGCGATGGCGGCCAATAAAATGCGCACCCTGCTGACCATGCTGGGGATAATCATCGGCATCGCGTCGGTGGTGTCTATCGTGGTGGTGGGCGACGCGGCGAAGCAACTGGTGCTGGAGGATATTCGCTCTATCGGCACCAACACCATTGATATTTATCCCGGTACTGATTTCGGTGATGACGATCCGCAGTACCAGCAGGCGCTGAAATACGACGATCTGGTGGCGATTCAGAAACAACCCTGGGTGCGTTCAGCGACGCCTGCGCTGTCCAGCAACCTGCGGGTGCGTTACGAAAATAAAGACGTGGCGGCCAGCGCCAACGGCGTCAGCGAGCAGTATTTTAACGTTTATGGCATGACCTTCAGCGAAGGCGGCACCTTCAATCAGGCGCAGCATCAGGGCCGCGCCCAGGTGGTGGTGATTGATGAAAACACCCGCCGCCAGCTATTCCCCAATAAGCTCAACGTGGTGGGCGAGGTGATCCTGGTGGGTAATATGCCTGCGACCATCATCGGCGTGGCCCAGGAGAAACAGTCGATGTTCGGCAGCAGTAAAATCCTGCGCGTCTGGCTGCCGTACTCTACTATGTCGGGCCGGGTAATGGGCCAGTCATGGCTCAACTCCATTACCGTGCGGGTCAAAGAGGGCTATAACAGCCAGGAAGCCGAGCAGCAGCTTGCGCGCCTGATGTCCCTGCGCCACGGCAAAAAAGATTTCTTCACCTGGAATATGGACGGCTTCCTGCAAACGGCGGAACGAACCACCCGTACGCTACAGCTGTTTTTAACCCTGGTGGCGGTGATTTCGCTGGTAGTTGGCGGGATCGGCGTGATGAACATCATGCTGGTGTCCGTTACTGAACGGACGCGGGAAATCGGCATCCGGATGGCGGTTGGCGCGCGGGCCAGCGATGTATTACAACAGTTTCTCATCGAGGCGGTGCTGGTCTGCCTGGTCGGCGGCGCACTGGGCATTGGGCTATCCTTACTTATCGCTTTTACCTTACAGTTGTTCCTGCCCGGCTGGCAGATCGGCTTTTCGGGGCTGGCGCTATTAACGGCGTTTGTCTGTTCTACCGCCACCGGTATCTTGTTTGGCTGGCTGCCGGCGCGCAACGCCGCGCGGTTAAATCCGGTGGATGCGCTGGCGCGGGAGTAATCTCAGAAAAAGTAAAATGCCAGCGCGGAGGCTGGCATTTTAGGTGTGGGATGTACACAATAAAACAGACGCGTTAAGCGACTGCCGTCTCTGCTTCCAGAGGAACGATGAGGCTGGCATGGTTGCCTTTGGGCCCCTGATGTACATCAAACCTGACAACTTGTCCGGCTTTGAGCGTACGGTAACCATCCATCTGGATGGTGGAATAGTGGGCGAATATGTCTTCGCCGCCGCCTTCAGGGCAGATAAAACCAAACCCTTTGGCATTATTGAACCACTTAACAGTACCCGTCTCCATGCTTCGACATCCTTCATGAATCTTATAAGTAAGATGGAATGAACCGGTGGGTGAGGGTGCGCTGTTCAAAACCTCGCCAACTCACGCCTGTACAATTTAGAGAAATCAGGCAACGCGTCAAGCGTCTGACGGGGTGAAATGGACAAGAATCAGTCAAAATTTTGAAGCAGTTAACGCTATTGCCATTAATGTGACAATGTTCGCGGATAGCAACGATAGATGATAGTTATCTGTAAGTTAAGGTAGATTCAAATGGCGTATAACTGGATGAGCAGCGGGCTGACGGCCTGCTTACTGTTTAGTTAACCAGCGATGAAAGTGGGCAATGGGTAAGACGAACGAATGGTTGGATTTTGAGCGACTGGCGGAAAATAAGCTCGATGAGGGGCTAAAACCGCCATCTATGTATAAAGTTATGTTAATGAACGATGATTACACGCCAATGGAATTTGTTATTGACGTGCTACAAAAGTTCTTTTCTTATGATGTAGAGCGTGCAACACAATTGATGCTGACGGTTCACTATCAAGGGAAAGCCATCTGCGGCATTTTCACCGCAGAAGTCGCTGAGACCAAAGTGGCGATGGTGAATCAATATGCCAGGAAGCACGAGCATCCGTTGCTGTGTACGCAGGAACTAGCCTGAACGGCGAATTATATTGAGGGGGGTGCCTATGCTCAACCAGGAACTGGAACTCAGTTTAAACATGGCTTTCGCCAGAGCGCGCGAGCACCGACATGAGTTTATGACCGTCGAGCATCTGTTACTGGCTTTGCTCAGTAACCCATCGGCCCGCGAAGCGCTGGAAGCGTGTTCTGTGGATCTGGTGGCGCTGCGACAGGAACTTGAAGCCTTCATCGAACAAACCACGCCCGTGCTCCCGGCGAGCGAAGAGGAGCGCGACACCCAGCCGACGTTGAGTTTTCAACGCGTGCTGCAACGCGCCGTATTCCACGTACAGTCGTCAGGCCGTAGCGAAGTGACAGGCGCGAACGTGCTGGTGGCAATTTTCAGCGAGCAGGAATCCCAGGCTGCCTATCTGCTGCGTAAACATGAAGTCAGCCGTCTTGACGTGGTGAACTTCATTTCTCACGGCACGCGCAAAGATGAACCGCATCAATCCAGCGGCTCAGAAAATCCAGTTAACGAAGAGCAAGCAGGCGGGGAGGAGCGTATGGAAAACTTCACCACCAATCTCAACCAGCTTGCGCGCGTCGGCGGAATAGACCCGCTGATTGGCCGTGATAAGGAGCTGGAGCGGGCAATCCAGGTGCTGTGCCGCCGTCGGAAAAACAACCCGCTGCTGGTGGGTGAATCCGGAGTCGGTAAAACCGCCATCGCCGAGGGCCTCGCCTGGCGTATTGTTCAGGGTGACGTGCCGGAAATCATGGCAGACTGCAATATCTATTCGCTGGATATCGGTTCGCTGCTGGCGGGCACCAAATACCGCGGCGATTTTGAAAAACGCTTTAAAGCCCTGCTTAAACAACTGGAGCAGGATACCAACAGCATCCTGTTTATTGATGAGATCCACACCATTATTGGTGCGGGCGCGGCGTCGGGCGGGCAGGTGGATGCCGCCAACCTGATTAAACCGCTGCTTTCCAGCGGCAAAATCCGCGTGATCGGCTCTACCACCTATCAGGAATTCAGCAATATTTTTGAAAAAGACCGCGCTCTGGCGCGTCGCTTCCAGAAAATTGACATTACTGAGCCGTCGGTCGAAGAAACGGTGCAGATCATTAACGGTCTGAAACCGAAATACGAAGCGCATCACGATGTGCGTTATACCGCCAAAGCAGTGCGTGCCGCCGTGGAGCTGTCGGTCAAATACATCAATGACCGCCATCTGCCGGATAAAGCTATCGACGTCATCGACGAAGCCGGTGCCCGTGCTCGCCTGATGCCGGTAAGCAAGCGCAAGAAAACCGTCAACGTGGCGGATATCGAATCGGTGGTGGCGCGTATTGCCCGTATCCCGGAGAAAAGCGTCTCGGCCAGCGATCGCGATACCCTGAAGAGCCTTGGCGACCGCCTGAAAATGCTGGTATTCGGCCAGGATACCGCTATTGAGGCCTTAACCGAAGCCATCAAGATGAGCCGTGCCGGTCTGGGTCACGACCGTAAGCCGGTGGGTTCATTCCTGTTCGCCGGGCCGACCGGGGTGGGGAAAACCGAAGTCACCGTCCAACTGGCGAAATCGCTGGGGATTGAACTGCTGCGCTTTGATATGTCCGAGTATATGGAACGCCATACCGTCAGCCGTTTGATTGGCGCGCCTCCGGGCTATGTCGGGTTCGACCAGGGCGGGCTGCTGACCGATGCCGTTATCAAGCATCCCCATGCGGTCCTGCTGCTTGATGAAATCGAAAAAGCGCATCCGGACGTGTTTAACCTGCTGTTGCAGGTGATGGACAACGGTACGCTGACCGACAACAACGGCCGCAAGGCGGATTTCCGCAATGTGATCCTGGTGATGACCACTAACGCCGGTGTCCGTGAAACCGAGCGTAAGACCATCGGTCTTATCCAGCAGGACAACAGCACCGACGCGATGGAAGAGATCAAGAAGATCTTCACGCCGGAATTCCGTAACCGTCTGGATAACATTATCTGGTTCAACCATCTCAGCACCGAGGTGATTCATCAGGTGGTCGACAAGTTTATCGTCGAACTCCAGGTGCAACTGGATCAGAAAGGCGTTTCTCTGGAAGTGAGCCAGGAATCGCGTGACTGGCTGGCAGAGAAAGGGTACGACCGGGCGATGGGCGCACGTCCAATGGCGCGCGTTATCCAGGACAACCTGAAAAAACCGTTGGCTAACGAACTGCTGTTCGGTTCGCTGGTGGATGGCGGCCAGGTAACGGTGGCGCTGGATAAAGAGAAGGGCGAATTGACCTATCACTTCCAGAGCGCGCAAAAGCACAAGCCGGAAGCGGCGCACTAATTGCGGTCACGTTGAAAACCCGGGCATTAGTCTTAATGCCAATCGGTTAGGAATTGGTTGACCGATCCGGTAGCTGTGCAAAATCCGTAATCTCGCAGGGATTACGGATTTTTTATGCTATATGATGCAGCCTTTAGGCGAACCGCTAACTGACAAGTATTAGGCATTAGCCCGGTTTTTTATGCGGGATTGATTATAAACCCAGGCAAGGCAGACCAGGTGCTGGCTTGCTACGTTGGCGCTCAGGCTGGCCGCGTTAATCCACCAGGGTTGAGACGCTAACCAGGAAAAAAAGGCGTTACAGCTGGATACCGACACAAGCGAGGGGATTGTGGTCCCAGGCTGGCCAGTCAATAACCCCACCATTTTAGTCGACGCCCCGTTTCCCCACTGTTGCCACACATTATCCCACCATCCGATGCGCCATGTGCCGTTGTGGTTTAGGGGGCCTTGTGGCGTGCCTGGAGGCATAGATTCTTCCACCACAAACCAAAGGTGCGTTGCACCAGCCCGAACTTCCTGCGCCCAGGCGGTGATAGCCGCGCCGCGTAAAACGCATTCATGGACAAGATAATGTTCGTCGACACAAGCGAAACGGCGCTTAAGACGCTGGAAATGCCCATGGATAGCGATGACGGGGCGAACGATATCCCCCCGATCGTTGCGTTTGAGGACGGCACTTCCGTAATTAATCTCATCAAACTGGCTGCGCTTCATGAACTGAACTTCCTGAAGCTTTACTCTTTCCAGCACTGGCTTGAAATCAGCTTGAGCAGCGGGTGCGGATAAATGCGCGGAAGGCTGATAGTGCAGCGTCTCGTCAGCACGCCAGGCAGCATAGTTGGTTGTGACTTGTAAAATATCGCCTGTGATTGCATCCGCGCTAACGATGATATAAAGCAGCTGATTCGCTTTTTGCCCCTGAAAGGCAATCCGCCCGGTTCCCGTCGCCATTTTTGTTACGCTTGCAGGCGAAGGGCACAAGCGTTGTTCGCACCAAAGGGCCGCCAGGGAAAGTTCGCGATAATGCGTGGTATCGTTACGGTGAATCCCCTGGCGAAGCTGTGCCAGTATGCGGGTTATCTTTTCGTTGTTAACTGACGTCGTCTGCTGTGGGGTAAAGACTTTTTTGCAGCGTCGGCACTGGAGCCGGGTTTTTCCAGCCCTGGTTCTCCCGTACCGAATAGTCTCGGTGCTATAACAGCCTGGGCAGCCTTGTCCGGTTGCGCCGAGATTTCTCTGCATAAAATGCGAGAACCAGTGATTGCACGCTTGTTCATCGAACCACGGCGGCAAGCCTCCACACTTTACGCACTCCAGCGCTTTATAGCCCAGACGGTAAACAGGAAAAACATAGTCGACAGCATCCGCTATCCCCAGATTAGGGCAGGACCAGCTTTTACACACATTTAAACGGATCTTAAAATTGCTTTCCATCGCCTTAAACCAACTCATATTGTTTGTTCATGATTTTTATAGGCTGCAGAAATAAGCTGTCGTGAACAGAGTCACAAATTTCATTCACCTGTTTATGAAAATAGCTATCTCTTTTTTTAATTAAGGATGAACGATGAAACGCACAGTGATTTCTACTCTGTTAATGATGAGTTTTTCTGCAAGCGTTATGGCGCAGGATGTCACTATTATTTACACTAACGACCTGCACGCGCATGTTGAGCCTTATAAAGTCCCATGGATAGCAAAAGGTGAAAGACCAGTGGGTGGATTTGCCAATATTTCCACGCTAGTTAAGCAGGAAAAAGCCAAAAATAAAGCAACGTTTTATTTTGATGCGGGTGATTATTTTACCGGGCCTTATATCAGTAGCATGACGAAAGGCAAAGCAATAATTGATATTATGAATACGATGTCCGTGGATGCCGCATCAGTCGGTAATCATGAATTCGATCATGGTTGGGATAACACGCTATTGCAGTTGAGTCAGGCGAAATTCCCTATCCTGCTTGGCAATGTCTTTTATCAAAACAGCCAGCTACCGTTCTGGAATAAACCGTATACCATCCTGGAAAAAGACGGGGTAAAAATTGGTGTTATCGGTTTGCACGGTGTATTCGCATTTAATGATACGGTGTCAGCGTCGATGCGTCAGGGCATTGAAGCGCGAGATGAAGTCAAGTATCTCCAGCACTATCTCGATGAATTACACAATAAAGTGGATCTTACGGTTGCGCTGATTCATGAAGGCGTACCGGCCCGTCAGTCAAGTATCGGCAACACCGATGTAAAACGTGCGCTGGATAAAGATATTCAAACTGCAAAAAATGTGAAGGGCCTGGATATTCTAATCACTGGGCATGCTCATGTTGGTACGCCGGAGCCTATCAAAGTCGGAAATACTTTGATTCTCTCGACAGATAGCGGCGGGATTGATGTCGGTAAATTGGTATTGGATATCAACCTGAAAACCCATCGCCATGAAACGAAGAATTTTGAGCTTAAAACGATCTATGCCGATCAGTGGAAACCCGATCCCGTCACCCAGCAGGTGATTGATGACTGGAATAAAAAACTCTCCAAAACCGTTCAGCAAAAAATTGGTGAAAGTCCGATTAACCTGACCAGGGCGTATGGCGAATCTTCGCCGCTGGGTAATTTATTCACTGATGCGATGATAGCGGCGGCACCGGATGCGCAAATCGCCCTCACTAATTCCGGCGGGTTGCGCGCCGATCTGAATGCTGGCCCTGTTACGCTTGGCGACATTATCAGCGCGTTTCCTTTCCCCAATGAATTAACTGTGATGGACTTAACGGGGAAATCCTTACGCGACCTGATGGAGCATGCTGCTTCGCTTAGCAATGGCGTATTACAGGTCTCTCAAGGCGCAGAGATGCGTTATGACACACATAAGCCAGCCGGGCAGAAAGTTGTCTCTTTTACCCTTGATGGCAAACCTATTGAAGATTCAAAAACCTACCGTGTTGCAACCAACAGTTTTCTTGCTCCGGGCGGGGATGGTTTTACCGCATTCACTGAAGGGAAAAATAAGCAAGTACGCGGAGGCTATAACCTGTCGGATGCCGTTATCGAATATCTGAAAAAAGGTCATACCATCGATCCTCAGAAGGTTAACGAAATGCGTGTGGCTGAAAGTAAATAATATTTCTTAATCAGATGGTCATTTGACGTTATTTCATAAAAAGGAGAATCATATGTCGGTTGTTTATATTGGAACTACGCTCGCCCCGGCGAACAATCAGTTGGCTGCTTATGTTAGCTTTACCAGCGATGAACCGGTAATTTATTCTTATAAAGTGATAAAACGGTCGACCAGTTCAACCAGTATGGATTTTAACTATACGCATAATGAATGGGTTACTACTATTAACAGCGTGATAAAAGTCCCTGTTATTGGCCTTTATGCAAATTATAACAATGAAGTTCAGTTTATATTCACAAACGAGGCTGGTGCCGAGGTCTACAACAAGGTGATCAACATCAGCACCCTTGGGCAGAGCTATCGTGAGTCGACAATATTTCATCTCGCTATCAACCAAACCGATCCGGAAAAATTTTCAACTGTATGGGACAACAGTTGGTTAATGACCACACTTTGCGATGGCTACGATCAGAACGGTGATTTACGTTGTTATTACGCGTTGCCTTATCGAAACCAAATGTTAAAAACCCATAATGGGTATTTCTACATCGGCAGTGACGAAGATGAACACTGGTATGGGCGGCGTTTTTATAAAATAGATATTCTGGGAAACGAAATTCTTGAGTATCAATTACGCGATTCCGATGGCAACCTCTATGCCAATACACACGATTTGGTATGGGATTCCACAGGGGCGCTATATATGATTGGTAACGATAGCCCTGACCGGTCCACCAATACCATGCGACAGGATGCGTGGATTTTAAAATTCAACGATCTGACGGGGAAAATGATTTGGGCGAAGAATTATACCCGTGAATTTGATGATGCTAATATCCTGAATAACAGCCCAACCAATGATGCCCATCTTAATTCGCTGTGCTGGCTTCCCGCGAGTAGCGTGAATAGCGAAGCAATTATTGTCCATACCCGTTCTACAAGTGTTACTTTCGGAATATCGCCTGATGATGGGCGTATTTTATGGACAATCAATACCGGGGGGGTCAATCCCCAGTTCCCGAAAGGTCAAGCGGTAACCCGGTTAGACACCGCGGGGATCATCAATAAAGAGAATGGTGCGCATACTGTTTTGATTACCGCTAACAGTGCATTTGATGGTTTTACTACCTCAGGCCCAGGAAAATTTGTCTTTTCTGTTTTTGATAATCGATCCTGTATGGACAGTGACGGCGTACCCGTCACGCGACCCATTACAGAAGATGCCAGTTCAGCCGCCTTCCAGACTAAACCGGCGCGGGTACTGTTTTATCGAGTCGATCTTAACGCGAACACGGTGGTGGAGGATACGCATTCGCCCATCGAATTACCTGCAACGCCGGTTCCACAGATCACCGATTTTATGGGGGCGGTATTTGATCACAACGATCACTACACAATATACACAAACCATGCGCGTTCGTTTTTCATCAGCGATGTTAACGGGAATATTATCGCCAGTATTTATGATGTGATCTGCACGCTAGACGGCTATCCCGAATTCCCCGGTGAATGCTACCGGGCCAGGCTTTTTGCCCGCAATGAGCTGACTGACTTAGTGAATACAGCGGTTGTGGCAGCTAATGGCTAAGCCTGTTTGACACCAGGGTAGTAAGTATAAAAATAAAGCCGGGTTACCCGGCTTTATTATTTTAGAAAGTCACGGCCTGTGCATGTGCTGACGCGTTGTGACCGACAGGCTGTACGCTGAGTGCGTACAGTAAAAATGCTTAGCGACTACGGAAGACAATGCGGCCTTTGCTCAGGTCGTACGGGGTCAGTTCAACAGTCACTTTGTCGCCCGTCAGAATGCGGATGTAGTTTTTGCGCATTTTACCGGAAATATGAGCAGTAACCACGTGACCGTTTTCCAACTCAACGCGGAACATGGTATTAGGCAACGTTTCCAGAACGGTACCCTGCATTTCAATATTGTCTTCTTTGGCCATCTAATCCTCTGGGGTATCACTACCAATGTTTTGAACCGGCAAGATAATGCCCAAGTTCACCAAATATGTAAAGATTTTGCGGTTGATAAACCGGCAAAGTTGATTCTTCGCATGACCCGATGATACGGGATTAACCGCATCCAGAACGCAAACGTAAAGGGGAAGTAGAGCCTAAACAGGGGATCCTAAACGGCGGCGGGTAATGTGAAGAGTTTTCTCTGCGGGCAAGAGTATAGCACTCTCCCATAAAATATGCGGAAAACATTATTTATTGCCGGTATCAAACAGCACTTTAGGTACCCAGCAGTGCGACGGCAGCGGCTGTGGTTTCAGCAGGCTGAGGTAGTTCAGGTAATCGCGCCGGGCAATCTCCACCGCGCCCAGCGACGCGGTATGGTTATTCAGTACCTGGCAATCAATCAGCTTGCCGCCCTGACGGATAAAATAGTCACAAAATACCAGCAGCGCGGTTTTAGACGCATTCTCGCGGCGGCTGTACATCGACTCGCCGCAAAACAGCGCGCCCTGCGCGACGCCGTACATGCCGCCCACCAGCCGATCCTGATGCCACACTTCAATCGAATGCGCATGGCCGAGTTCGTGCAGCCGTACGTAAGCGGCCAGCACCTCCGGTGTGATCCACGTGCCTTCGCTACGATCGCTGGCGCAGGCGTCGATCACCTCGTCGAAAGCGTGATTGAGCGTCACCCGGTAGGGCGAGTGGTTGTGAAAGCGCCGCATGCTGCGGCTAAGATGAAACTGGTCGGGGAACAGCACGGCACGCGGATCGGGCGACCACCACAAAATCGGATCGCCCGGCGAAAACCACGGGAAAATACCACGCTGATAGGCCATTAACAGACGCGCAGGGCTGAGATCGCCTCCGAGGGCCAGCAGGCCATTCGGCTCCCGCAATGCACCTTCCGGCGACGGGAAGGTGATTGACTCACGAGAAAGCTGAACCAGACGCATCTTACCAGGCTCCACCGCAGGACGTTATCGTTCAATCATAGACTACGGAGGATTGGCGAAACTGGTAATATCGACCCTGTTTCGCCATCAATTCGTCATGATTTCCACTTTCAATAATTTGGCCATTATCCATCACCACGATTTGGTTGAAATCAGCCAAACCGCGCAGACGATGGGTGATCATTAATACGGTTTTATTGGCCGTCACCTTATCCAGCAGGGCTAAAATTTGCTGTTCGGTTTCGGCGTCCAGCCCTTCCGTGGGTTCGTCCAGTAGCATCATTGGCGCATCATGGAGCAGGGCGCGGGCAATCGCCAGACGGCGCAGCTCGCCGCCGGAAAGCTGGCGGCCACCTTCGCCCAGCCAGCTGTTTAAGCCGCTGTCTTCCAGCAGCTTATCAAGACCCACCAGGCGCAGCGTATCGGCAAGCCGCGCGTCGCTGGCCTGCGGCGCGGCAAGCAGCAGGTTATCGCGCAGTGTGGCGCTAAACAGATGTACGCGTTGCGGCACCACGCTCATGCTGGCGCGCAACGCGTCTTCGCAGTATTGCGTCAGCGGGCGGCCTGCAAGCGTGATTTCGCCAGACTGCGGGTCCCAGGCGCGGGTAAGCAACTGCAACAGCGTTGATTTACCGCAGCCGGTTCGGCCCAGCAGCGCCACGCGCTCCCCGGCGTTCAGAGTCAATGACACCTGATAGAGCGCCGGTTGCGCCTGCTGAGAGTAGCGGAAACTCACGTTATTGAATTGGACAGCCGTCTGCTCTGGCGCGGCAATTGTCGCGTCAGTAAAGGTGACGTCAGGTTGCTGTTCAGTCAGTTGCGTCACGCGCAACGCGCTGGCGATCACCTGGCCTAAATGCTGGAATGCGCCTGTCACCGGGGCCAGCGCTTCAAACGCCGCCAGCGCACAGAACACGAACAGCGCAATCAGCGCGCCAGGCTGGGTATTGCCGCCCACGCCGCCCGCCGCCATCCACAGCATCAACACCACGGTCATACCGCTAATCAGCATCATCACGCCCTGCGACAGAGCCGTCAGCCCCGCCTGGCGGCGCTGGGCTTCCTGCCACTCGCTTTCCGTGGCATCCAGCGTCTCGCGATAGCGATCGGCGGCGTTGAAAATGGTCAGCTCCGCATGGCCGATCAGCCACGCCGTTAATTGTTGGCGATACTGCGCACGCAGCGAGGTGAGCGCTTCGCCAGTCCCTTTACCGGCGCGATAGAACAGCGGAGGCAGCAGCAGTACGGTCAGAAACATAATTCCGCCAAGCGTCATCGCCAGCGTCACGTCCAGCACCGACAGCCCAACGGCAACCACCAGAATCACCACCAGTGCCCCCACCAGCGGCGAAATCACCCGCAGATAGAGATGGTCAAGCGTGTCCACGTCTGCCACCAGGCGGTTAAGCAACTCGCCCTGGCGAAAACGGGCAATACCGGAAGGGGAGAGCGGCAGCACTTTGGTAAAGGTGTACACCCGCAGATGGGCCAGCACCCGGAACGTGGCGTCATGGCTCACCAGACGCTCGAAATAACGCCCCGCAGTACGGGTGATCGCCGCGCCGCGCACCCCGGCGGCGGGTAGCATGTAGTTAAAGCTGTAAACCCCGGCCACGCCCACTACGGCGGAGGCGGATAAGAACCAGCCAGACAGCGTCAGCAAACCGATGCTGGCCAACAGGGTAATAATCGCCAGCACCACGCCGAGGCTGAGCATCCATTTATGACGCTTATACAGCGCCAGGTAGGGAATCAACGCGCGCATTTAAATTTCCTCCTGACGATGGGCGAGCAATGCAGCAAAGTGACTATTCGCACTGGCGAGCATGTCGAAACGACCCTGTTCGACGATATGGCCGTTACGCATCACCCAGATCTCATCCCACTCGCTGATGTAATCGAGCTGATGGGTTACCAGCAATGTGCTTTGGTTGCGCGACGCCGCGTTAAGCGCCTGCATGACTTTCATTTCGCTATGGGCGTCAAGGCTGGCGGCGGGTTCATCCAGCATCAACAGTTTGCACGGCGTCAATAACGCGCGCGCCACGGCGACGCGCTGGGCTTGCCCCACGGATAAACCTGCGCCCTGGTCGCCAATTGGCGTGTCAATGCCCTGGGGTAACTGCGCGATAAACTCGTTAACCGAGGCGTTCTCCAGCGCGTTTTGCAGCGCGTGCTCGCTGGCATCAGGTGCGGAAAGCAGCACATTGTCGCGCAACGTGGCGGCAGGCAACTGGGGATTTTGCCCCACCCAGCTTAAAACCTCGCGCCAGGCCTGCGGATCGAGATCGCGCAGCTCAATATCATTGACCGTCAGCGAGCCTTCATAAGGCAAAAAGCCCGACAGAACATTGAGCAACGAACTCTTGCCCGCGCCGCTTTGCCCGACAATGGCGACTCGCTGGCCCGCGCCAAGCGTAAAGGTGAGCGGGCCCGCCAGCGCATTGCCTTCCGGCGAAAGCACAATCAAATTATGGGCGCGCAGCGTGATCGGGTCGTTATTGCTGAGCTTAAAGGTGCCGCGCGTCGCGCTTTGTAGCGGCGATTCGAGGAACGTCTTCAGGCTATCCGCCGCGCCAACCGCCTGGGCTTTCGCGTGGTAGAACGTGCCGAGATCGCGTAGCGGCTGGAAAAATTCCGGTGCCAGAATCAGTGTCAGGAAGCCTGCGAACAGCGTCACGCCGACGCCATAGTGGCCGAAATCGAGCTCGCCCAGATAGGAAAAGCCGAAATATACCGCCACCAGCGCAATGGATAATGAGGTGAAAAACTCCAGCACACCGGAGGACAAAAACGCCAGGCGCAGCACTTCCATGGTGCGGCGGCGGAAATCTACCGACGCCTCGCGGATATTTTCGGTTTCCGCTGCGCCACGGTTAAACAGCCTCAGGGTTTCCAGACCGCGTAAGCGGTCAAGAAAGTTGCCGCTCAGACGCGCCAGCGCGGCAAAGTTGCGGCGGTTCGCATCGGCAGCACCCATACCCACCATCGCCATAAACATGGGAATTAACGGCGCGGCGCATAACAAAATCAGCGCGGCGGCCCAGTTCACCGGGAAAATCACCAGCACGATTAACAGCGGAACCGCCCCTGCCAGCGCCATTTGCGGCAGATAGCGAGCATAGTAATCATGCATGTCATCAATTTGTTCAAGGATTAATGTGGCCCAACTGCCAGCGGGTTTACCGCTGATCCAGGCCGGACCTGCTTCCTGGAGACGGTCCAGTACCAGGCGGCGTACTTCCCGGCGAATATGTACCCCAGCGCGAAAGCCCACCTTTTCCCGCACCCACACCAGCCAGGCGCGCAGAATAAAAATCAGCACCAGCAGGACGAAAGGCAGCAGCAGTGCTTCCCTGGGGATGTTTTCCATGATCATGTGGTTAAGGATGCGGGCCAGAATCCAGGCCTGGGCAATGATCAACAGCCCGGTCACCACGCCCAGCAGACGCGAGAGATTCAGCCAGCGACGGGAAATTACACTTTGCTGTTTTAACCAGCGGATCAATTCTTGTTGGCGGGATTTATTCATCGGGTTGTAAGCAGGCGAAAGTCCAGTGAACTAAGGATGTGAAAGAGCGCAGCCATGTTACAACGACAAAAAAAGAAAGGCGACTTATTCAGTCGCCTTATTTAACTTACAGAATTATTTATTGTTTTCCGCCAGCCCGTCCAGGTAGCGTTCGGCATCCAGCGCCGCCATACAGCCGGTTCCGGCGGAGGTGATCGCCTGGCGATAGATGTGGTCCATCACATCGCCTGCGGCGAATACGCCCGGTACGCTGGTCTGCGTGGCGTTGCCATGAATACCAGACTGAACTTTGATGTAGCCGTTTTCCAGTTCCAGTTGGCCTTCGAAAATCCCGGTGTTTGGGCTGTGGCCGATGGCGACAAACAACCCGGCGACATCGATAGATTCCACGTTATCCGTGTTCAGGGTGTCGCGCAGGCGCACGCCGCTCACGCCCATCTGATCGCCCGTCACTTCTTCCAGCGTGCGGTTGGTGTGCAGCACGATATTGCCACTGGCGACTTTATCCATCAGGCGCTTGATCAGGATTTTCTCCGCACGGAAGCTATCGCGGCGGTGAATCAAATGGACTTCAGAGGCGATGTTCGCCAGGTACAGTGCTTCTTCCACTGCGGTGTTGCCGCCGCCGATGACCGCGACTTTTTGGTTACGGTAGAAGAACCCGTCGCAGGTGGCGCAGGCGGAAACGCCGCGGCCTTTATACGCTTCTTCAGACGGCAGGCCTAAATAGCGCGCCGATGCGCCGGTGGCGATGATCAGCGCATCGCAGGTGTACTCGCCGTTATCACCGAACAGACGGAACGGTTTGTTCTGTACATCAACTTTATTAATGTGATCGAACAGAATTTCGGTTTCGAATTTGGCGGCATGCTCGTGCATGCGTTCCATGAGCGCAGGGCCGGTCAGGTCGTGCGGGTCGCCAGGCCAGTTTTCCACTTCGGTAGTGGTGGTAAGCTGACCGCCTTTTTCCATACCGGTGATCAGTACCGGGTTCAGATTCGCGCGCGCTGCGTAGACCGCAGCGGTATACCCCGCAGGGCCGGAGCCTAAAATTAGCAGCTTACTGTGTTTAGCTGTGCCCATGAGGTCCTCATTGTAGTTGGCAAACAATGGGCAGGATTGTAGGGAATTTGCCGGGCTAATAAAAGAGTGCAGCGATTTTGTTAACGATATGTGTAATAGCCTAAAGCAATCTGGCGAAGGGCATTTACGCGGCGAAGTATTAGGGATTCGAATGAAATCCTGTCCGATATTAGGTGATAAAATGAGGAATAATCCCCACCCGTAATCAATATCTGGCACGTTCTACTAAAAATCGATGTTTTGCTTTGACAATCCCCTGCGCATTTGCGAAAACATTCGAGGAAGAAAAAAGCATTTGCGCGGGTAGACCCTTTTTACCTTTTTCAGCTTATGTATTTTACCGGGCAATTGAAATCTACGCATGGCGTGGACAGACGCCATGCGTGATGTCGATAGCTGCCTGACGGCAACGGGCTTCTCAATATATATACCCTAAATAATTCGCGTTGCAGGAAGGCGGCAAGTAAGAGAACGTCCAGGAGCTTACATCAGTAAGGGACTGGGATGAACGAGCGCAGCCAGCGCATCTGCAATGTGAAGTATGACGGGTAAAAGACCCTGGACAATGACGTTGAACGGGTAGTGGCAGGTGTAGGGAAGGAACAGAGAGAGACAATAATAATGGTAGATAGCAAGAAGCGCCCAGGCAAAGATCTCGACCGCATCGATCGTAACATTCTTAATGAGCTGCAAAAGGATGGGCGTATTTCCAACGTCGAGCTTTCTAAAAGAGTGGGACTTTCACCGACGCCTTGCCTCGAGCGTGTGCGTCGACTGGAACGTCAGGGTTTTATTCAGGGCTATACCGCTCTGTTGAACCCACACTATTTAGACGCATCACTGCTGGTTTTCGTTGAGATTACTCTGAATCGTGGCGCGCCAGATGTGTTTGAACAATTTAACGCCGCTGTGCAAAAACTTGAAGAAATTCAAGAGTGTCATCTGGTTTCAGGCGATTTCGACTACTTGTTGAAAACGCGTGTGCCAGATATGTCTGCGTACCGTAAATTGCTTGGTGAAACCTTGCTGCGTCTGCCGGGTGTGAACGACACCCGTACCTACGTGGTAATGGAAGAAGTGAAACAGAGCAATCGTCTGGTAATTAAGACTCGCTAATGCGGAACAGGTGCAAAGTCGCTGTAGTTTGATTACACTCCTGTTAATCCATACAGCAGCAGTGCCGGGGCGACCCGGCACTGCTGTCCGTTTTAGCTCTAAGAACCTGGAGAGCCTTTCTTGAGCCAGGAATACACTGAAGACAAAGATGTTACCCTGACAAAGCTGGATAGCGGTCGTCGACTCCTGGAAGCTTTGCTCATTGTTGTTGCCCTTTTTGCCGTCTGGTTGATGGCGGCGTTACTCAGTTTTAATCCTTCCGATCCCAGTTGGTCGCAAACGGCCTGGCATGAGCCTATCCATAATTTAGGCGGCGCGCCCGGAGCCTGGCTGGCTGATACCCTGTTCTTCATTTTCGGCATTATGGCCTATACGCTGCCCGTCATTATGATCGGCGGATGCTGGTTCGCCTGGCGTCATCGCGCTAATGAAGATTACATCGACTATTTTGCTGTCGCGCTGCGCCTGATCGGCGTAATGGCGCTGATCCTCACTTCCTGCGGGCTGGCGGCAATTAACGCCGACGATATCTGGTATTTCGCTTCCGGTGGGGTGCTGGGGAGCCTGTTAAGCACCGCCATGATGCCGTTGCTGAACAGCAGCGGCGGAACCATCGCGTTGCTGTGTGTCTGGGCCGCAGGGCTGACACTGTTTACCGGCTGGTCCTGGGTCGGCATCGCTGAAAAAATCGGCAGCGTGGTGTTAAGCGTATTAACCTTCGCCACCAACCGTACCCGCCGCGATAACACCTGGCAGGATGATGACGAATACGAAGACGACGAATATGAAGACGACAGTGAAGAGGTCGTCGCGAAAGACTCGCGTCGTGCGCGCATTCTGCGTGGGGCACTGGCACGCCGTAACCGTTTGGCCGAGAAATTCGCAAACCCGGTAGGCCGTAAAACCGACGAAGCGTTGTTCTCCGGCAAGCGTATGGATGAACCCGAAGACGTTCACTATCGCGCTGGCGGCGTTGAGCTTGACCCTGATGACGTGCTGTTCTCCGGGCAAACTGCGTTAGCCCCGGAAGAGGAAAACGATCCGCTATTAAGCGGTTATTCGGTCGTGCCGACGGCGGTTCCTGCTGCTGTCCAGCCTGTTGCACCAGTTGCGGCAACCACGCCGCAGCCCGTTCAATACACCGCTGCGCCGCAACCACAGGACCCTGTCGTTGAGTGGCAGCCTGCGCCGACCACGTTAACCCCGGAAGCGACCATAGCGCCTGCGCCGGAGCACTACGATCGTGCGCCGGTAACGCCGCCGGTGGATATGCACGCCCAGCCGGCTTATCAGCCTTATCCGCTGGAGCAAAACGCGCCTTATCAACCTGCCCAGGCATGGCCTGCTGAAGACGCGCCTTATATCGCGCCAGCAGTTGAAGCAGCGCCCGCCGTTGCGCCAGAAGAACCCCCCGCGCCGGAAGTGAAGCAAACCCGCCCGCCGCTGTATTACTTTGAAGAGGTGGAAGAAAAACGCGCCCGCGAGCGTGAGCAACTGGCGGCATGGTATCAACCGATCCCGGAACCGGCCCAGCCCGTCAATGAACTGAAACCGACTGTGGCCCCGGCCATGCCAGGGGATATAGCCACGCCGCCGGATATCACGCCGGTTGCGTCACAGGTCCAGGCGGCCACGCAGGCGGCTACCGCTGCGGCGGCCTTTACCCCGGTATTCAGCATTGCCAGCGACGCGCCGCGCGCTCAGGTGAAAGAGGGCATTGGCCCGCAATTGCCGCGCCCGAATCGCGTTCGCGTGCCCACGCGCCGCGAGCTGGCCTCATACGGTATCAAACTGCCTTCCCAGCGAATGGCGGAGCAGCAGGCGCGTCATGCGCAGCAACCGCTGAGTGAAGATGAAGCGGATGCACAGCAGCAGGATGAACTGGCCCGTCAGTTTATGGCGCAGCAACAACAGCGCTATCAGGAAGAAGACGGCCTGCCGCAGGAGCTGGATGATACCGACGATGAACAGACGGAACTGTCGCGTCAATTTGCCGCACAACAGCAGCAGCGCTATGCGGGTGAACAGCCGTCCGGGGCTATGCCTTTCTCTCTGGACGACTTCTCACCGATTAAAGCGCTGGTGGATGATGGCCCAAGCGAGCCGTTGTTTATGCCGAGCCCGGTGGTGGATGAGCCTCAGGTGGCGCAGCCGCAGCAGCCTGTACAACAACAGCATCCGGCTTACGCTACGCCAGCACAGCCGCAACAGCCCATGCAACAACAGCATCCGGCTTACGCCGCGCCAGCACAGCCGCAGCAGCCCATCGAGCCGCCGCGTGAGAGCCTGATCCATCCGTTATTAATGCGTAACGGCGACAGCCGTCCATTGCAAAGACCGTCAACGCCGTTACCGTCGCTTGATCTGTTAACGCCGCCGCCAGCCGAAGTTGAACCGGTCGATACCTTCGCGCTGGAGCAAATGGCGCGCCTGGTTGAAGCGCGCCTGGCGGATTTCCGTATCAAAGCTGACGTCGTGAACTACTCACCCGGCCCGGTGATCACCCGTTTCGAGCTGAACCTTGCGCCGGGCGTCAAGGCGGCGCGGATCTCTAACTTGTCCCGCGACCTGGCGCGTTCGCTCTCCACCGTGGCGGTGCGCGTGGTGGAAGTGATCCCCGGCAAGCCTTACGTGGGTCTGGAATTGCCGAACAAAAAGCGCCAGACGGTATATCTGCGTGAAGTGCTGGATAACGCCAAATTCCGTGACAACCCGTCGCCGCTGAGCGTGGTATTGGGCAAAGATATTGCGGGCGATGCGGTCGTGGCCGATTTGGCGAAAATGCCTCACCTGTTAGTGGCGGGTACTACCGGTTCCGGTAAATCCGTGGGGGTCAACGCCATGATCCTCAGCATGCTGTATAAAGCCACGCCGGAAGAAGTGCGCTTTATCATGATCGACCCAAAAATGCTGGAACTCTCGGTCTATGAAGGTATTCCGCATCTACTGACCGAAGTGGTCACCGATATGAAAGACGCGGCCAACGCTCTGCGCTGGAGCGTCAATGAGATGGAACGCCGCTACAAACTGATGTCGGCACTGGGCGTGCGTAATCTCGCCGGTTATAACGAGAAAATCCTCGAAGCCGAACGCATGGGCCGCCCGATCCCGGATCCCTACTGGAAACCGGGCGACAGCATGGACGCCACCCATCCGGTACTGGAAAAACTGCCGTACATCGTGGTGCTGGTAGACGAATTTGCCGACCTGATGATGACGGTAGGTAAAAAAGTAGAAGAGCTGATTGCCCGTCTGGCGCAAAAAGCCCGTGCAGCAGGTATTCACCTGGTGCTGGCGACTCAGCGTCCTTCGGTGGATGTGATTACCGGTCTGATTAAGGCCAACATCCCAACCCGTATCGCCTTTACCGTGTCGAGCAAAATCGACTCGCGCACCATTCTTGACCAGGGCGGCGCAGAATCGCTGTTGGGCATGGGTGATATGCTGTATTCCGGCCCGAACTCTACCAGCCCGGTGCGTGTTCACGGCGCGTTTGTGCGTGACCAGGAAGTGCATGCGGTGGTGCAGGACTGGAAAGCGCGCGGTCGTCCGCAATATGTTGACGGCATCACCTCTGACAGCGAAAGCGAAGGTGGCGGCAATGGACTGGACGCTGGCGAAGAGCTGGATCCGCTATTCGATCAGGCGGTGTCGTTCGTGGTAGAGAAACGCAAAGCCTCTATCTCCGGCGTACAGCGTCAGTTCCGCATCGGGTACAACCGTGCGGCACGCATCATCGAACAAATGGAAATGCAGGGCATCGTCAGCGAGCAGGGCCACAACGGCAACCGCGAAGTGCTGGCTCCGCCGCCGTTCGATTAACATCACCGGCACTTTACCGTTCTGCAAAGATCGGTAAAGTGCTGAAAATCAGCTTTTTCTTCTTTCGGGATCGCGGCTGCCAGCGCTACAGTTAACGACACCTGTTGCCCGTGTCGGGCCTGGCGCATGTTGAGGAATCATAAAAAATGAAAAAAATTGTAATGACCTGCGCGCTTGTTGCGGCGTTCGCCACCAGCTCGGTTTGGGCGGATGCAGCGAGCGATTTAAAAAGCCGTCTGGATAAAGTCGGCAGCTTCCACGCCAGCTTTACCCAAAAAGTGACCGACGGCAGCGGCGCTGCGGTTCAGGAAGGCCAGGGCGATCTGTGGGTTAAACGCCCGAACCTATTTAACTGGCATATGACCCAGCCGGATGAAAGTGTGCTGGTTTCCGATGGTAAAACGCTGTGGTTCTATAATCCTTTTGTTGAGCAGGCGAGCGCGACCTGGCTGAAAGACGCCACCGGTAATACACCGTTTATGCTGATCGCCCGTAACCAGGCCAGCGACTGGCAGCAGTACAATATCAAGCAAAGCGGCAATGATTTTATTCTGACGCCAAAAACCAGCGCGGGTAATCTGAAGCAGTTTACGATTAACGTTAGCCCGGATGGCACCATCCATCAGTTCAGCGCCGTGGAGCAAGACGATCAGCGCAGCAGCTATCAGCTGAAGTCCCAGCAGAACGGCGCGGTTGATATGAGCAAGTTTAGGTTCACACCGCCGCAGGGCGTTACCGTGGACGACCAACGTAAATAGAGGTGTGAGTGAGTAACCTGTCGCTCGACTTTTCTGATAACGCTTTTCAACCTCTGGCCGCGCGTATGCGGCCAGAAAATTTAGCGCAGTACATCGGGCAACAGCATCTGCTGGCTCCCGGCAAACCGCTGCCGCGCGCGATTGAAGCAGGTCACCTGCATTCAATGATCCTCTGGGGGCCGCCAGGCACCGGGAAAACGACCCTTGCCGAAGTGATTGGCCGCTACGCTAATGCGGATATTGAGCGCATTTCAGCGGTGACGTCAGGCGTGAAAGAGATCCGCGAAGCGATTGAACGTGCCCGGCAAAATCGCAACGCCGGACGGCGCACCATTCTGTTTGTCGATGAGGTGCACCGCTTCAATAAAAGCCAGCAGGACGCGTTTCTGCCGCATATTGAAGATGGCACCATTACTTTTATCGGCGCTACCACTGAAAACCCCTCGTTTGAACTGAATTCGGCGCTGTTATCGCGGGCCCGCGTTTACCTGTTGAAATCCCTGACGACAGAAGATATTGAGCAGGTTTTAGACCAGGCGATGAATGACGCGAAACGCGGTTACGGCGGCCAGGACATCATATTGCCGGACGATACGCGCCGGGCGATTGCCGAACTGGTCAACGGCGACGCCCGCCGTGCGCTTAATACGCTGGAGATGATGGCGGATATGGCGGAGCTGGATGATTCCGGCAAGCGGGTGCTGAAGGCGGAATTGCTCACCGAAATCGCAGGCGAACGCAGCGCGCGGTTTGATAACAAAGGCGATCGGTTTTATGACCTGATTTCCGCCTTGCATAAATCGGTACGCGGCTCGTCGCCGGATGCTGCGCTGTACTGGTATGCTCGGATCATTACCGCAGGCGGCGATCCGCTGTACGTGGCGCGCCGCTGTCTGGCGATTGCCTCTGAAGATGTCGGCAACGCCGATCCGCGCGCCATGCAGGTGGCGATTTCCGCCTGGGACTGTTTTACCCGCGTTGGCCCGGCGGAAGGGGAAAGGGCGATTGCCCAGGCGATCGTCTACCTGGCCTGCGCGCCGAAAAGTAATGCCGTCTATACCGCATTCAAAGCCGCGCTATCTGATGCGCGCGACCGCCCTGACTATGATGTTCCGGTTCATTTACGCAACGCCCCGACCAGGCTGATGAAAGACATGGGTTATGGAGAAGAGTACCGTTACGCTCACGATGAGCCCAATGCTTACGCCGCCGGAGAAGTCTATTTTCCGCCTGAAATGGCACAAACACGCTATTACCGGCCGACAAACAGAGGTCTTGAAGGGAAAATTGGCGAAAAGCTCGCCTGGCTTACTGAACAGGATCAGAAAAGCCCCACAAAACGCTACCGCTAATGCAGGCGTTGCGGTAAGGTTATCAGGACTATAGGTGGTCGCAGGCTGTGGCCACTTTCTCCCTTTCAATTCGATAAGCACAGGATAAGCATGCTCGATCCCAATCTGCTGCGTACCGAGCCAGACGCAGTCGCAGAAAAACTGGCACGCCGGGGCTTTAAGCTGGACGTAGATAAGCTGCGCGCTCTTGAAGAGCGTCGTAAAGTTTTGCAGGTCAACACGGAAAATCTGCAGGCTGAGCGTAACTCGCGATCGAAATCCATCGGCCAGGCCAAAGCGCGTGGGGAAGATATCGAGCCGCTACGCATGGAAGTGAATAAACTGGGTGAAGAGTTAGATGCGGCGAAAGCCGAACTGGAAACTTTGCTGAACGAAATTCGCGATATCGCACTGGCTATTCCCAACATCCCGGACGACAGCGTACCGGTGGGTAAAGACGAGCATGATAACGTTGAAGTCAGCCGCTGGGGTACGCCTCGCCAGTTCGATTTCGAGATCCGCGATCACGTCACCCTCGGTGAAATGCATGGCGGACTGGATTTTGCGAACGCGGTTAAACTGACCGGCTCACGCTTTGTCGTGATGAAAGGCCAGATCGCGCGTCTGCATCGCGCCCTGGCGCAATTTATGTTGGATCTCCATACCGAAGAGCACGGCTACAGCGAAAATTATGTGCCGTATCTGGTTAACCACGCCACCCTGTACGGAACCGGGCAGTTGCCGAAATTTGCCGGCGATCTGTTCCACACTCGTCCGCTGGAAGAAGAAGCGGACAGCAGCAACTATGCGCTGATCCCGACGGCGGAAGTGCCGTTGACCAACCTGGTGCGTGACGAGATCCTCGAAGAAGAATCGCTGCCGCTGCGCATGACCGCGCATACGCCGTGCTTCCGTTCAGAAGCGGGTTCTTACGGTCGCGATACCCGTGGTCTGATCCGTATGCACCAGTTCGATAAAGTCGAAATGGTTCAGATCGTGCGTCCGGAAGACTCTATGGATGCGCTGGAAGAGATGACCGGCCACGCCGAGAAAGTTCTCCAGTTGCTGGGTCTGCCGTACCGCAAAGTGCTGCTGTGCACTGGCGATATGGGCTTTGGCGCATGCAAAACCTACGATCTGGAAGTGTGGGTGCCGGCGCAGGATACTTACCGCGAAATCTCTTCCTGTTCTAACGTATGGGATTTCCAGGCTCGCCGTATGCAGGCGCGCTGCCGCACCAAAACCGACAAAAAACCGCGTTTGGTTCATACCCTGAACGGTTCAGGCCTGGCGGTTGGCCGTACCCTGGTGGCGGTAATGGAAAACTATCAGCAGGCAGATGGGCGTATCGCCATTCCTGACGTACTGAAGCCGTACATGAAAGGTCTGGAATTTATCGGTTAATCTCACCCAGCCTGATAAAAAGCGCCCTCAGGGCGCTTTTTTTATGCCGTTTATTTCCCTTTCAGGGAATCGTAACTGGTCATCAAATTGCGGTAATCAGGAATATGATTGGAAAACAGCGTCGCCAGGCCCTCCACATCGTTGCGCCAGTCGCGGTGCAATTCACAGGCGACGCCAAACCAGGTCATTAACTGCGCCCCCGCCTGAGACATTCGATCCCAGGCAGAAAGCCGGGTCAATTCGTTGAATGTTCCCGATGCGTCCGTCACCACAAATACATCAAATCCCTCTTCAATCGCCGATAGCGCCGGAAAGGCCACGCACACTTCTGTCACCACGCCGGCAATAATCAGCTGCTTTTTGCCGGTGGCCTTTACGGCGTTAACAAAGTCTTCGTTATCCCAGGCGTTGATATTTCCCGGACGGGCAATATAGGGCGCATCCGGAAACTGCGCTTTCAGTTCCGGCACCAGCGGGCCGTTAGGGCCGGTTTCAAAGCTGGTGGTCAGGATAGTCGGCAAATTAAAGTATCTCGCGAGATCGCCGAGTGCCAGAACGTTGTTTTTGAATTTATCGGGTTCGATATCCCGGACGAGGGAAAGCAATCCGGCCTGATGATCGACAAGCAAAACAGCCGCTTCATTTTTATCGAGACGAACGTAAGGTTTACTCATTTGCGGTTACCTTTGCAGGGTGGGATAAAAGCGCATCGTCACTAAGAATAGATTAAAAATCGCGCAGCCGGAGACGCTGCGGCTTCGATGAAATTTTTCGACTGAATTATCTTGTTATGGCTTTTAAAAAATCCATGAAAACAAGGCGATAACTCAAAAAGCGTTACAAGCATTGATAAGCTAAATGAATAACTTATATCGACATCGTTAAAAGCCCATTTTGCGCTTAACGAGCCGATTGACTTTGTTTTTGGCGGTGGCATGATGCGCGTGAATTTTGAACTTCCTCACGGTTTATTCCATGTCCACGTATACCCGGCCAGTGCTGCTTCTGCTCTGTGGCCTACTTTTGTTGACCCTGGCTATCGCGGTGCTTAACACCCTGGTGCCGCTTTGGCTCGCCCATGAAAGCCTTCCTACCTGGCAGGTTGGGGTCGTCAGTTCCGCCTATTTCACCGGTAATCTGGTGGGAACGTTACTGACCGGGAGCTTAATTAAGCGTTGGGGTTTTAACCGCAGCTATTATTTTGCATCTCTGCTATTTGCGACGGGCTGCGTTGGCCTGGGCCTGATGGTGGGCTTCTGGAGCTGGATGACCTGGCGGTTTATTGCTGGCGTCGGCTGCGCCATGATCTGGGTAGTAGTGGAAAGCGCGCTGATGTGCAGCGGCACCTCGCGCAACCGCGGTCGCCTGCTGGCGGCCTATATGATGATTTACTATGTCGGTACGGTTCTGGGCCAGATCCTGGTCAGCAAGCTTTCTACCGAGCTGATGGATGTGTTGCCGTGGGTGACTGGCTTAACGCTGGCGGCAATTTTACCGCTGCTGTTTACCCGCATCGTGAACCAGAACAGCGAGCATCAGGAAAATACCCCGGTGTGGTCGATGTTCAAGTTGCGTCAGGCGCGTCTGGGCGTTAACGGCTGTATCATTTCGGGGATCGTGCTCGGTTCGCTATATGGCCTGATGCCGCTATATCTCAACCATCAGGGCGTCAGTAACGCGGGGATTGGCTTCTGGATGGCGGTGATGGTTAGCGCCGGTATTGTCGGGCAGTGGCCGATTGGCCGTCTTGCCGACCGCTTTGGCCGGCTGCTGGTGCTGCGAGTGCAAGTATTTGTGGTGATCCTCGGCTGCCTGGCGATGCTGAGCAATGCGGCGATGGCACCTGCGCTGTTTATCCTCGGTGCGGCGGGTTTTACCGTCTATCCAGTGGCGATGGCCTGGGCCTGTGAAAAAGTCGAGCACCATCAACTGGTATCGATGAACCAGGCACTGTTATTGAGCTATACCATCGGTAGCCTGCTGGGCCCGACGCTGACCGCGATGCTGATGCAGAAGTATTCTGACAATCTGCTGTTTATCATGATCGCCAGCGTGTCGTTCGTTTATTTGCTGATGCTGTTGCGCAAAGCTGGCCAGCATCCGACCCCGGTGGTGCATGCCTGAAACTAAAAACCCCCGATTTGCGTCGGGGGTTTTTGGTTAACTGCGGCGGATGTTAGTACATCACTTTGTGACCGTACTGCTCCAGAATCCCTTTCACCCGCTCCATGGTCTCTTTTTTCGGTGGTTTCACGCCATCCAGCTTGTACTCTTCGCCCATCGCCACCCATTTGTGTTTGCCCAATTCATGATAAGGCAGTAATTCGATTTTCTCGATATTGCCCATCTCGCGGGTAAACTCGCCGAGGCGATGCGCAGAGTCATCATCGTCTGACCAGCCCGGCACCACTACATAGCGAATCCAGGTTTTAATCCCTTTATTGGCGATGTAGCGGGCGAATTCCAGGGTGCGATGGTTGGAAACACCCACCAGGTTCTGATGGATTTCGTCGTTCATTTGCTTCAGGTCCAGCATCACCAGATCGGTGACTTCCAGCAATTCATCCACCACCGGGTCATAACGGCGCACAAAGCCGTTGGTGTCCAGGCAGGTATGGATACCTTCTTTATGACAGGCGCGGAACCAGTCGCGCACGAATTCGGCTTGCAGCATGGCTTCGCCGCCGGATGCGGTCACACCGCCGCCGGACGCGTTCATAAAGTGTCGATAGGTAACGACCTCTTTCATCAGCTCGTCGACGGTGATTTCTTTACCGCCGTGGGTATCCCAGGTATCGCGGTTATGGCAATACAGGCAGCGCATCAGGCAGCCCTGGAAGAAGGTAATGAAGCGGATGCCCGGGCCGTCAACGGTCCCGCAGGATTCAAAGGAGTGTATGCGACCAATAACTGACATTGCGGTGTTTTCTCCAGATGTGGCCCATCCGGGGCCTGTGTGCGCACAACTCATAAAGGTTGTGTCGAGTCTGTTTTGGCAGTCATCCATCTTAGTATAGATAGCTGGCAAAGCAGGCTGTGGGGCGGGGCAGTAACTGATAAAAAGGCCCCACGGATGTGGAGCCTTTATTGTACGCTTATTCAGCCAGACAGTGAATTACATGGTCTGAGTGAAGGTACGGGTAATAACGTCCTGCTGCTGTTCTTTAGTCAGGGAGTTAAAACGTACCGCATAACCAGAAACGCGGATGGTCAGCTGCGGATATTTTTCCGGGTTTTCCATCGCATCAAGCAGCATTTCACGGTTCATCACGTTCACGTTCAGGTGCTGACCGCCTTCGATGGACGCTTCGTGGTGGAAGTAACCATCCATCAGACCGGCCAGGTTGGTTTTACGCACTTCGTCGTCTTTACCCAGTGCATTCGGAACGATAGAGAAGGTGTAAGAGATACCATCTTTAGCGTAAGCGAACGGCAGTTTAGCAACGGAAGTCAGAGAGGCAACTGCACCTTTCTGGTCACGACCGTGCATCGGGTTAGCACCCGGTCCAAACGGAGCGCCAGCGCGACGGCCATCCGGGGTGTTACCGGTTTTCTTACCATAAACCACGTTAGAGGTGATGGTCAGAACAGACTGGGTCGGGATAGCGTTGCGGTAAGTAGTCAGTTTCTGGATTTTCTTCATGAAACGTTCTACCAGGTCAACCGCCAGGTCATCCACGCGAGCGTCGTTGTTACCGAACTGCGGGTATTCGCCTTCGATTTCGAAGTCAACAGCCAGGCCGTCTTCGTCGCGAATCGGTTTAACTTTCGCGTACTTGATTGCAGACAGGGAGTCAGCGGCGACGGACAGACCGGCGATACCACACGCCATAGTGCGGATAACGTCACGGTCATGCAGCGCCATCAGAGAGGCTTCGTAGCTGTACTTGTCGTGCATGTAGTGGATGATGTTCAGCGCGGTCACGTACTGCTTAGCCAGCCAGTCCATGAAGTGATCCATGCGATCCATGACTTCGTCGAATTTCAGCACGTCTGCTTTGATTGGCTCAGATTTCGGACCAACCTGCATTTTCAGTTTTTCGTCCACGCCGCCGTTGATGGCATACAGCATGGTTTTCGCGAGGTTTGCACGTGCGCCGAAGAACTGCATTTGCTTACCAACAACCATCGGGCTTACGCAGCAAGCGATCGCGTAGTCGTCGTTGTTGAAGTCAGGACGCATCAGATCATCGTTCTCGTACTGCAGAGAAGAGGTATCGATGGAGACTTTCGCAGCGAATTTTTTGAAATTCAGCGGCAGTTTTTCAGACCACAGAATCGTGATGTTCGGCTCCGGAGACGGGCCCATAGTGTACAGGGTGTTCAGGAAACGGAAGCTGGTTTTGGAAACCAGAGTTCGGCCGTCAACGCCCATACCGCCGATGGATTCGGTTGCCCAGATCGGGTCGCCAGAAAACAGCTCATCGTATTCCGGGGTACGCAGGAAGCGCACCATACGCAGTTTCATCACCAGGTGGTCGATCATTTCCTGCGCTTCGGCTTCAGTGATTTTGCCTGCTTTCAGGTCGCGTTCGATGAACACGTCCAGGAAAGTAGACACACGACCGAAGGACATTGCCGCGCCGTTCTGGGATTTCACTGCAGCCAGGTAGCCGAAGTAAGTCCACTGTACCGCTTCTTGCGCGTTGGTCGCCGGGCCAGAGATATCGCAGCCATATTTCGCTGCCATTTCTTTGATTTGACCCAGAGCGCGGTGCTGTTCAGCGATTTCTTCACGTAGACGGATAGTCGCTTCCAGGTTTACGCCGTTTTCCAGATCGGATTGCAGAGACAGGAACTGCGCGTATTTGTCTTTCAGCAGGAAGTCGATACCGTACAGTGCAACGCGACGGTAGTCACCGATGATACGACCACGGCCATAGGCATCCGGCAGACCGGTCAGCACGCCAGATTTACGGCAGTTCAGGATGTCTTTAGTGTAGACATCGAACACGCCCTGGTTGTGGGTTTTACGGTATTCGGTGAAGATTTTTTTCAGAGCCGGGTCCAGCTCGCGGTCATACGCTTTGCAGGAACCTTCAACCATTTTGATGCCACCAAACGGGATAATCGCACGTTTCAGCGGAGCATCAGTTTGCAGGCCAACGATTTTCTCCAGGCTCTTGTTGATGTAGCCAGCGTCATGAGAGGTGATGGTAGAAGCCAGGTCGGTATCGAAATCAACTGGCGCGTGAGTGCGGTTTTCCAGTTTGATGCCTTCCATAACTTTGTCCCACAGGGAAGTGGTCGCTTCCGTGGCGTCAGCCAGGAAGGATTCGTCACCTTCATACGGGGTATAGTTTTTCTGGATGAAGTCACGGACGTTAACTTCATTCTGCCAGTCACCTTTGGCAAAACCTTCCCAGGCTGTGGCTAACTTTTCATTAAGTTCAGACATTTAACACCTACCTTCTTAAGTGGATTTTTTCTTTCTGCCCGAGCCGACCTTAGTGGTGGTCGTCGCCGCGCAGATAAATGACCCAGTACGTCAACCCAACTAACAAACCACCACCGATGATATTGCCGATCGTAACCGGAATCAGATTATCAATGATGAAGTTCATCACAGTCAGATGAGAAAAATTGTCCGGTGAGGAACCGATAGCGGTCCAGAATTCCGGGCTGGCGAAGTTACGAATCACAATACCAAACGGGATCATGAACATATTTGCGATACTGTGCTCAAACCCGCTGGCGACGAACATGCCAACAGGGAGGATCATGATGAACGCTTTGTCGAACAGGCTACGGCCAGAGTAGCTCATCCATACCGCAAGGCACACCATCAGGTTCGCCAGAATACCGAGCGCGACGGCCTCGATAAAAGTATGGTGGAGTTTATGGTCAGCGGTTTGTAAAACATTTAAACCCCAGCCGCCATTTGCGACCATATGCTCGCCCGCCAGCCACATCAGCAGTACAAACAATAACGCGCCTATCAGGTTGCCGATATAGACATTCAGCCAGTTACACGCCAGTTGGCCCCAGGTGATCCTGCCGCTCGCTTTAGCGACCACAATCAGCACCGTAGAGGTGAACAGGTCCGCGCCGCAAATCACGCATAGAATAAGGCCTAAAGAGAAGCACATCCCGCCGATGAGTTTTGCGATGCCGTAAGGCATGGTCGCAGTACCGGTGGTGGCAGTAATGTAGAAAACAAACGCGATGGAGATAAAGACGCCCGCAGTGATCGCCAGATAAAAGGTCTTCAGCGGTTGTTTCGTTGCTTTATAGACACCCGCTTCTTCGGCAACTTTTGCCATGGCAGCGGGAAGTAATAAATCGAAAGGGTTGTCAGCTTTCACACTAACTCTCTCTATATTTAATCGGCGACGAGATACTAACAAAGCATTATACAGCAAAATTTGATATCGATCATATCTCGCCGGAGTTGTAGACCTGCAAAACGTGGTGTTATTGCAAATTTTTGCGTTAACCTTATGAAAATAAAGCTAAAAATAATTTTTAAAGTTTATTATTTAAGTTGAATGACACCGCTCCGCCTCATAGCCAACAGTTAATTAATATGGAGTATTTATTAAAATAAGTAACACTAAAAGCCAGTAATGACTTTGAATGTTCACTCATATTTAACTTTAAAATTACATTTGAAATAATTAACGCCAAAATAAAAAAAAGGGGCAATTAAATCGCCCCGTAATATAGCTGAGGTATGCACAATCGCATACGTTTTTTGAGTGACTTCAGGTTAAGACACTTTCCAGAAAGCCGCTTTGGCGCGCTGTAGTTTCTCATACGCGGCCAGCAGCGCCTGATGCGCCGGGAAGGCTTTCAGGTCGGCATCCACCGCTTGCAGGCCGTAGAACGGTGCTTCGCCGCTCAACGCCGCGCTGGCGCTTTCTACCGCTTCGGCGCCGTACATACGCACAAACGCATTGAGGTACTGCAACGGCTGGCGGTCTTCTTCCTGCGCCAGCAGCAGCAGGGTTTGCAGGCAGCGGTAGTAGTTAGCGCGTTCAGCGTTAAATACCGACCCGTTGAACTCCATGGTCCATTCGGTCCAGATCAGCGCCTGTTCCAGATCGCCGCCCGCCAGCGCCAGCATCGCTTTCAGCTCGCCGATGCGCAAGGTGTACCAGCCGTTGTCTTTGCCGGTCGCCAGTCCCAGAAGCTCGCGCACGCGGGTGAAGTCGTCATGGCCTTCTTCGTCCAGTTGAGCGATCAGGTTGAGGTAATCCTCTTTTTCCCACGTGCTGCCCGGCAGTGCCAGAATGGTTTCGCGCAGATGAGCGCCCATGCTGTTATTGGCGAGCCACAGATCTTCTGCCGGATAGATATCGGACATGCCCGGCACGATAATGCGGCAGGCGTAAACGCTCAGATGCTCGTAGTCAGCGATATACACGTCTTTATCTTCAGATTTGAAGATGGCCATTAAGGTGGCGAACTCTTCTTCGGTGGTGCCGGCAAAGCTCCAGTCGACGAACGGGTAATCGGCATCCTGTTTGAACATATCCCATGAGATCAGGCCGCTGGAATCGATAAAGTGGGTTTCCAGGTTAGCGTGTTCCGCCACTTCTTCATCATCGAAAGTCGGCGGGGTAAACACGTCCAGATCCTTCAGGCCGCGGCCCTGCAACAGCTCGGTTACAGTACGCTCCAGCGCCACGCCGAAATCCGGGTGCGCGCCAAACGAGGCAAAACAGGTGCCGTTTGCCGGGTTAAACAGCACCACGCAGATCACCGGGTATTTGCCGCCCAGCGAGCCGTCATAGGCAAAGATCGGGAAACCTTCGGCTTCGAGTTTAGCAATGGCTTCCACCACGCCCGGATAGCGCGCCAGAACCTCCTGCGGGATCTCCGGCAGGCTGATGCTTTCGGCAATAATGCGGTTTTTGATATGACGCTCAAACACTTCAGACAAGCCCTGCACGCGCGCTTCGTTAGCGGTGTTACCTGCGGACATACCGTTGGAGACATACAGGTTGCCGATGATGTTCATCGGGATATACACGGTCTGCTGGTCAGACTGACGGGTGAACGGCAGCGCGCAAACACCGCGCGACGCGTTGCCGGATTGCAGATCAATCAGCATGCTGGCGGTGAGTTCATTGTCCGGATCGTAAAAGGCGCGCAGGCGATCGTCCAGAATGCCTTCTGGCAGTTCGTCGTCTTCCGGGATCGGGAACCATTTCTCGTTGGGATAGTGAACGAACGGACCGTTAGCGAGGGTGTCACCCAGCCAGAAATCGGCGAAGAAATAGTTGGTGGACAGACGTTCAAAATATTCGCCCAGCGCGGAGGCCAGCGCGGCTTTTTTGGTGGCGCCTTTCCCGTTGGTGAAGCATAGCGCGGAGTCTTTATCGCGAATATGCACTGACCAGACGTTCGGGACGGGGTTTAACCAGGAGGCTTCTTCAATATTAAAGCCGAGGTCGGTGAGCTGTTGCTGAAAGCGAGCGATGGAATCTTCCAGCGCAGCATCTTTACCGGGAATGAAGGTTTGAGTCATGAGAGTCACTTTTATCGTACGCAAAGCGCGCAATGATACGGGTTTTGTGTTGCGGGTGCCATCTTCCCGCCGTAGCGGGCAAAAATAATTGTTCGCGCTATGCTTACTTTCAGCAAGGTACTGTAAAGGCCAATAAAAATGAAAGCATTTGATTTGCAACGGATGGCTTTTGACAAGGTCCCCTTTGAATTCCTCGGCGAAGTCGCGCTGCGCAGCTTATACACCTTTGTGCTGGTGTTTATTTTCCTGAAACTCACCGGGCGGCGCGGCGTGCGCCAGATGTCGCTGTTTGAAGTGCTGATCATCCTGACGCTGGGTTCTGCTGCGGGTGACGTGGCGTTTTATGACGACGTGCCGATGATCCCGGTGCTGGTGGTGTTTATTTCGCTCGGCGCGCTTTACCGGCTGGTGATGTGGCTGATGGCGCGCAGCGAGAAACTGGAAGATCTGCTCGAAGGCAAGCCGATGATTGTGGTGAAAGAGGGCGAGCTCGCCTGGGACAATCTTCGCAAAGAGAACATGACCGAGTTTGAATACTTTATGGAACTGCGGCTTAGCGGCGTGGAACAGCTCGGACAGGTGAAATTAGCCATACAGGAAACCAACGGGCAGTTGAGCGTTTATTTTTACGCGGATGAGAATGTCAGGCCCGGATTGCCCATTCTGCCGGACTCCCATAAACCAGCGTTTAAAATCATGCCTGACGCGGGAGACTACGCCTGCACGCGCTGTAGCGAAGTGATCGCGATGAAAGCCGGAGATAAATTAATGTGTCCGCGCTGCGCGCATAACCAGTGGGTTAAAGCCAGCCGCGCCTGCCGCGTCACCTGAACAGTGTAAATTTCGGTGTTCTGCTTCCCGCCTGGCATAATCTGCCGTGTGATAAAGCGCACGTTTTGCCCCCGGCGGGGATTAGCCATTGCAGCCGTACTCGCTGAGTGATAAAACCGATAGCCACAGGAAAAACTTATTGTTATGCGTGGTGAGGGGAAATGACTCAGGTCTACAATTTTAGTTCGGGTCCGGCGATGTTACCGGCAGATGTAATGCTTTTGGCACAGCAGGAATTACGCGACTGGCAGGGATTGGGTACATCGGTAATGGAAGTCAGCCATCGCGGCAAACCGTTTATCGCGGTCGCAGAAGAGGCGGAAAAAGATTTTCGCGATCTGCTGAATATCCCCTCTAATTATAAAGTTTTATTCTGCCACGGCGGCGGACGCGGACAGTTTTCTGCCATCCCGCTCAACCTGCTGGGCAATAAAACTACCGCCGATTATGTGGACGGCGGCTACTGGGCAGCCAGCGCGGTAAAAGAAGCGCATAAATACCTTAAGCCGAACGTCATCGATGCCAAAATTACCGTCGACGGTAAACGCGCCATCAAGCCGATGAACGAATGGCAGCTTTCTGAAGACGCCGCTTACCTGCACTATTGCCCGAATGAAACCATCGACGGTATCGCCATTAATGAAACGCCGGACTTCGGCGACGCCATCGTAACCGCTGATTTCTCCTCCACCATTCTTTCCCATCCGATTGATATTTCCCGTTACGGCGTAATTTATGCCGGTGCGCAGAAAAACATCGGCCCGGCAGGGTTAACGATTGTTATCGTGCGTGAAGACCTGCTGGGTAAAGCGCACTCCGTCTGCCCGTCGATCATCGACTACACCGTGCTGAGCGAAAACGATTCGATGTTCAACACGCCGCCGACATTCGCCTGGTATCTCTCCGGCCTGGTGTTTAAATGGCTGAAGCAGCAGGGCGGCGTGGACGTCATGGACCGCATCAACCAGCAAAAATCGGATCTGCTGTACGGCGTTATCGACAACAGCGATTTCTACCGTAATGACGTGGCCCGCGCCAACCGCTCGCGCATGAACGTGCCGTTCCAACTGGCTGACAGCAACCTCGATAAGCTGTTCCTCGACGAGTCATTTAAAGCCGGTCTGCATGCGCTGAAAGGGCACCGCGTGGTCGGCGGGATGCGCGCCTCTATCTATAACGCGATGCCGCTGGAAGGCGTAAAAGCGCTGACCGATTTTATGATTGATTTTGAGCGTCGCCACGGTTAATCCTCGTTATTGTTTTTCTTCCCCGCAGCCTGTCTGCGGGGCTTTTATTACCTCGATCGAGAATTTTTTGCATGCAGGAATCCCTGACTTTACAGCCCATCGCGCACGTTGAGGGCACCATCAACCTTCCCGGCTCGAAGAGCGTTTCCAACCGCGCATTACTGCTTGCTGCCTTAGCCAAAGGCAAAACGGTGCTGACCAACCTGCTGGACAGCGATGACGTCCGTCATATGCTGAACGCCCTGAAAGCGCTGGGCGTTGAATATGTACTGTCCGATGACCGTCGCCGTTGCGAAGTCACCGGGCTGGGCGGCGCGTTCCAGGCAAAAGGCGAGCTGGAGCTGTTTTTAGGGAATGCCGGCACCGCCATGCGCCCGCTGGCGGCGGCGTTGTGCCTGGGGCACAACGACATCGTGCTCACCGGCGAGCCGCGAATGAAAGAGCGTCCTATTGGCCATCTGGTGGATGCACTGCGCCAGGGCGGCGCGCAGATAGATTATTTGGAACAGGAACATTATCCTCCGCTGCGCCTGCGCGGCGGTTTTAGCGGCGGCAACGTCGAGGTTGATGGTAGCGTTTCCAGCCAATTTTTGACGGCGCTGCTGATGACCGCACCGCTGGCGGAGCAGGACACGGTTATCACCATCAAAGGCGATCTGGTGTCCAAACCCTATATCGACATTACCCTGCATTTGATGAAAACCTTCGGCGTGGACGTTGAAAACGGCGATTACCAGCGCTTTGTGATCCGCGGCGGGCAACGCTATCAGGCGCCGGGTGAGTATCTGGTGGAAGGCGACGCGTCGTCAGCGTCCTATTTCCTGGCGGCGGCGGCGATCAAGGGCGGTACGATTAAAGTGACCGGCATTGGCCGCAACAGCGTCCAGGGCGATATCCGTTTTGCTGACGTGCTGGAGAAAATGGGCGCGCAAATTACCTGGGGCGACGATTTTATCGCCTGCACCCGTGGCGATCTCAACGCTATCGACATGGACATGAACCATATCCCCGATGCCGCCATGACTATCGCCACTACTGCGCTGTTCGCTAAAGGCACTACGACGTTGCGCAATATCTATAACTGGCGAGTCAAAGAAACCGACCGCTTGGCGGCAATGGCGACAGAGCTGCGTAAAGTGGGCGCGACGGTGGAAGAGGGCCATGATTTCATCACGGTCACGCCGCCGGAGCAGTTACGCTTTGCGGATATCGGCACCTATAACGATCACCGTATGGCGATGTGTTTCTCATTAGTGGCGCTATCAGATACGCCGGTGACCATTCTCGATCCGAAATGCACCGCCAAAACCTTCCCGGATTATTTTGAGCAGCTGGCGCGCCTGAGCACGCAGGCGTAAGCTTTCATCCCGCCTCTACGGGCTGGCACTGCGCCAGCCCGCTATACTTGAGCAATTCCTCTACATTCAGATTCATAAACCAAATCATACGTAAGCTTTAGTAACGCTCTGAGTGATTGGCGCGTATAATGCGCGGCGTTTATGACATGTATGCCTGGCTTAAGGAGAATAGGATGACGGCAGCAGCCCCCGTGATTACCGTTGATGGGCCGAGCGGCGCAGGTAAAGGCACGCTATGTAAAGCCCTGGCTGAAGCATTGCAATGGCATTTGCTGGATTCAGGCGCTATCTACCGTGTCCTTGCGCTGGCGGCTCTGCATCACCATGTTGATGTGGCTTCTGAAGAAGCGCTGGTGCCCCTGGCGGCGCATCTCGACGTGCGTTTTGTGGCGACCAATGAAGAGCTGGAAGTGATCCTCGAAGGCGAAGACGTCAGCGGCGAAATCCGTACCCAGGATGTGGCCAACGCCGCCTCGCAGGTCGCGGCTTTCCCTCGCGTCCGTGAAGCTTTGCTGCGTCGTCAACGGGCGTTTCGCGAAGCGCCGGGTCTGATCGCCGACGGGCGTGATATGGGCACCGTGGTATTCCCTGATGCGCCAGTGAAAATTTTCCTTGACGCCTCCTCTGAAGAGCGCGCCCAACGCCGCATGCTACAGTTGCAGGAGAAGGGCTTTAGTGTTAACTTTGAACGCCTTTTGGCCGAGATCAAAGAACGTGACGATCGCGATCGAAACCGTTCCGTAGCGCCGCTTGTCCCCGCTGCCGATGCTTTAGTTCTGGATTCCACGAGTTTAAGCATTGAGCAAGTGATTGAAAAAGCGCTACAATATGCGCGCCAAAAACTGGCTCTCGCTGATTAAGCGACAGAATTTGCAGTACCCCCGTTGCAATGGATTGACAGCGGGTATGTGAAACAACCCCATCCGGCATGAAGCCAGGTGGACGTTAAATTAAAACCTGAAGATTAAACATGACTGAATCTTTTGCTCAACTCTTTGAAGAATCCCTGAAAGAAATCGAAACCCGCCCGGGTTCTATCGTTCGTGGTGTTGTTGTTGCTATCGACAAAGATATCGTACTGGTTGACGCCGGTCTGAAATCTGAGTCTGCCATTCCGGCTGAGCAGTTCAAAAACGCCCAGGGCGAAATTGAAATCCAGGTTGGTGACGAAGTTGACGTTGCTCTGGATGCAGTAGAAGACGGTTTCGGTGAAACCCTGCTGTCTCGTGAGAAAGCGAAGCGTCACGAAGCATGGTTGATGCTGGAAAAAGCTTACGAAGAAGCTGCGACCGTTACTGGTGTTATCAATGGCAAAGTCAAGGGCGGCTTCACTGTTGAGCTGAACGGTATTCGTGCGTTCCTGCCAGGTTCTCTGGTTGACGTGCGTCCGGTTCGCGACACCCTGCACCTCGAAGGCAAAGAGCTTGAATTCAAAGTAATCAAGCTGGACCAGAAGCGTAACAACGTTGTTGTTTCTCGTCGTGCCGTTATCGAGTCTGAAAACAGCGCAGAACGCGATCAGCTGCTGGAAAACCTGCAGGAAGGCATGGAAGTTAAAGGTATCGTTAAGAACCTCACTGACTACGGTGCATTCGTTGATCTGGGCGGCGTAGACGGCCTGCTGCACATCACTGATATGGCGTGGAAACGCGTTAAGCATCCGAGCGAAATCGTGAACGTTGGCGACGAAATCACTGTTAAAGTGCTGAAGTTCGACCGCGAGCGTACGCGTGTTTCCCTGGGCCTGAAACAGCTGGGCGAAGATCCGTGGGTGGCTATCGCTAAACGTTACCCGGAAGGCACTCGTCTGACTGGCCGCGTGACCAACCTGACCGACTACGGCTGCTTCGTTGAAATCGAAGAAGGCGTTGAAGGTCTGGTGCACGTTTCCGAAATGGATTGGACCAACAAAAACATCCACCCGTCCAAAGTTGTTAACGTTGGCGACGTAGTGGAAGTGATGGTTCTGGATATTGACGAAGAACGTCGTCGTATCTCCCTGGGCCTGAAACAGTGCAAATCCAACCCGTGGCAGCTGTTTGCTGAGACCCACAACAAAGGCGACCGCGTTGAAGGTAAAATCAAGTCTATCACTGACTTTGGTATCTTCATCGGCCTGGACGGCGGCATCGACGGCCTGGTTCACCTGTCTGACATCTCCTGGAACGTTGCAGGCGAAGAAGCAGTTCGTGAATACAAGAAAGGCGACGAAATCGCAGCGGTTGTTCTGCAGGTTGACGCAGAGCGTGAGCGTATCTCCCTGGGCGTTAAACAGCTCGCAGAAGATCCGTTCAACAACTACGTTGCTATGAACAAGAAAGGCGCTATCGTTACTGGTAAAGTAACGGCAGTTGACGCGAAAGGTGCTACAGTTGAATTAGCAGACGGCGTTGAAGGCTACCTGCGCGCTTCTGAAGCTTCCCGTGACCGCGTTGAAGATGCCACTCTGGTTCTGAGCGTTGGCGACGATGTTGAAGCGAAATTCACCGGCGTTGATCGTAAAAACCGTGTTGTAAGCCTGTCTGTTCGTGCCAAAGACGAAGCTGACGAGAAAGATGCAATCGCAACTGTTAACAACAAACAGGAAGACGGCAACTTCTCCAGCGCTATGGCTGAAGCATTCAAAGCAGCTAAAGGCGAGTAATCGTCCGAGCGCTAAATCAGGGCGGCTGCGGCCGCCCTTGTTCGATTGATAGCTGTAGGCAAATTTTCCTGAATGGAAACCGGAGGAATGATGACCAAGTCAGAATTAATTGAAAGACTTGCAACCCAGCAATCTCATATTCCCGCGAAAGCGGTGGAAGATGCAGTAAAAGAGATGCTGGAGCATATGGCCACGACTCTCGCCCAGGGCGAGCGTATTGAAATCCGGGGTTTTGGCAGTTTCTCCTTACACTATCGCGCTCCGCGCACTGGCCGTAACCCGAAAACGGGCGATAAAGTGGATCTGGAAGGCAAATACGTTCCGCACTTTAAGCCGGGTAAAGAGTTACGCGACCGCGCCAATATCTATGGTTAAGCTTGTTTGAGCTTGCCCTGAAGACGACATCTACGGATGTCGTTTTTTTTTGCCCTTCATAAACGTTACGGTTTAACTCGCAAGATATCTGCGCGTTGCAGCAACACCACAACATTCTATGAACACAGCGCGTAACGCTGTGATTCCTGGCTCGCGCTCCTGTTTATTCCCGGCATACTGCGGCAAGACAGGAGGCCTGCATGCCGCTCATTACCCTTTGCTATTGCCTGATTTTAGGGACAATGCCGCTACTCTGGCTGCCTCAGTTACCGTCACTGGAACTGCTGGCAGTGATAAATGCGGCTGCGATGCTGCTACTTTTAGCACCGGGAAAAGCCGCGCGTACGCTGGCGCTGACGCTGCTCTTTTTCTGTTGGGCCTCTTTGGCGGCATGGCAAACCCTGACGCCACTGTCGCTCACCACGCGCAATCAGCATGTGACGGCGACGATTCTGCAAACCGATGGTGGCACCCGGCATCTGGCGCGAATCACCCATATTGAGGGTAAATGGCTGCTTCCGGCCATCACGGTAGATTTGCCCGGCGGCTATCTTGCAGAAAAAGTGTGTGCTGGCCAGCGCTGGAACCTTGTGGTGCGCCTGAAGCCCATCCACGGGCAGCTTAATGATGGTGGATTTGACAACCAGCGCTACGCCTTGTCACAGCGGCGTATCGTAACGGGCCGGATAATCTCCTCCCGACCGCTCGACAGCCAATGCAGCTGGCGCGCAGGTTTTATGGCGTCGGTTAGCCAGTCGCTTGCGCACCGGCCCTGGCGCGAGGTCATCATGGCATTGGGCTTCGGCGAACGGCTGGCGGTAAGCGATGAAATAAAAAACCTGATGCGTGAAACCGGAACATCCCATTTAATGGCGATTTCTGGGCTGCATATTGGCCTCGCCGGATTAATGGGTTGGGGGATAGCACGTTTTATGCAATTTGCCTTTCCGGCCAGATTCATCCACCACGCTTTCCCCTTACTCATCAGTTTAGCAACCAGCGGCGCCTATACAGGATTGAGCGGGGCTAACCCGCCTGCGATCAGAACCTTTGTCGCCATGCTGATTTGGGGCGCGCTCAGACTGAGCGGGCGCAATGGGCAGCCTTTGCACGTATGGCTGTGCTGCGTCGCTGGCATCATGTTTATCGATCCCTTAACCGTGCTGTCAGAAAGCTTCTGGCTTTCGGTTCTGGCAGTAGGCGCGTTGCTGTTCTGGTTTCAATGGATGCCCTTCATTCCGCTGGGATCGCCGCGCATCGTCAAACCTGTGCTGGCGCTATTGCACCTCCAGGCTGGCATGGCATTACTGCTATTGCCGCTACAGGTCATGCTGTTTCATGGCATCAGCCTGACGTCAGTCGTCGCCAATTTATTTGCCGTACCGGTGGTGACCTTTGTGACCGTGCCACTGATCCTGCTGGCGATGATGACAAATCGCGTGGGGATGGGTGCAGCGGAGCATGTTCTTGAATACATCGCGGACCGTTCGCTGGCCGGAGTTTTTTATGGATTACAGGCGCTGCCGCCCGGCTGGCTGGATGTCGACAGGCGTTTTCTCTGGCTGGCGTTTAGCCCCTGGTTGCTAATTGTTCTCTGGCGGCTACGCTTTCTGTGGTACACGCCATTGTTGCCCGGCATTGTGGTGCTACTGTTGAGCGGGCCGCTGATCCGCCAGCGTCACGATAATGGTTGGGCCGTTCATATGCTGGATATTGGGCATGGCTTAGCGATCGTGATCGAGCGTAATGGTCGCGCCATGCTCTACGATACTGGCAACGCCTGGCCGGGCGGGGACAGCGCGCGACAAACGATTATCCCCTGGCTGCGCTGGCATCACCTGACACCCGATGGCGTTATCGTAAGCCACGAGCATCTCGATCATCGGGGCGGCCTGAACAGTTTGATTAAGACATGGCCGTCGCTACCCGTGATCAGTTCGCTGGGTTGGGCAGGGCATCAATCCTGCCTGCGCGGCAAGCGCTGGCGCTGGCAGGGGCTGGTGTTCACAGTGCACTGGCCACTGAAGCTCAGCGCGAATACCGGGAACAACGCCTCGTGCGTGGTTAAAGTCAGCGATGGCGAGCAGAGCATCTTATTGACCGGGGATATTGAAGCTGACGCCGAACGGTTGATGGTAAAGCACCACTGGCGCGAACTGCAGGCTTCAGTGCTGCAAGTGCCGCACCACGGCAGCAAAACATCATCCAGCGTTCTCCTGTTGAGGACGGTAGCAGGGCAGGCTGCGCTGGCCTCCGTGGCCCGCTACAACGCGTGGCGATTGCCGTCTCGCCCGGTAGTAGCGCGCTATAAGCACTATGACTATCAATGGCAGGATACCGCGCATGCGGGGCAAGTTACGGTGAATTTTTCGCCAAAATCTATGATTATCACACGCTTCCGCCAGCAACTTTCGCCTCGCTGGTATCATCAGTGGTTTGGCGTAGATAAGGATAACGGGTAGAATATGCGGCTATTTCAACGAAAGCTGGTTTTTTGAATGCATACCGACAAAGATCTTTCGACGTGGCAAACCTTTCGCCGCCTCTGGCCAATGATTGCCCCTTTCAAACCAGGCCTCATTGTTGCTGCGATAGCGTTAATTCTCAACGCAGCCAGCGATACCTATATGTTATCGCTGCTTAAACCATTACTGGACGATGGTTTTGGTAAGACGGATCGCTCTGTACTGCTCTGGATGCCTTTAGTCGTCATTGGATTAATGGTCCTGCGCGGCATCACCAGTTACATTTCAAGTTACTGTATTTCATGGGTTTCCGGTAAGGTCGTCATGACTATGCGCCGCCGCCTGTTTAACCATATGATGGGGATGCCGGTCGCATTCTTTGATAAACAGTCCACCGGTACACTACTTTCACGTATTACCTATGATTCTGAACAGGTTGCCTCATCCTCTTCTGGCGCGCTGATCACCGTCGTGCGTGAAGGCGCATCGATTATCGGCCTGTTTATCATGATGTTTTATTACAGCTGGCAGTTGTCGATCATTCTGATCGTGCTCGCGCCCATCGTGTCCATTGCCATTCGCGTGGTTTCAAAACGTTTTCGCAATATCAGCAAAAACATGCAGAACACCATGGGGCAGGTGACTACCAGCGCGGAACAGATGCTCAAAGGGCATAAAGAGGTGCTGATGTTTGGCGGCCAGCAGGTAGAAACCGATCGGTTTGACAAAGTGAGCAATAAAATGCGCCGCCAGGGGATGCGTATGGTTTCCGCCTCCTCCATCTCCGATCCGATTATCCAACTGATTGCCTCCCTGGCCCTGGCTTTCGTACTGTACGCCGCCAGCTTCCCCAGCGTGATGGAAACCCTCACTGCCGGGACCATTACCGTGGTGTTCTCGGCGATGATCGCCCTGATGCGCCCGCTGAAATCCCTGACCAACGTTAACGCCCAGTTTCAGCGCGGTATGGCGGCCTGCCAGACCCTGTTCAGCATTCTGGACAGCGAGCAGGAAAAAGATGACGGTACGCGGGTTATCGAACGCGCCACGGGCGATATTGAGTTCCGTAATGTCACCTTTACCTATCCAGGCAGAGACACTCCGGCACTGCGCAACATTAATCTGCGCATTCCGGCGGGTAAGACCGTCGCTCTGGTTGGGCGCTCAGGCTCGGGTAAATCGACCATCGCTGGTTTGATCACCCGCTTTTACGATATTGATGAAGGCGAAATCCTGATGGACGGCCATGACCTGAGGGAATATACCCTGACGTCATTACGTAACCAGGTGGCGTTGGTATCCCAGAACGTGCATCTGTTTAACGACACCGTCGCCAATAACATTGCTTACGCCCGTACCGAAGAGTACAGCCGCGAAGAAATTGAGAAGGCCGCGAAAATGGCCTATGCCACCGACTTTATCAATAAGATGGATAACGGCTTCGACACCATCATCGGTGAAAACGGGGTGATGCTCTCCGGCGGTCAACGCCAGCGTATCGCCATTGCCCGTGCGTTGCTGCGCGATAGCCCGATCCTCATCCTGGATGAGGCGACGTCGGCGCTGGATACCGAATCTGAACGTGCTATCCAGGCGGCGCTGGATGAACTGCAGAAAAACCGCACGTCGCTGGTGATTGCCCACCGCCTGTCGACCATTGAGAAAGCCGATGAAATCGTGGTGATTGAAGATGGTCGCATCGTGGAGCGTGGCACCCATGACGAACTGTTAAATGAGCGCGGCGTGTACGCCCAGCTTCATAAAATGCAGTTTGGCGCATGATTGAAAAAATCTGGTCGGGGCAATCCCGCCTGTGGTTTCTGCTGTTGCCGCTCGCCGGGCTTTATGGCCTGGTGAGCGCCCTTATCCGGCTAAGCTACCGCGCAGGGTGGCGTAAAGCCTGGCGCGCGCCTGTCCCGGTGGTCGTGGTGGGTAATCTGACCGCGGGCGGCAACGGTAAAACTCCGGTGGTGGTTTGGCTGGTGGAGCAGTTGCAGCAGCGCGGCATCCGGGTTGGCGTGGTTTCACGCGGCTACGGCGGCAAAGCCGAACGCTATCCGCTGGTCCTTGATGCGCAAACCTCCAGCGAACAGGCCGGAGATGAGCCGGTGCTGATTTACCAGCGTACCGGCGCTGCTGTGGCGGTCTCACCGGTACGCAGCGAGGCGGTGCAGGCCCTGCTTGAACATAATCCGCCGCAAATTATCATCACCGACGACGGGCTACAGCATTATGCGCTGGCGCGTGACAGGGAGATCGTCGTAGTGGACGGCGTACGGCGTTTCGGCAACGGCTGGTGGTTGCCCGCGGGCCCGATGCGTGAACGTGAAGGCCGGTTGCGTGAAGTAGATGCAGTCATCACCAATGGCGGTACGCCAAAAGCGGGTGAGATCGCGATGCGGCTGGTGCCAACCCAGGCCGTTAATCTGCTAACCGGAGAAAAGCGTGATGCCGCATCGTTCACGGGCGTAGTTGCAATGGCGGGGATTGGTCATCCGCCGCGCTTTTTCGCCACGCTGGAAAGTTTAGGTGTAACGCCCGTTAAGACGCTGAGCCTGGCGGATCACCAGGCGCTGACGCAAGCGCAGGTCTCCGCCTTCGCTCGTCCTGACCAGGTATTAATGATGACCGAAAAAGACGCAGTGAAATGCCGGCCCTTCGCGCAACAAAACTGGTGGTATTTGCCGGTAGAGGCGCAGCTTGCATCCCCGGCGGCAGACAAACTTCTTCTGGATATCCTCTCCCTGGTGCGCTAAACAGCCGCTGGGCCGAACAAGGATGCACCATGGCTGAACCTTTACTCACTCTTCAAACCGCACGCAATCTGCATCTTGCCGCCCAGGGCCTACTGCGCAAACCGCGCCGCCGCGCCCGTCCGGCGGATATCCTTGCCGCCATCACCCAAATGTCATTACTGCAAATCGACACCATTAATGTGGTGGCGCGCAGCCCTTATCTGGTACTGTTCAGCCGCCTGGGGCAATACCCGATGGCCTGGCTTGACGATGCGCTGGCGCGGGGAGATCTCATGGAGTACTGGGCGCATGAGGCCTGTTTTCTTCCGCGCAGCGACTTTGAACTGGTTCGTCACCAAATGCTCCAGCCAGAAAACATGGGCTGGAAATACCGCGCGGAATGGATGGCGGAACATGCCGGTGATATCGCCGAATTGCTCGACTGGATTGCCCAGAACGGGCCGGTACGCTCGGCGGATTTTGAACATCCGCGTCCTGGGCAACGCGGCTGGTGGGACTGGAAACCGCATAAGCGCCATCTTGAAGGCCTGTTCAGCGCCGGAAAAGTGATGGTGGTCGAGCGCAGGAATTTTCAGCGCGTTTATGATCTCACTACCCGCGTCATGCCGCACTGGGACGACGAAAAACACCTTTTACCGCAGGAACTCGCGCAGGCCCGCATGCTGGAAAACAGCGCCCGTAGCCTGGGGATATTTAAAAGTGCCTGGCTTGCTGACTATTACCGCCTGAAAAAGGTGCCGCTGACGGAGCACATAGCGCGCTGGCAGGCGCAAGGCAGTGTGGTTAGCGTTGAGGTGGAGTCCCTGGGGCAGATGTGGCTGCATCAGGATCTCTTGCCGTTACTGGCGAGCGGGAAAAACCTGCGTGCTACGCACAGCGCGGTGCTCTCGCCTTTTGATCCGGTCGTCTGGGACCGCCGCCGCGCCGAACAGCTGTTTAATTTTAGTTACCGGCTGGAGTGTTATACCCCGGCGGAAAAACGGCAGTACGGCTATTTTACGTTGCCGTTACTGCACTGCGGCCAGCTTGTTGGGCGGATGGATGCCAAAATGCACCGTAAAACGGGCGAGCTGGCGATTATCGCTCTGTATCTGGAACCTGACGTTGTGGTCAATGCGCAACGGGTAAGCGGTTTACAGACTGCCATCACTGAATTTGCCCGCTGGCAGGGCGCAACAAGGGTTACGCTGGCCAGCCAGCCTTCGTCATTACAGGCTGTATGGGGCAGCGTCTGGGAAATCCAACAACCCTGAACCAGGGCTGTGGTATTCTCTGGGCATCACATCCATCAGGAGGAAACATGGATCATCGTTTGCTTGAAATCATTGCTTGCCCGGTCTGCAACGGCAAGTTGTATTACAGCCAGGATAAGCAGGAGCTTATCTGCAAAGTGGACAATATGGCCTTCCCGTTTAAAGAGGGTATTCCCGTATTGCTGGAAACCGAAGCCCGCACCCTGGATCCGGAAGAGAGTTTTTCATGAGTTTTGTGACTATTATTCCCGCCCGCTTCGCATCAACGCGTCTTCCGGGCAAACCGCTGGTAGACATTAACGGCAAGCCGATGATTGTGCACGTGCTCGAGCGCGCCCGGGAATCCGGCGCTGACCGCGTGATCGTCGCCACTGATGTGGTTGAGGTGGCCGATGCCGTTCGCGCTGTGGGCGGCGAAGTCTGTATGACGCGCGCCGATCACGAATCAGGCACTGAACGCCTGGCGGAAGTTGTCGAGAAGCTGGGTTTTTCCGATGACACCATCATTGTTAACGTGCAGGGCGATGAGCCAATGATCCCGCCCGCGATTATTCGTCAGGTTGCAGAAAACCTGGCGCAATGCGATGCAGGCATGGCGACCCTGGCAGTGCCGATCCACTGCGCGGAAGAGGCGTTCAACCCGAATGCCGTTAAAGTGGTAATGGATAAAAATGGTTTCGCGCTCTATTTTTCTCGCGCCACCATTCCCTGGGATCGCGACCGCTTCGCTGAATCTCATGATGTCATTGCCGGGCATTTCCTGCGCCATATCGGCATCTATGGCTATCGCGCCGGATTCATTCGCCGCTACGTGACTTGGGCACCGAGCGAGCTGGAACATATTGAAAAACTGGAGCAACTGCGTGTGCTCTGGAACGGTGAAAAAATTCACGTTGCGGTGGCGCATGAGGTGCCGGGTACCGGCGTCGATACCCCCGCCGATCTCGAAAGAGTTCGGGCAGAAATGCGCTAAACCGACAATTTTGAAAACCGGCCACTGGCCGGTTTTTTCTTTCTGGCAGCTTATTGATCTCGTCTGATGACATCTGCGTAAAGGACGCCCATTATTAAACCAGTATGGTTATTAAGGGTAAAAGCGAATGGAGCAACTGCGTGCAGAACTCAGTCATCTGTTGGGTGAAAAACTAAGCCGGGTTGAATGCGTCAGCGAGAAGCCCGATACCGCGCTGTGGGCACTTTATGACAGTCAGGGCAACCCGATGCCGCTGCTGGCCCGTAGCTTTACATCCCCAGGGCTGGCTGGGCAACTCGCCTGGAAAATTTCCATGCTGGCCCGTTCGGGAACCGCGCGTATGCCGGTAGTTTATGGGGTGATGACCCATGAAGAGAACCCGGGCCCGGACGTGGTGCTGATGGAGCGTTTGCGCGGCGTATCGGTGGAAGCGCCAGCCCGAACGCCGGAGCGCTGGGAGCAGTTAAAAGACCAGATTGTTGAATCCCTGCTGGCCTGGCACCGCGTCGACAGCCGGGGCTGCGTGGGCAATGTCGATAGCACCCAGGAAAATATCTGGCCCTCCTGGTACCGCCAGCGCGTTGAAGTGCTCTGGAACACGCTGAATCAATATCCGCGCTGTGGGTTGACCATGCAGGATAAACGGATTTTGTTTCGTACCCGGGAATGCCTCGGCTCGCTGTTCTACGGGTTCAACGATAACTGTGTGCTGATCCACGGCAATTTCACCCTACGCAGCATGTTGAAAGATTCCCGTAGCGACCAGTTGCTGGCGATGGTTAACCCCGGCTTAACGCTCTGGGCACCGCGCGAGTATGAACTGTTCCGCTTATGCGATACCGGGCAGGCGGAAAGCCTGCTCTGGCATTATCTCCAGCGCGCGCCGGTGTCGGAGGCTTTCCTCTCCCGGCGCTGGCTGTATGTGCTGTGGGACGAAGTGGCGCAGCTGCTGCAAACCGGGCGAATGAACCGCAACAATTTCGATTTGGCGTCTAAATCACTGATCCCGTGGATCGCCTGACACACCTTTCAGCCATTGCCACACCCGGCCGAGGGTTTCATAACTTGCCCGATCGCTGTGCATTAGCCAAAGGGGAGAGGGGAAAGCTCTCTCCCAGGGATTGAGCGGAGAAGTAATCGCGATTTGGTTAGCGGGCGCGGGGATCGGCTTAAGCCCCTGTTGCTGGAAAAAGATCATCGCCCTGGGCAGATGCGAGGCGGACGTCAGCAGCAAAAACGGCGTATCGCCAATCTTCTTCGCCACTGCTGCTGCTTCTTCCTCGGTATCTTTCGGTGTATCCAGCGTGATGATAGCGTCGCGCGGCACCCCTAAACTCTCTGCCACCCGAGCGCCTGCCTCAGCGGTGCTCACCGGATTGCCGATAGCGTTGGCCCCGGTAAAAATCAGCTTCGCCCCTGGGTTAGCCAGCCACAGGCGAACGCCTTCCGCCACTCTCGGCAGGCTGTTATTAATCAGGTTCGAACTGGGCGCCCATTGCGGGTTCCAGGTATACCCACCGCCTAATATCACGATATATTGCGCCTTCGGCTCGCCTTGCCAGGTCGGATAGCGCGACTCTATCGGGCTCAGCAGCCCATCGGCAACGGGTTGCAGGCTGAGCAGTAACAGCGTGAGCCAACCAGCGGTCAGCAGCGTTTTTGCCGTTTTCTGCCAGCGGGTAAACCACAGCAGCAAAATCGCACTACCTATGACGATCAGCAGGAACGGCAGGGGCATTAACAGCCCGCCGATCAGTTTTTTCAGGAAAAAGAGCATAAAAGCGGGTCCTTTTTAACCATATAACGGGCGCAAAGCGCGGATCTTACACCTGATGGGTTCCTTATCCCTGCGGCTATGCCAAAATAGCGCCTTTGCCCAGATGCTTTCTTTTAAGGTGGAGTTGTACCCATGCGGGATCGCAATTTTGATGATATTGCCGAAAAGTTTGCGCGCAACATTTACGGTACAACGAAAGGCCAATTGCGTCAGGCCATTCTTTGGCAGGATCTCGATCAATTGCTGGATGTTTTACCGCAGCGGCCATTACGGGTTCTGGATGCCGGCGGTGGAGAAGGGCAAACCGCCATTCGCATGGCAGAGCGCGGTCATCAGGTTACGCTATGCGATCTCTCTTCAGAAATGCTGACGCGGGCGCAGCTGGCGAGCCAGGAAAAGGCGGTCAGCGGCAATATGCGGTTTATTCACTGCGCCGCTCAAGAGATAGGGCAACATTTAGAAAGCCCGGTTGATCTGATATTGTTTCACGCGGTGCTGGAGTGGGTCAGCGATCCGCTGGCCGTATTGAACGCATTATGGGAAACGCTTGCTCCCGGTGGCGCGCTTTCCTTGATGTTTTACAATGCAAACGGTTTGCTGATGCATAATATGGTGGCCGGAAATTTCGCTTATGTACAACAAGGCATGCCGAAGCGCAAAAAACGCACCCTGTCACCGGATCATCCGCGCAACCCTGACGATGTCTATCGCTGGCTTGAACAAATCGGTTGGACCATTACCGGCAAAACTGGCGTGCGGGTTTTTCATGATTATCTGCGCGAAAAACACCGCCAGCGCGACGAGTTTGAGGAGTTACTCGAACTGGAAACGCGCTACTGCCGGCAGGAACCTTACATCAGTCTGGGGCGTTATATACATGTCACCGCACGCAAGCCGGAGAACCAAGGATAAACTATGAGTGATTTTTCCCAGACAGTCCCCGAACTGGTTGCCTGGGCCAGGAAAAATGATTTTTCCATCCAGCTTCCGGTAGACAGGCTGGCTTTTTTGCTGGCTATCGCCACGCTAAACGGCGAGCGCATGGACGGCGAAATGAGCGAAGGCGAGCTGGTGGATGCGTTCCGTCACGTCAGCGAGGCGTTTGAGCAGACCCACGAAACGGTAACCCAGCGCGCCAACAACGCCATCAACGATATGGTGCGCCAGCGCCTGCTCAACCGCTTTACCAGCGAGATCACCGAAGGCAATGCTATCTATCGCTTAACCCCGTTGGGCATTGGCATTACCGACTATTACATCCGCCAGCGTGAATTTTCCACGCTGCGCCTTTCGATGCAGCTTTCCATCGTGGCGGGTGAACTGAAACGCGCCGCCGATGCCGCCAGCGAGGGCGGAGACGAATTTCACTGGCATCGCAATGTCTACGCGCCGTTGAAATATTCGGTGGCGGAGATCTTCGACAGCATCGACCTGACCCAGCGCATCATGGATGAACAGCAGCAACTGGTGAAAGACGATATCGCCCAATTGCTGAACAAAGACTGGCGCGCCGCCATCTCAAGCTGTGAATTACTGCTGTCAGAAACCTCGGGTACGCTGCGTGAATTGCAGGATACCCTCGAAGCGGCGGGCGACAAGCTGCAAGCCAATTTGCTGCTGATCCAGGACGCGATCCTCGATAAGCACGATCTGCACTTTATTGACCGGCTGGTGGTCGACCTGCAAAGCAAGCTGGACCGCATTATCAGCTGGGGCCAGCAGGCGATTGACCTGTGGATCGGCTATGACCGCCATGTGCATAAATTTATCCGTACCGCCATCGATATGGATAAAAACCGCGTCTTCGCCCAGCGCCTGCGCCAGTCGGTGCAAAGTTATTTCGATGCGCCCTGGGCGTTAACCTACGCCAATGCCGACCGTTTGTTGGATATGCGCGACGAAGAGATGACGCTGCGCGATGAAGAGGTGACCGGCGAACTCCCGGCGGATCTGGAATACGAAGAGTTTAACGAGATCCGCGAACAGCTGGCGGCGCTGATCGAAGGCCAACTGGCAGGCTTTAAAAACAGACAACAACCACTGGATCTTGGTCTGGTGATGCGTGAGTATCTCGCGCAATATCCGCGGGCCCGTCATTTTGACGTTGCACGCATCGTGGTTGACCAGGCCGTGCGCCTCGGTATCGCTGAAGCAGATTTCACTGGGTTGCCGGCAAAATGGCAGCCCATTAATGATTACGGAGCCAAGGTACAGGCACATGTCATTGACAAATATTGAAAAATTCATGCCGGTTAAACTGGCTCAGGCGCTGGCTAATCCGCTATTTCCTGCGCTGGATAGCCAGTTGCGCTCAGGGCGCCACGTCGGGCTTGATGAACTGGATAACCACGCCTTTTTGATGGATTTCCAGCCGGAGCTGGAAGAGTTTTACACCCGCTATAACGTGGAATTAATTCGCGCGCCGGAAGGGTTTTTCTACCTGCGTCCTCGTTCAACCACCCTGATCCCGCGGTCGGTATTGTCCGAGCTGGATATGATGGTGGGCAAAATCCTCTGCTATCTCTATCTCAGCCCGGAACGTCTGGCCAACGAAGGTATTTTTACCCAGCAGGAATTGTATGACGAGCTGATGAGCCTGGCGGACGAAAGCAAACTGCTCAAACTGGTCAACAACCGTTCCACCGGTTCGGATCTTGATAAACAAAAGCTTCAGGAAAAAGTGCGCTCCTCGTTAAACCGCCTGCGCCGCTTAGGTATGGTGTGGTTTATGGGGCATGACAGCAGTAAATTCCGCATTACTGAGTCGGTGTTCCGCTTTGGTGCTGATGTGCGCGCCGGCGATGATCCACGCGAAGCGCAACTGCGCATGATCCGCGATGGCGAAGCCATGCAGGTGGAAAACCACCTGCAACTCAATGATGAGCCTGAAGACGCGCAACCGGATAATGCGGAGGAAGAGAATGATTGAACGCGGTAAATTTCGCTCGCTAACGCTGGTTAACTGGAACGGTTTTTTTGCCCGGACCTTTGATCTGGATGAGCTGGTCACCACGCTTTCGGGCGGTAACGGGGCAGGGAAATCCACCACCATGGCGGCCTTCGTCACGGCGCTGATCCCGGATTTGACGCTACTGCACTTCCGTAATACCACCGAAGCAGGGGCCACCAGCGGCTCGCGCGATAAGGGCCTGCACGGCAAACTGAAAGCAGGCGTCTGCTATTCGGTGCTGGATGTGGTGAACTCGCGCCATCAGCGCGTGGTGGTTGGGGTGCGTCTGCAACAGATTGCCGGTCGCGATCGCAAAGTGGATATCAAACCCTTTGCGATCCAGGGCCTGCCGACCTCGATCCTGCCGACCCAACTGCTCACCGAAACGTTGAACGAGCGCCAGGCGCGGGTGTTAACCCTTCAGGAACTCAAAGATAAAATCGAGCAGATCGAAGGGGTGCAGTTTAAGGTCTTTAACTCGATCACCGATTACCACTCCCTGATGTTCGATCTGGGGATTGTGGCGCGTCGCCTGCGTTCTGCCTCAGACCGTAGTAAATATTACCGTTTGATTGAGGCCTCGCTGTACGGCGGGATTTCCAGCGCTATCACCCGCTCCCTGCGCGATTACCTGCTGCCGGAAAACAGCGGCGTGCGCAAAGCATTCCAGGACATGGAAGCGGCGCTGCGTGAAAACCGCCTGACGCTGGAAGCGATCCGCGTTACCCAGTCGGACCGCGACCTGTTTAAGCACCTGATTTCCGAAGCCACCGACTATGTGGCGGCGGATTATATGCGTCATGCCAATGAGCGCCGTGTTCACCTCGACAAAGCCATTGAATACCGTCGCGATCTGTTCACCAGCCGCCAGCAACTGGCTGCCGAGCAGTATAAGCACGTCGATATGGCGCGTGAATTGGCCGAGCATGCCGGTGCGGAAGGCGATCTGGAGACCGATTATCAGGCCGCCAGCGACCACCTCAACCTGGTACAAACAGCACTGCGCCAGCAGGAAAAAATCGAGCGCTATGACGCCGATTTAGAAGAGTTGCAGGTACGGCTTGAAGAGCAAAACGAAGTCGTCGCCGAAGCCGCTGAACAGCAGGAAGAGAATGAAGCCCGCGCCGAAGCCGCAGAGCTGGAAGTGGACGAGCTGAAAAACCAGTTGGCAGACTACCAGCAGGCGCTGGACGTTCAGCAAACCCGCGCCATTCAGTATCAACAGGCGCTGACGGCGCTTGAGCGCGCCCGCGAGCTGTGCCATTTGCCGGATCTCTCCCCGCAATCTGCCGAAGAGTGGCTGGAAACCTTCCAGGCAAAAGAGGAAGAAGCCACTGGCCGTTTGCTTAACCTCGAGCAGAAAATGAGCGTCGCCCAGGCGGCCCATAGCCAGTTCGAGCAGGCGTTCCAGTTGGTTTGCGCCATTAACGGCCCGGTAGCGCGTGATCAAGCCTGGGACGTGGCGCGCGATCTGTTGCGCGACGCCTCCACCCAGCGTCACCTTGCCGCCCAGGTGACGCCGCTGCGTTCCCGCTTAAATGAGCTGGAACAGCGCCTGCGCGAGCAGCAGGATGCCGAGCGTCTGCTCGCTGATTTCTGCAAACGCCAGGGCAAACGTTACTCCCCGGAACAGCTTGAAGCGCTGCATCAGGAGCTGGAAGAGCGTATCGCCGCGCTGTCTGACCACGTGGCGCAGGCTGGCGAGCAGCGTATGACGCTGCGCCAGGAACTGGAGCAGCTGCAAAGCCGCATTAAAACCCTGACCCAGCGCGCGCCCATCTGGCTGGCGGCTCAAAACAGCCTTAACCAGATTATCGAACAGTGCGGCGAGAACTTTGAATCCAGCCAGCAGGTGACTGAATACCTGCAACAGCTGCTGGAGCGTGAGCGCGAAGCGGTGGTTGAGCGTGATGAAGTCGGCGCGCGTAAGCGTACCGTCGATGAAGAAATTGAGCGCCTCAGCCAGCCTGGCGGCGCGGAAGACGCACGCCTGAACACCCTTGCCGAACGTTTCGGTGGCGTACTGCTGTCGGAAATTTATGATGACGTTAGCCTGGAAGACGCGCCGTACTTCTCGGCGCTGTACGGCCCGTCGCGCCACGCTATCGTGGTGCCGGATCTGTCGCTGGTACGCGAGCAACTGGAAGGGCTGGAAGACACCCCGGAAGATCTGTATCTGATTGAAGGGGACCCGCAGTCCTTTGATGACAGCGTATTCAGTACCGAAGAGCTGGAAAAAGCGGTGGTGGTGAAAATCGCCGATCGCCAGTGGCGCTACTCGCGTTTCCCGACGCTGCCGCTGTTTGGCCGCGCGGCGCGTGAAAGCCGTATTGAAAGCCTGCACCAGGAGCGTGAAACGCTGTCTGAGTGCTTTGCTACCCTGTCGTTTGATGTGCAGAAAACCCAGCGTTTGCACCAGGCGTTCAGCCGCTTTATCGGCAGCCACCTGGCCGTAGCGTTTGAATCTGACCCGGAAGCGGAAATCCGCCAGCTTAATACTCGCCGTAACGAACTTGAGCGGGCACAGAGCACACACGAAAACGACAACCAGCAGCAGCGCGCCCAGTTTGACCAGGCGAAAGAGGGCGTGGCTCTGCTTAACCGTCTGTTACCGCGTCTGGCGCTGTTGGAAGATGATACGCTGTCTGACCGCGTGGATGAGATCCGCGAGCGCCTGGACGAAGCCCAGGAAGCGGCGCATTTCATCGGCCAGTTTGGCAACCAACTGGCGAAGCTGGAGCCGATGGCTTCGGTGCTGCAAAGCGACCCGGAACAGTATGACCAACTAAAAGAAGATTACGCCTACGCGCAGCAGCAGCAGCGTGATGCGCGTCAGCAGGCGTTTGCCCTAACGGAAGTGGTGTCGCGCCGCGCGCATTTCAGCTACTCCGACTCCGCCGATATGCTCAACGGCAACAGCGATCTCAACGAGAAGCTGCGCCAGCGTCTTGAGCAGGCGGAAATCGAACGCACCCGCGCGCGTGAAGCGCTGCGCACCCATGCCGCGCAGGTTAGCCAGTATCATCAGGTGCTGGCATCGCTGAAAAGCTCCTTCGATACCAAGAAAGAACTGCTTAACGATCTCAACAAAGAGCTTAAAGATATCGGCGTACGCGCTGATGCGGGTGCGGAAGAGCGGGCGCGCCAGCGCCGCGATGAACTCCACACCCAGCTCAGCAATAACCGTTCACGCCGTAGCCAGCTTGAAAAACAGCTGACCTTCTGCGAGGCGGAAATGGACAACCTGACCCGTAAACTGCGTCGCCTGGAGCGCGACTACCACGAAATGCGCGAGCAGGTGGTCAGCGCCAAAGCAGGCTGGTGCGCGGTGATGCGTATGGTGAAAGACAATGGCGTCGAGCGCCGGCTGCACCGCCGCGAGCTGGCGTACCTGTCCGCAGATGAGCTGCGCTCCATGTCGGATAAGGCGTTGGGCGCATTGCGTCTGGCGGTGGCGGATAACGAACACCTGCGCGATGTGCTGCGCGGGTCGGAAGATCCGAAACGACCGGAGCGTAAAATCCAGTTCTTCGTGGCGGTTTACCAGCATCTGCGCGAGCGTATCCGTCAGGATATTATCCGCACCGATGACCCGGTCGAAGCCATCGAGCAGATGGAAATTGAGCTGGGCCGCCTGACGGAAGAGCTGACCTCCCGCGAGCAGAAACTGGCGATCAGTTCCCGCAGCGTGGCGAACATTATTCGCAAGACCATTCAGCGCGAGCAGAACCGCATCCGTATGCTAAACCAGGGGTTGCAAAGCGTGTCGTTTGGCCAGGTGAACAGTGTGCGGCTTAACGTGAACGTGCGGGAAACCCACGCCACGCTGCTGGATGTGCTGTCGGAGCAGCATGAGCAACATCAGGATCTCTTTAACAGCAACCGCCTGACCTTCTCGGAAGCGCTGGCGAAACTGTACCAGCGCCTGAATCCGCAGATCGATATGGGCCAGCGCACCCCGCAAACCATTGGGGAAGAGCTGCTGGATTATCGTAACTATCTGGAAATGGAAGTGGAGGTTAACCGTGGTTCTGACGGCTGGCTGCGTGCGGAAAGCGGCGCGCTGTCGACCGGTGAAGCCATCGGGACCGGGATGTCGATCCTGGTGATGGTGGTGCAAAGCTGGGAAGACGAAGCGCGCCGTTTGCGCGGCAAAGATATTTCGCCGTGCCGTCTGCTTTTCCTTGATGAAGCAGCCCGTCTGGATGCCCGCTCTATCGCCACCCTGTTCGAGCTGTGCGACCGCCTGGAGATGCAGTTAATCATCGCCGCGCCGGAAAACATCAGCCCGGAAAAAGGCACCACCTATAAACTGGTGCGTAAAGTGGTGCAGAACCACGAGCATGTGCACGTTGTGGGGCTGCGCGGGTTTGCCGCTGCGCAAACCGATGCGCTACCAGGCACTGCCGACGCTTCCTGATAGCGCCATCAATGCGCCCGGACTGCAAATGTCCGGGCGTTCAATTCTGTAAAGCAATGCGAGCGTTTTTTCTGAACGCGCGTTGCGCAATCACTTGCCGACCCGCTTAGCACGTAAAATCGCAGTCTGCCGACTTTTTTTTCAGACTTTCTTTTCTTTAAACTTCTTTACATTTGGCAAGGCAAATGGTTTTTTCTCTTTATATACTGAAGGTAATCCTGAAGCCGAGCTTACGGGAATGATGTAAAAATGATAAGGAGGCAAGGGATGTTGCTTATAAAAGCTCAACGTTATCGGTGGTCCGCGATTCACTTATGCCTGGCGCTCAGTTTAGCGCCACTGACGAATGCGTTCGCCCAGGAACCCGATCTGGTGCCTTCCGATGGCTCGGCGGTGGTAATCGATCAGCCTGGCTCTATGCTGCAACTACAGGCACAATCTCCCGCGACGGCGCTGATGGCCGGGATCGGGCCGCAGGTCGATAGCGAACGTATCGCGCAGACCCGAACCACGCTTCAGTCCCAGCTTCCTCAGGGTTACGCCCCTGTCTATATAGACGCGCTGGCAGCGCTGTATACCGCGCGTGACGCTAAACCCATGTGGGAAAACCGCGAAGCGGTGCAGGCGTTCCAGCAGCAACTGGCCGAAGTGGCCATCGCCGGTTTCCAGCCGCAGTTCACTACCTGGGTCGAACTGTTGACCAACCCTGACGTTACCGGCATGGCGCGCGATGTGGTGCTGTCTGATGCCATGATGGGCTATCTCTATTACCTCTCCGGTATCCCGTTGAAAGGGAATCGCTGGCTGTACAGTGATAAGCCGTATAAAGCGGAAATCGCGCCGCTGTCGGTGGTGAACCAGTGGCAGGTGGCGTTGGACAATGGCTCGCTTATTGCTTTTGTGCAAAGCCTTGCGCCGCAGCACCCGCAGTATCAGGCGATGCATCAATTTCTGTTGAGTCTGGCGGCCGATTCGCGACCGTGGCCGCAACTGACTTCCACCGCCTCACTGCGCCCTGGGCAGTGGAGTAATGACATCGGCGCGCTGCGTGAAATTCTCCAGCGCAACGGTATGCTGGATAACGCACCCAATATCGTACTGCCGGGGGATCCGCCGTCTAAAAACGCCGTGGTCAGCCCTTCTGCAGCCGTGACTGAATCCGCGCCGATGCAGAAAAAAAACGCGGCGCGCGGCATCTATGACAAAACACTGGTTGAAGGCGTGAAACGCTTCCAGGCCTCGCAGGGTCTCGGCACCGATGGCGTGATTGGCCAGTCCACCCGTGACTTATTGAATATGTCACCCGATCAACGCGCCGCTGTGGTGGCGTTAAATATTCAACGCCTGCGCCTGCTGCCTCAGAAGCTCACGACCGGCATTATGGTGAATATCCCGGCCTATTCGCTGGTCTATTACCAGAACGGCAGCCAGGTGCTGGATTCCCGCGTCATCGTCGGGCGTCCCGATCGCAAGACACCGTTGATGAGCAGCGCGCTAAATAACGTGGTGGTGAACCCACCGTGGAACGTACCGCCGACGCTGGCCCGTAAGGATATCCTGCCGAAAGTGTGGAATGACCCGGGCTATCTTGAGCGTCATAACTATACGGTGCTGCGTGGCTGGAGTGGTAAAGCTGAGGTGATCGACCCCTGGAATGTGGACTGGGCAACCATTACCGCATCGAATTTACCGTTTCGCTTCCAGCAGGCACCTGGCGCGCATAACTCGCTGGGGCGGTATAAATTCAATATGCCGAGTTCGGATGCCATTTACCTGCATGACACGCCGAATCATAACCTGTTCCAGAAGGATGCGCGGGCGCTCAGCTCCGGGTGCGTACGCGTGAATAAAGCCTCGGAACTGGCGAATATGCTGTTGCAGGATGCGGGATGGAACGATACGCGAATTTCCGATGCGCTGAAGCAGGGCGATACCCGTTACGTGAATATTCCCCAGACCATTCCGGTGAATCTTTACTATATGACGGCGTTTGTCGGCGCAGATGGCAAACCACAATTCAGATCGGATATTTACAATTATGATTCCCCTGCGCGATCGGGCGCACAAATCTTGCCGAAAGCTGAACAATTAATCAGGTAACTACAGAATTTCTAACAAATAAGCTGTCGAACTATGGGAGCTAAAAACGGGCCTACTTCGCTGTAAGGCCCGTTTTTACTGGGTTTGAGAGCCTTGACGTGTCGCGGTTTGGCGGTTAAGGTGCCTTGCGTGCGCCAGAAGTGCATATAATCACAACACTGACTGTAGACCTGAACATCATGGATAAATTTGACGCTAACCGCCGCAAATTGCTGGCGCTTGGTGGCGTGACGCTCGGCGCCGCCATCCTGCCTGTACCGGCATTTGCTACGCTTTCCACGCCCCGTCCTCGTATTCTTACGCTGAATAATCTCAATACCGGAGAGAGCATTAAAGCGGAGTTTTTCGATGGCAAAGGCTATATTCAGGATGAATTAGCAAAACTTAACCATTTCTTCCGGGATTATCGCGCTAATAAAATCAAAAGCATCGATCCGAAACTGTTCGACCAGTTGTACCGTCTGCAAGGGTTATTGGGGACCCGTAAGCCGGTTCAGCTCATTTCAGGCTATCGTTCTCTCGATACCAACAATGAATTACGCGCCAGAAGCCGTGGTGTAGCCAAACAGAGCTATCACACCAAAGGCCAGGCTATGGATTTTCATATCGACGGCATTTCCCTGAGCAATATTCGCAAAGCCGCGTTGTCTCTGCGGGCAGGTGGTGTAGGATACTACCCGCGTAGTAACTTTGTGCATATTGATACCGGTCCACTCAGGCACTGGTAGAACGAATCCGGTCACTACCGGATAAAAGGAGCGGTATGAATTACCACATTATTCCGGTCACGGCGTTCTCACAGAACTGCTCATTAATCTGGTGTGAAGAAACGCGTCTGGCGGCCATTGTTGACCCCGGCGGTGACGCGCCGCGTATTCAACAGGCCGTGACGGCGCAGGGCGTGACCATTCAGTCAATCCTGCTGACCCACGGGCATCTCGATCATGTCGGCGCTGCGGCAGAGCTGGCGGCGCATTATGGCGTGCCGATTATCGGGCCTGAAAAAGAAGATGAATTCTGGCTGCAGGGATTACCGGCACAGAGCCAGATGTTCGGTCTGGAAGAGTGCCAGCCGCTGACGCCCGATCGCTGGTTAAACGAAGGCGACAGCGTGACCGTAGGTAACGTGGCATTACAGGTGCTTCATTGCCCCGGTCATACCCCTGGTCATATTGTTTTCTTTGACGAACGCGCACGGCTGTTAATTTCCGGCGATGTGATTTTTAAAGGCGGAGTGGGGCGCAGCGATTTCCCTCGCGGGAATCACGCCGACCTGATTGATTCCATCAAAAGCAAACTGTTGCCGCTTGGCGATGATGTGACCTTTATTCCCGGTCATGGCCCGCTGTCTACGCTGGGTAACGAACGGCTGCACAATCCTTTCCTGCAGGATGAAATGCCTGTCTGGTAATAAAAAGGGCCGTGAATGCGGCCCTTGTTGTTTATTCTCGCCGATTACAGCACAGCCACAATCGCCTCACACAGCGGTGCCATGTTATCCGGCGTCATGCCCGCGACGTTAACGCGGCCAGAAGCGACGGCGTAAACGCCAAATTCTTCACGCAGGCGCAGCACCTGTTCTTTGGTCAGGCCGCTGAACGAGAACATGCCGTTCTGCTGGATGATAAAGCTGAAATCACGGTTCGCGCCTTTCTCCTGCAACGTGCTCACAAACAGCAGGCGCATGCGCTGAATGCGTTGACGCATATCGGTCAGCTCTTGTTCCCAGAGAGTACGCAGCGCGTCATTGCTGAGAATAGTTGCTACCACGGACGCGCCGTGTGCCGGCGGGTTGGAATAGTTAGCGCGGATGCAGGATTTCATCTGGCTAAAGGCGCGATCGACGGTGTCTGCATCGCTGGCGACCAGCGTACAGGCGCCTACGCGTTCGTTGTACAGGCCGAAGTTTTTAGAGTAAGAACTGGCGACAATCAGCTCTTTATGGAGCGCGGCAAACGCGCGCAGGCCTTCTGCGTCTTCTTCAAGACCGCGGGCGAAGCCCTGGTAGGCGAAGTCGAACAGCGGCAACCAGCCTTTATCCAGAGAAAGCTGCGCCAGCTGTTGCCACTGTTCCAGCGTCGGATCGATACCGGTCGGGTTGTGGCAGCAGCCGTGGAACAACACCACATCGCCTGCCTGGGCATCCGCCAGGCTGCTCAACAAACCGTCGAAATCAAGAGTATGGTTTTGCGCGTCGTAATAGGCGTATTCACGCACTTCCAGACCGGCGGAGTTAAATACGCTCTTATGGTTCGGCCAGCTCGGGTTGCTCACCCAAACGCGTTTTACGTCAGTGTTTTTAGCGAGGAAATCTGCCGCCACGCGCAGTGCGCCGGTGCCGCCAGGGGTCTGGGCGGTGCGGGCGCGCTTATCAGCAATCAGCGCGTTGCCTTTACCAAACAGCAGTTCCTGGGTGCAACGGCCAAATTCAGGAATACCATCAATGCCCAGATAGTTTTTGGTGGTTTCGTTTTCCAGCAAATATTGTTCGGCTTTTTTCACGCTGGTGAGAACCGGGGTTTTACCGGTTTCATCTTTATAAACACCAATACCCAGGTTGATTTTAGTCGGACGTTCATCGGCGCGAAACAGGTCCGCCAGACCAAGAATCGGGTCGGCAGGGGCGGCAGTAATGTTCTCAAACATGACGAGGTTCCATTGTGATATCAGAAGGGAAATTCGCTATCAGGTTAACGGGTGTTTTACCAAATGCCAACCGTTTGCCAGCAAAAGATTGACCGTTCGATAAATCCGGTGTTTTTCTCTTTTGGGCATAAAAAAACAGGGCCGAAGCCCTGTTTTTGTCTTATCGATAACGAGGTTATATCGATTAGAACTGGTAAGTTACGCCCAGGGTAACCTGGTCGTCAACGCCAACCAGTGCGGTTGAAGCGTCGTCGCCGTCCAGCATGTTGATGCGGTAGTCAGCGTATACGTTGAAGTTCTTGTTGAAGTAGTAGTAAGTACCCACGGTGAAGTATTCAGCCAGGTCACGGTTGTAAGTAGAACCGGTAGCCGGATCAACCAGGTCTTTACCTTTGGTGTAAACGTAAGATACGGACGGACGCAGACCGAAGTCGAACTGGTACTGAGCTACAACTTCAACGTTCTGAGTTTTGTTAGCGATGTCGTAGGCAGAACGGCCGGTAGCAGTCTGGTTACGGGTTTCAGCATAGATTGCCGCCAGGTAGATGTTGTTGGCGTCGTACTTAGTACCAACAGACCATGCTTCAGCGCGCTCGCCGCGACCGTCAGCTTTCTGACCGCCAGCCGGGTTGGTGGTACGGTTAGAGTTGCTGTATGCACCGATTACGCTGAAGCCTTCAGCGAAGTTGTAACCCAGAGAGTAACCAACGCCGTCGCCGTTAGCCGCTTTCAGGTTGGTACGGTCGTTTTTACCCTGGTACTGGATACCAAAGTTCAGGCCATCAGCCAGACCGAAGAAATCGCTGTTACGGTAGGTCAGCAGGCCAGTAGAACGGTTGTTCATGTAGTTGTCAGTGCTGCCCGCCCAGGTTTCGCCAGAGAAGGACGGGGAAACGTCGGTGTAGGATTCTACGTCGTATACGATACCGTAGTTACGGCCGTAGTCCAGGGAGCCCGCGTCAGCAATTTTGATACCCGCGAATGCCAGACGAGTTACGTTGTCCTGGTTGCCTTCTTCTTTGCTGGCTTTAGCACGGTATTCCCACTGGCCGTAACCGGTCACTTGATCGGTAACCTGAGTTTCGCCTTTGAAGCCGATCTGAGCGTAAGAAGAGTCGCCGTTGGTGGTGTTGTCACCAGAAGTCACGAAACCGTGCTCACCAACTACTTTTCCGTACAGGTCCAGTTTGTTGCCGTTTTTGTTATAGATTTCTGCAGCGTTAGCTGCACCAGCTACCAGCAGAGCAGGGATAACCACTGCCAGAATATTGCGCTTCATCATTATTTATTACCCTCATTGGTTTTTTTTGAACACCTGCCACTGCCGTCAATAATTCTGTACGGAACTATTGATGAGAGTTTGGTGTCTTTCTGTGTCTGGAGGCATCTTTCCATTCATATTAAGGATTAGCTACAGTGAAAGTGCTACAAATATGCAAACACAGTAACAAAAAGCAATAATGTGTAACTAATTATGTATTTTTGGGAACTTTGTGAACCACATCAAAATAAATCACCCCGCTGAACAATATTAAACCGTTCCTAATCTATATATATGAAAACCTTATGTTTAATTCTGATAAACGGCTTTTCTGCCTCTTAACGACAATTATTCTCACTTTACAAAAAGGGTGATTCAGATGGCTGGATGTCTGTGTAATATTTAGCCAAATGTGCTATGCCTGCGGTTGAAAAATGACGCAAGAAAATAGGGGATATTTTTTAATGAAAATTATTTCGAGGTAATACCCGGTTACGTTAACCGTCGGAGAGAGAGGTTGAAGCGCACAAATGTTGAATTTATGTAGACAAAAATTGACACAACAGAACGTAAAAAAGCCGGGAAACCCGGCTTTTTTTGGATCAGAAACTGGCGTTGCGCGGTGTACGTGGGAAAGGGATCACGTCGCGAACGTTTTGAACGCCGGTTACATAAGCAATTAAACGCTCAAAACCGAGCCCAAAACCTGAGTGCGGTACAGTGCCGTAACGGCGCAGATCGCGATACCACCAGTAATCTTCTTTATTAAGGCCCATTTCTTCGAGACGCACATCAAGTACATCCAGACGCTCTTCACGCTGGGAGCCGCCAATGATTTCGCCGATGCCCGGCGCCAGTACGTCCATCGCCGCCACAGTTTTACCATCTTCGTTCTGTCGCATGTAAAACGCTTTAATATCTTTCGGATAGTTTTTGACAACAACCGGTGCCTTAAAGTGTTTTTCAGCTAAATAACGTTCATGTTCGGAGGCAAGATCGACACCCCAATAAACCGGGTTCTCGAACTTTTCGCCGCAGGTTTCGAGGATTTTCACCGCGTCGGTGTAATCCACCTGAGCGAAGTCAGCGGTAATGAAACGTTCCAGACGGCCAATCGCGTCTTTATCCACACGTTCAGCGAAGAACTTCATGTCGTCCAGACGTTCATCAAGCACCGCTTTGAACACGTATTTCAGCATGCCTTCGGCTAACGCAGCGACATCGTCCAGGGTAGCGAACGCCACTTCCGGTTCCAGCATCCAGAATTCCGCCAGGTGGCGGCTGGTGTTGGAGTTTTCAGCGCGGAAGGTCGGGCCGAAGGTGTAGATTTTGGACAGCGCGCAGGCGTAGGTTTCGCCGTTGAGCTGGCCGGAAACGGTCAGGAAAGCTTCTTTACCGAAGAAGTCTTTATCGAAATCGACTTTGCCCTGATCGTTACGCGGCAGATTTTCCATGTCCAGCGTGGACACGCGGAACATCTCACCTGCGCCTTCGGTATCAGAGGCGGTGATCAGCGGGGTGGAGACCCAGAAGAAGCCCTGCTCGTCAAAATAGCGATGCAGCGCTTGCGCCAGAGTGTGGCGAACGCGGGCCACCGCACCGATCATGTTAGTACGCGGACGCAGGTGCGCCACTTCGCGCAGGTACTCAATACTGTGGCGTTTGGCGGCCATCGGGTAAGTGTCTGGATCTTCAACCCAGCCGGTCACTTCCACATGGGTCGCCTGCAGTTCAAAACTCTGGCCCTGACCTGGAGATTCCACCACGGTGCCGGTCACAATTACCGAACAGCCGGTCGTCAGGCGCAGAACGTCATCATTGTAATTGGGCAGAGAATGATTAATGACAGCCTGTATAGGATCAAAGCAGGAACCGTCATAGACGGCGAGGAAGGAGATGCCAGCTTTTGAATCTCGACGGGTACGCACCCATCCGCGCACGGTGACTTCCTCGTCAACGGCAACGCGGCCCTGGAGTACGTCGGCTACAGGCACAACGCTCATAATTATCTCTCTGGTTAGTAGTCAATAACAAAAATCGCTTATCCACCCAATGGGGGAGGGTTATCTATGTTACCTGGCGGGCGCTGGCAGACAAGCAGAATTCGTGTCAGGAAATAAAGAAAACACAAAGTGATGGCGTTCAGGGAGGTGAAAACTCCCTGAACCGGGGGTTAGCTGGCTTTTTTGACCTGCGGTAAATCGAAGGCTTTACGCAGGGCGCGCACAAAGGCTTTATCGTGGCAGATGGTTTTACCGGGGCTGTCAGAGAGCTTGGCGACCGGTTTGCCGTTACATTCCACCAGTTTAATCACAATATTCAGCGGCTGTACGCCAGGAATATCGCAGGTCAGGCGGGTGCCAATGCCGAAACCGAGTTTGACGCGCGAGGCGAAATGACGGTAGAGATCAATCGCTTTATTGAGATCGAGATTATCGGAAAACACCAGGGTTTTGCTCAGCGGATCGATGTTCAGTTTTTCGTAATGGGCGATGGCTTTTTCGCCCCATTGAACCGGATCCCCGGAGTCGTGACGCAGGCCCTGGTAGCGGGTAGCGAATTCCGGGCCAAAGTCGCGCAAAAACGCGTCCATGGTAATGCAGTCCGTCAGGGCGATCCCGAGTTGGTCAGGATATTCATCAAGCCAGGCCTGAAGCGCGGCGCGCTGGCTGTTAGCCAGTACCGGGCTAATTTGCTGATGCGCCTGGAACCATTCATGCGCCTGAGTACCCATCGGCGTCAGGTTCAGGCGGCGGGCTAAATCGTAGTTGCTGGTGCCCACAAACCAGGATTCTTGCTGGAGGCGCTCGACAATAGCCTGCTGCACTTCGCGGGAAAAACGGCGGCGGGTGCCGAAATCCATAAGATAAAAACGGTCCAGCGGCAGGTCGGCAGTGACGCTGTTGAAGTCCGCCAGTTTGGTTTCGAGATGATCGAGGGCGTTATCGACGGTGATATCCGGGGTTCGATACCGATGCACCAGCTCGCTGATCACCGCCAGCAGCGGGACTTCCCACATAATCACTTCCAGCCACGGGCCGGAAAGACGGATATCCAGCTTGCCGTTATCGTTGACGATTTCCACCTGCGACGGGTCGTAGCGGAAATTTTTCAGCCAGGCCAGATAATCGCTTTTGAAGAATGGCAGTTTCGCGAGCCACGCATATTCATCTTCGCTCAGCGCCAGATGCTGCATCGCATCCACTTGTTCGCGAATGGATTGCGCATAAATACCTAACAAATCATCGCCGCGGCAGCGAAATTCTGCGGCGACATGCACGCCCTGATAATGATGGAACACGGCCTGCTGCATATGAAGCTTATAAGCATCGGTGTCCAACAACGAGTGCAAAATAGGGGAAGCATATTGTGTCATGGCGCGTTACTGGCATCCTCTAACAGGCGCGTTTCCTGGGATAGCGAAAGCAGATAAAGACGCAGGAGTATACCCTGATTATCCGTTTATTGAAGCAGGATCACAACATAACAAGCAGGGCGGGTCGAGCGCATTTTGTGCCGCATGTTATGCGAATGTAGTAAAAGGCGTTACACCGCCAGAAAAGATAAAGATTCTGCATGGCAACATTTTCGCAACGAGAATAGACTGAAGCACGATACTCTACGGACGATGGATAAGGTTTCTATGACTCAATTGCCACAAGCCAAATACCGCCACGATTATCGTGCGCCGGATTATTTCATCAGCGACATCGATTTAACCTTTGAGCTGGATGCGCAAAAAACGCGTGTTACGGCGATTAGCCAGGTGAATCGCCCGCAGGCGTCGGATGCGCCGCTGCGCCTCGATGGCGAATCCTTAACGCTTGTCTCTCTCGATGTGAATGATGAAGCGTGGCCCCATTATCGCTTAGAAGACAATGCCCTGATTATTGAGCAACTGCCCGCCCGCTTTACGCTGAAAATCGTCAATGAAATCAGCCCAGCGGCGAACACGGCGCTGGAAGGGTTGTATCAGTCTGGCGAAGCGCTGTGTACGCAATGCGAAGCCGAAGGCTTCCGGCATATTACCTGGTATCTGGATCGCCCGGACGTTCTGGCGCGCTTCACCACCAAAATCATTGCTGATAAAACCAAATATCCTTATCTGCTCTCCAATGGCAACCGCATAGCCCAGGGCGACCTGGAAAATGGTCGTCACTGGGTAGAGTGGCAGGACCCGTTCCCGAAGCCGTGCTACCTGTTTGCGCTGGTGGCGGGGGATTTCGACGTACTGCGCGATACCTTCACCACCCGCTCCGGGCGTGAAGTGGCACTGGAATTGTATGTCGATCGCGGCAACGTCGACCGCGCCTCCTGGGCGATGACCTCGCTGAAAAACTCCATGAAGTGGGATGAAACGCGCTTCGGCCTGGAGTATGACTTAGACATTTACATGATTGTCGCCGTTGATTTCTTCAACATGGGCGCGATGGAGAATAAAGGCCTCAACATTTTTAACTCCAAATTCGTGCTGGCGCGTGCGGAAACCGCGACCGATAAAGACTACCTCAATATTGAACGCGTGATTGGCCATGAATATTTCCATAACTGGACCGGCAACCGCGTCACCTGCCGCGACTGGTTCCAGCTCAGCCTGAAAGAGGGGCTGACCGTGTTCCGCGATCAGGAATTCAGCTCCGATTTGGGCTCGCGCGCGGTCAATCGCATCAGTAATGTGCGAACTATGCGCGCGATGCAGTTTGCGGAAGACGCCAGTCCGATGGCGCACCCGATCCGTCCGGATAAAGTTATTGAAATGAATAACTTCTATACCCTGACGGTGTATGAGAAAGGTTCTGAAGTGATCCGCATGTTGCACACTCTGCTGGGTGAAGAGAATTTCCAGAAGGGGATGCAACTCTATTTCGAGCGCCATGACGGCAGCGCCGCCACCTGCGATGACTTTGTGCAGGCGATGGAAGATGCGTCGAACGTTGATTTGTCCCATTTCCGCCGCTGGTACAGCCAGGCCGGTACGCCGGTCGTGAGCGTTCAGGACGACTATAACCCGGAAACCGAACAATATACCCTGACCATCAGTCAGCGAACGCCGGCTACCGCCGAGCAAACGGAGAAACATCCGCTACACATTCCGTTTGACATTGAGCTGTACGATAACGAAGGCAAGGTGATCCCGCTGCAATACAACGGACATCCGGTCCATCACGTGCTGAACCTGACCCAGGCAGAGCAGACCTTTGTGTTTGATAACGTTTATTTCCAGCCTGTGCCGTCGCTGCTGCGCGAATTCTCCGCGCCGGTGAAACTGGAATATAAGTGGAGCGATCAGCAACTGACGTTCCTGATGCGTCACGCCCGCAATGATTTCTCCCGCTGGGATGCGGCGCAAAGTTTGCTGGCGACGCATATTAAACTGAACGTGGTGCGCCAACAGCAGGGCCAGCCGCTGTCGCTGCCGCTGCACGTGGCGGATGCGTTCCGCGCGATCCTGCTGGATGAGCATATCGATCCGGCGCTGGCGGCGGAGATCCTCACGCTGCCTTCGCAAAATGAAATCGCGGAACTGTTTGAGATCATCGATCCGCTGGCGATTGCCGCTGTGCACGGTGCGCTAACCCGCACCCTGGCGACGGAACTGGCGGATGAGTTTTTAGCGGTTTACAACGCCAACAAACTCGACGGTTATCGTATCGAGCATGCCGACATCGGCAAACGCGCGCTGCGTAATACCTGCCTGCACTATCTGGCGTTTGGCGATGCCGAACTGGCCGATAAGCTGATTACCGCCCAGTATCACCATGCGGACAACATGACCGACGCGATTGCCGCGCTGTCGGCAGCGGTCGCGGCGCAGTTGCCGTGCCGTACGGCGCTGCTGGCGGAGTATGACGATAAGTGGCATCAGGATGGGCTGGTAATGGATAAATGGCTGATGCTACAGGCTATCAGCCCGGCGGAAAACGTCCTCGCCACGGTGCGTTCGCTGCTTACCCATCGTTCGTTCAGCATGAGCAACCCGAACCGTATCCGCGCGCTGATTGGGGCGTTTGCGATGAATAACCCGCTGGCGTTCCATGCAGCGGATGGCAGCGGCTATCAGTTTATGGTGGAAATGCTGACCGAACTGAACAGCCGCAACCCTCAGGTGGCGTCACGCCTGATCGAACCGCTGATTCGCCTTAAGCGCTACGATGAAAATCGTCAGCAGCTGATGCGCGCTGCGCTGGAGCAGCTCAAGGCGCTGCCGAATCTCTCCGGGGATTTGTTCGAGAAAATCACCAAAGCGCTTGCCTGATAACCAAACGCCCTTCCTGATGGAAGGGCGTTTTTCATTACGCCGACAGCGAGTTCTCCGGCCATTTTAACGCCAGATGGGACGTATCATGACGGTGTAACGCCTGCCAGAAGGTATCCAGCGCGTCGTCCAGCCGATGCTGCAAATTAGCGCTAAACACCGGCTTATGCTGATAATCCAGCACCTGACTGTCGTCAGCGTAGACGCCATGCAAAATCTCCTGCGCCTTGAGCGCGTTTAATACCGGCTTCAGGGCATAATCCACTGCCAGCAAATGCGCCACACTGCCGCCTGTTGCCAGCGGCAAAACGACTTTTTTCTCCAGTGCGCGTTCGGGTAATAAATCCAGCAGCGTTTTCAGCGCGCCTGCAAAAGATGCCTTATAAACTGGCGTCGCTACGATCAGCCCGTCAGCTTCTGCCAGTTGCGCGTTAAAGGTTTTCAGTGCCGGACTGTCGAAGCGCGCATAAATCAAATCTTCTGGCGCGAAGTTTTGCAAATGCCAGTGATAGACCTCCACATCCTGTGCGCTAAGCCGATCGCGGGCATATTCTAACAACGCGCTGGAGCGGGAGGGAAAGCGAGGGCTACCGGCCAGGGTGATAATGCGCATGACAGCTCCTTATAACTAATGGTTTTCAAGTTGGTAACATTAATAACATTTAGAGTCAGTGTCGCAGAGCCGCCGTCCTGGGCTAAGTGATTTTTCCGTCGGAGCAATGTCAAATTTCGCATAAATCATCGTAATGGCCGAAAACGATTGCTTTTTTGCCATAAGTCAATTCACTTTGCGAGCGCATTCACGGATAATAGCGCCCCGGTCTGCATACCGGGAATCCAGGAGAGTTCATGTACTACCCCTTCGTTCGTAAAGCCCTTTTTCAGCTCGATCCAGAGCGCGCTCATGAAATGACCTTCCAGCAATTGCGCCGCATTACCGGCACGCCGTTTGAGCGGCTGGTGCGCCAGCGCGTACCGGAAAAACCCGTTTCCTGCATGGGGCTGACATTTAAAAACCCGCTGGGCCTGGCGGCAGGGCTGGATAAAAACGGCGAATGCATCGACGCGCTGGGCGCGATGGGTTTTGGATCGATCGAGATCGGCACCGTGACACCGCGCCCACAGCCGGGTAACGATAAGCCGCGGATCTTCCGTTTGGTAGAAGCTGAAGGGTTGATCAACCGCATGGGCTTTAACAACCTGGGCGTCGACAGCCTGGTTGAGAACGTCAAGAAAGCGCATTTTGACGGCGTGCTGGGGATTAATATTGGCAAAAATAAAGACACGCCGGTGGAGCAGGGTAAAGATGACTATCTGATTTGTATGGATAAAGTGTATCCCTATGCCGGATATATTGCGATTAATATCTCCTCTCCAAATACCCCGGGTTTACGTTCGCTACAATATGGCGAAGCGCTGGACGATCTGTTAAGTGCGATAAAAAATAAGCAACAAGAACTGCAAAAACAGCACCATAAATATGTTCCTGTGGCAGTGAAGATCGCGCCGGATCTTTCTCTGGAAGAATTGATCCAGGTCGCCGACAGTTTAGTTCGCCATAATATTGATGGGGTTATCGCCACCAATACCACCCTCGACCGTTCGCTGGTTGAAGGTATGAAATACTGTAATGAAATGGGGGGCTTAAGTGGCCGTCCATTACAATTAAAAAGCACCGAAATTATTCGCCTGTTATCTCAGGAATTAAATGGCCGACTGCCGATTATTGGCGTTGGCGGCATTGATTCGCTGATGGCGGCGCGCGAGAAGATGGCGGCAGGCGCAACGCTGATTCAGATTTATTCCGGCTTTATTTTTAAAGGCCCGCCGCTGATTAAAGAAATCGTAACCCATATCTAAGCTTTTTGACTTACAGACAACCAGGGCTTTATTTTGAGCCCTGGTTGTTTTATATTCGGGCGCAGTTGCTAATTTAGACATTTTAGTCTTTTCTTTATTAGGATTTTAAACGAAGCGGCAAAAAGGATGATATTTCGTCGCTGGCAGATGTGGGGAAAAATGATGCGCATTAAACCGGACGATAACTGGCATTGGTATTTTGATGACGAGCACGACAGAATGATGCTCGACCTGGCTAATGGCATGCTATTCCGATCGCGCTTCGCCCGCAAAATGCTCACCCCTGATGCTTTTTCCTCCAGCGGTTTTTGCGTTGATGACGCTGCGCTGTATTTCAACTTCGAAGAAAAATGCCGCGATTTGCAATTATCTAAAGATCAGCGTGCTGAGCTGGTATTGAATGCGCTGGTGGCGATTCGCTTCCTGAAACCGCAAATGCCGAAAAGCTGGCATTTCCTTTCCCATGATGATTACTGGCAGCCGGTTTGCGGCGACCCCGCGTGCGTGTATTTGAGTGATACCCAGGAGAGCGTCAGCCTGCTGGTGGTGGAGCCGGGCGACAATGCGGCGCTGTGCCTGTTGGCGCAACCCGGTTTAACGCTCGCCGGGCGCACGATGCAGTTGGGTGATGCAATTAAAATCATGAACGACAGGCTAAGACCGCAGCCAGTGGCGCAAAGCCTTAGCCTCGACCAGGCCGTTTAACTTTCCAGGGTAACGGCCCCAACCGGAATACAGCTACAGCACAGTATGGTGCCATCGTCGCCCACTGCACTTTGTTTCAGCGCTTTCACTTCCCCGTCGACTAACCGAATCCGACAGCTTCCGCAGATGCCTGCCCGGCACGAGTAAGGAACGCGAATGCCCTGTTGCTCAAGCTGCTCCAGCAGGATTTGCTGATTATTGCCTTTGAATGTCGCGCCTTGCCAGGTGATAGCCACCGCGCTTTGCGGTGCGGTTTCTACTTCAATCGACTGAGCGACTTCACCCCGACCGTAGACGCGCGGCGGTTTGGTTTTCAGAATGTCCACTTCATCGCCAACGTGAATAATGCCGCTTTCCCGGGCGATGAGATTCTGGCCGAAATCCACATCGCCGGAATCATCTTGTGCGGTACGGAACGACTGCAACGTCGCCAGCGGTTCGCCGGAAGGGTGCTTCATGCCGCGCTCCGGGCTGACGGTAGTGAAAATACAGCGGCTACAGGGCTTGGCAACATCAAAGGTCACGCCGCCAATGCGAATCACATCCCAGGTGTCTTCTTCCCAGGCCTGCGCGCCGGATACCACGATATTTGGTCTGAACTGGGTCATTTTGACGCTGGCCGGGCAGCGCTGTTGCAGATCGCGCAGCGAGGCTTCATTAGCCAACAGATACGGATAGCTGTCCGCGAAGGAGAGCGGCACCGCTTCATGGCGCTTCACCCGGCGCGTCAGTTCCGGCCCCACCCAGCGCAGTTGCACCTCGCGGGAAAAGAAACCGCTCAGCCACTGGTTAATTGCCTGCGGGGCGACCAGCGCGGTGAAGTGATTGCCCCAAACTTCCGTCGGTTGCGCAGCGGCGGCAAAGTCGCTGTAACGCACCACGGCGCTGCTGCCATCCGGCGCGCGCAGATGTAAACCATCATGCATAATCGCCGGGGTAAACAGCACCATTTGGGGATACTGGCGCGCGGTAATAAAGGTGCCGTCAGTTTCTGTCACCATGAAAATGCGATCAAACGCCAGCCCGCTTAAACTTACCTGTGCATGAGAGAGTTGAGTACCGCGCATGGATTTGACCGGATGAATTGCAAGACGAGATAAAAAGACCACTGCGCACTCCCAGGAAAGTAAAAGAAGGTGAAGAAATAGAAGGGCAACTTTATGACATGCGGGGCGGATTGGCTATAATGCGCAACAATTTTCTTAAGTGATAAGTGACGATATGAATGCTTTATTTGCCAGTACGGCGCGCGGCCTTGAAGAACTGTTAAAAACCGAACTGGAAAATTTGGGTGCGCAAAACGCTCAGGTGGTCCAGGGCGGCGTACATTTTGAAGGCGACGCGCATCTGCTCTATTCGAGCCTGATGTGGAGCCGCCTGGCATCACGCATTCTGCTGCCGCTTAGCGAATGCAAAGTCTACAGCGATTTGGATCTGTATCTTGGCGTGCAGGCGATCGACTGGACCGCGATGTTTGCGCCTGGGGCGACGTTCGCCGTCCATTTCAGTGGCTTAAACGACACTATCCGTAACAGCCAGTACGGCGCACTGAAGGTTAAAGACGCGATTGTCGACGCCTTTACCCGGAAAAATCTGCCGCGTCCGAATGTCGATAAAGAACAGCCGGACCTGCGCATTAACGTCTGGTTAAATAAAGAGACCGCCAGCATTGCCCTCGATCTCAGCGGCGACGGCCTGCATCAGCGCGGCTACCGCGACGCAACCGGCCAGGCACCGATCAAAGAGACCCTGGCGGCGGCTATCGTGCAGCGCTCCGGCTGGCAGCCGGGTACCCCGCTTATCGATCCGATGTGCGGCTCCGGCACGCTGTTAATTGAAGCGGCGATGATCGCCACCGATCGCGCGCCGGGCCTGCACCGCACCCGCTGGGGCTTTAGCGGCTGGGCGAAGCATGACGACGAGATCTGGAAAAGCGTGAAAACCGACGCCCAGGTGCGGGCCCGCCGTGGGCTGGGCGAATACGAGTCGCGTTTTTACGGCTCTGATAACGATTCACGTGTCATCGAACGGGCGCGCAGCAACGCCCGTCGCGCCGGCCTGGCCGACATTATCTCTTTTAGCGTCAGCGACGTAGCGCAACTGACCAACCCGTTGCCGAAAGGCCCGTTTGGTACCGTCATCAGCAACCCGCCGTACGGCGAGCGCCTGGAAAGTGAACCGGCGTTGATCGCTCTGCACAGCCTGCTGGGCCGCGCCATGAAGCAGCAGTTTGGCGGCTGGAATTTATCGCTGTTCAGCGCCTCGCCGGAATTGCTGAGCTGCCTGCAACTGCGCGCCGATCGCCAGTTCAAAGCCAAAAACGGTCCACTGGACTGCGTTCAGAAAAACTATCATTTAGCTGCGGGCAGTAGTGAAGGCGGACAGGGGCGCATCGCGGAAGACTACGCCAACCGCTTACGCAAGAATCTCAAAAAGCTGGATAAGTGGGCGAAACAGGAAGGGGTTGAATGCTACCGCCTCTATGATGCCGACCTGCCGGATTATAACGTGGCGGTGGACCGTTACGCCGACTGGGTGGTGATTCAGGAATACGCGCCGCCGAAAACCGTCGATACCAATAAGGCACGCCAGCGTCTGTTTGATGTCATCGCCGCGACGATCCAGGTGCTGGAAATCGCCCCGAATAAGCTGGTGCTGAAAACCCGCGAGCGCCAGAAGGGCACCAGTCAGTATCAGAAAGTCGCGCAGAAAGAAGAATTTATGGAAGTGCGCGAGTACAACGCGCGGTTCTGGGTCAACCTGACCGATTACCTGGATACGGGTCTGTTCCTCGATCACCGCATCGCGCGCCGGATGCTGGGCCAGATGAGCAAAGGCAAAGATTTCCTTAACCTGTTTGCCTACACCGGCAGCGCCAGCGTTCACGCCGGGCTGGGCGGCGCGAAAAGCACCACCACGGTAGATATGTCGCGTACCTATCTGGAGTGGGCGGAACGTAACCTGCGCCTGAACGGCTTAACGGGGCGCAACCATCGCCTGATCCAGGCCGATTGCCTGGGCTGGCTGGCTGAATCTACCGAGCGTTTTGACCTGATCTTTATCGATCCGCCGACGTTCTCCAACTCAAAACGGATGGAAGCCTCGTTTGATGTTCAGCGCGATCACCTGACGTTAATGAAGGATCTCAAGCGCCTGCTGAACCCTGGCGGCACCATTATGTTCTCCAATAACAAACGCGGCTTCAAAATGGATCTGCCTGCCCTGGCGGAACTGGGCCTGAAGGCGCAGGAAATTACCGAGAAAACGCTGTCGCAAGATTTTGCCCGTAACCGCCAGATCCATAACTGCTGGCTGGTTACTCACGAGACCGGGAAATAATTATTTATGTCATTAATCAGTATGCATGGCGCGTGGCTGTCTTACAGCGACGCACCGCTTCTTGATAACGCCGAACTGCACATCGAAGACAACGAACGCGTTTGTCTGGTGGGGCGTAACGGGGCTGGTAAATCGACCCTGATGAAGATCCTCAACCGCGAAGTGGGCCTGGATGATGGACGGCTGATTTTCGAGCAGGATTTAGTGGTGGCGCGTCTGCAACAGGACCCACCGCGCAACGTCACCGGTAGCGTGTATGATTTCGTTGCCGAGGGCATCGAAGAACAGGCGGAATACCTCAAGCGCTACCATGATGTTTCCCATCTGGTGATGCAGGACCCGAGCGATAAAAATCTGGCCGAGCTGGCGCGGGTGCAGGAGCTTCTCGATCATCATGGCCTGTGGCAGCTTGAGAACCGGATTTCTGAAGTGCTGATGCAGCTTGGATTGAACGCCGATATGGAACTGGCGGCGCTGTCTGGCGGCTGGCTGCGTAAAGCCGCGCTGGGCCGGGCGCTGGTCAGTGGGCCGCGCGTACTGCTGCTTGATGAACCGACCAACCACCTGGATATCGAAACCATCGACTGGCTGGAAGGGTTTTTAAAAACCTTCCAGGGCTGCATTATTTTCATCTCCCATGACCGTTCTTTTATCCGCAATATGGCGACGCGCATTGTCGATCTCGATCGCGGCAAGCTGGTCTCTTATCCGGGTGACTACGATCAATATCTGGTGGCGAAAGAAGAAGCGCTGCGCGTCGAAGAGCTGCAAAACGCCGAATTCGATAAGAAACTGGCTCAGGAAGAAGTGTGGATCCGCCAGGGCATCAAGGCCCGGCGCACCCGTAATGAAGGCCGCGTCCGGGCGTTGAAAAGCCTGCGCCGTGAACGCAGCGAGCGCCGCGAAGTCATGGGCAGCGCCAAAATGCAGGTGGAAGAAGCGACCCGCTCCGGCAAGATCGTGTTTGAGCTTGAGGATGTGAATTATGGCATCGAGGGCAAAACCCTGGTGCGTGATTTCAGCGCCCAGGTACAACGCGGCGATAAAATTGCGCTGGTGGGCCCGAACGGCTGCGGCAAAACCACGTTACTGAAACTGATGCTCGGTCAACTTAATGCCGACAGCGGTCGCGTTCACGTCGGCACCAAACTGGAAATCGCCTATTTCGACCAGCACCGCGCTGAGCTGGATCCTGAGCGTACCGTGATGGATAACCTCGCGGAAGGGAAACAGGAAGTCATGGTTAACGGCAAGCCGCGTCATGTACTGGGTTACTTACAGGACTTTTTATTCCACCCTAAACGCGCCATGACGCCGGTACGCGCACTCTCCGGCGGGGAACGCAACCGCCTGCTGCTGGCACGTCTTTTTCTGAAACCCAGCAACCTGTTGATTCTCGATGAACCGACTAACGATCTGGATGTAGAAACCCTGGAGCTGCTGGAAGAGTTGATCGACGGCTATCAGGGAACCGTGCTGCTGGTGAGCCACGACCGTGAGTTCGTCGACAATACCGTGACCGAATGCTGGATCTTCGAAGGCGAAGGGCGCATCGGGCAGTATGTCGGCGGCTATCACGATGCGCGCGGACAGCAGGCTTCCTCGGCGATTGCACGTGCGGCGGTAGCGAAGAAAGAGCCCGAAGTGGCGGTTGCGAAAGCAGAAACTGTCAAACGAGCCAGCGGCAAACTAAGCTATAACATGCAGCGCGAATTAGAGCAGATGCCGCAGCGCATGGAAGCCCTGGAAGCCGCGCTGGAAGCCCTGCAATCGCAGGTCAGTGATGCATCCTTCTTTAATCAACCTCATGACGTCACGCAAAGCGTGCTGGAAAAACTGGCGAGCGCAGAGCAGGAGCTTGAGGCGGCTTTCGAACGTTGGGAATACCTTGAATCGTTAAAAAACGGTGGATAGCCATAGGGAGGGCGGCATGTGTGAACAGCACCATGCAGCGAAACATATTCTGTGTTCGCAGTGCGACATGCTGGTGTTACTGCCAAAGCTGGAAGAGGGCCACAAAGCCAACTGCCCACGCTGCGGCACGACATTAACAACACAGTGGGCCGCGCCGCGCCAGCGGCCTACCGCCTATGCGCTGGCGGCGCTGTTTATGCTGCTACTGGCCAACCTTTTTCCCTTCGTGAATATGAAGGTGGCGGGCATTACCAGCAAGGTCACGCTGCTGGAAATCCCCGGCGTGATGTTTTCGGAAGATTATGCCAGCCTGGGCTCGCTTTTTATGCTGTTCGTCCAGCTGGTGCCCGCGTTTTGCCTGGTGACGATCCTGCTGCTGGTCAACCGTGTCGCCCTGCCGGGCAGCCTGAAGCGGGCGATGGCCCGCATTCTGTTTAATCTCAAAACCTGGGGAATGGCGGAGATTTTCCTCGCCGGGGTATTAGTGAGTTTCGTAAAACTGATGGCCTATGGCGATATCGGCGTTGGCAGCAGTTTTATTCCCTGGTGTCTGTTTTGCGTGTTGCAACTGCGTGCTTTTCAATGCGTGGATCGCCGCTGGCTATGGGATGATTTAGCACCGATGCCGGTACTTGCCACGCCGTTGCGCGTCGGCGTGCCGGGAATACGCCAGGGCCTACGTTCATGCCGCTGTTGTACCGCTATTCTCCCCGCTGATAACACCCGCTGCCCGCGCTGCGAAACGCATGGCCATGTGCGGCGCAAGAACAGCCTGCAATGGACGCTGGCGCTGTTATTCACCGCCATCATTCTTTATCTTCCCGCCAATATTTTGCCGATCATGATCACCGACCTGCTTGGCGACAAGATGCCGTCGACCATTCTTGCCGGGGTTATTTTGCTCTGGAGCGAGGGCTCCTATCCGGTGGCGCTGGTCATTTTCATCGCCAGTATTCTGGTCCCGACGTTAAAAATGATCGCCATTGCCTGGCTGTGCTGGGATGCCAAAGGGCACGGGCAGCGTGACAGCGAACGTATGCACCTGATTTATGAAGTGGTGGAGTTTGTTGGGCGCTGGTCAATGATTGATGTGTTTGTTATTGCCGTACTCTCTGCGCTGGTGCGTATGGGCGCCTTAATGAGCATTTATCCCGCTATCGGCGCAGTGATGTTTGCGCTGGTGGTCATTATTACAATGTTCGCTGCGATGACCTTTGACCCGCGTTTGTCCTGGGATCGCGAGCCTGAAATGAGCCATAAGGAGTCATCAGAACATGGAAAAACCTAACGGGGAAGCGCAGGTGCGCAAGGTCAGGAACTGGTCGCCGGTCTGGATATTCCCTATCGTCACGGCGCTGATCGGTGCATGGATCCTTTTTTACCATTACAGCCACCAGGGACCGGAAGTCACGTTAATCACCACCAACGCTGAAGGTATTGAAGGTGGCAAAACCACCATTAAGAGCCGCAGTGTGGACGTGGGCGTCATTGAAAGCGCGGTACTCTCCGACGACCTTTTGCACGTCGAGATCAAAGCGCGTTTAAATGCCGGGATGGAAAAGCTGTTGCATCAGGATTCCGTATTCTGGGTCGTCAAACCGCAAATCGGCAGAGAAGGGGTGAGCGGGCTCAACACGTTGTTCTCCGGTGCCTATATTGAACTCAAGCCGGGGACCAAAGGCTCGGTTCCAGATCAATACCAATTGCTGGATGCGCCACCGCTGGCACCGCCTGATGCGAAAGGGATCCGTGTGGTGCTCGACAGTAATAAAGCGGGCCAACTGTCGCCGGGCGATCCGGTACTGTTTCGCGGCTACCGCGTTGGATCGGTGGAAACCAGCACCTTTGACACCCAAAAGCGCACCATCAGCTATCAGCTTTTTGTGAATGCGCCCTATGACAGACTGGTAACCAGCAATGTTCGCTTCTGGAAAGACAGCGGGATCGCTGTTGATCTGACCTCGGCGGGTATGCGTGTGGAAATGGGCTCGTTAACCACGCTGTTCAGCGGCGGCGTGAGTTTCGATATTCCCGACGGCTGGGAGCTGGGGCAACCCATCACCGAAAAAACAGCATTTAAGTTGTATGACGATCAAAAAAGTATTCAGGACTCGTTGTACACCAAACATATTGATTACCTGGTCTTTTTTAACGACTCGATTCGTGGGCTGCAGCCTGGCGCGCCGGTTGAATTTCGGGGGATCCGCCTCGGTACCGTGGCGCAGACGCCGTACTTTGTACCAGGGCTGCGTCAGGCTCTGAGTACCGATTACCGTATTCCGGTACTGATTCGTATTGAACCTGAACGTCTGGAAAACCAGCTAGGCGAAAGCCCGGAGATCGGCGCGCATTTGCAGGATCTGGTGTCGCGCGGTTTACGCGCCTCGCTGAAGACCGGCAACCTGGTGACCGGCGCGCTGTATATGGATCTTGATTTCTATCCGAAAGCGCCGGCGATGTCGGGGATGCGCAGCTTCGGCGGCTACTCGATCATTCCATCCGTCAGCGGCGGCCTGGCGCAAATCCAGCAGCGCCTGCTGGAAACGCTTGATAAGATCAACAACTTGCCGCTTAACCCGATGATTCAACAGGCAACGAATACATTGAATGAAAGCCAGCGCACCATGCAGCGCCTGCAGCAGACGTTGAATAATTTGAACCAACTGACGGCCAGCAAATCGATGCAGCAGTTACCTGCGGATATGCAGGGCACACTGCGCGAACTGAACCGCAGTATGCAGGGTTTCCAGCCGGGCTCAGCGGCCTACAACAAGATGGTGGCAGATATGCAGCGCCTCGATCAGGTATTGCGTGAACTCCAGCCGGTGTTGCGCACCCTGAACGATAAGAGCAACGCGCTGGTGTTTGAAGCGAAGGATAAAAAAGATCCACAGCCGAAGAGGGCGAAAGAATGAGAAAGTGGCTTCCGGTACTGATTGCGGCGCTGCTTAGCGCCTGCAGCAGCAGCGACGACGGAAAAACGTACTATCAGCTCCCCGCCGGGCCGCAGGCTCAAAGCCAGACTACCAGCCAGGGCCGGCAGCTTCTGTGGGTGGAGCAGGTCACCATTCCAGATTATCTGGCTGGCAACGGTGTGGTTTATCAAACCACCGATGTGCAGTTCAACATCGCCAACAGCAACCTGTGGGCCAGCCCGTTGGATCAGCAACTGCGCAATACGCTGGTGGCGAATTTAAGCAGCCAGTTGCCGGGGTGGGTGGTTTCCTCGACGCCGCTGGGCAGCGAGCAGCAAGTACTTAATGTTAACGTCACCGGATTTCATGGCCGTTACGATGGACGAGTGATAGTGAGCGGCGAGTGGTTGCTCAATAATCAGGGCGAACTGGTAAAACGACCATTTAACATTGTGTTGACGCAACAGCAGGACGGCTATGACGCGATGGTGAAAACCCTCGGCCAGGCCTGGCAGCAGGAAGCACAGAGTATAGCGACAGAAATTAAACGACTTCGTTAAAATTTTTTGTGTAAATTTTAGCCGCTGTAAGTCCGTACAGGCTTGCAGCGGCTTTTCTTTTGATACCAACAAGATAAAAAACCCACGTAAATCAATTTGTAATTTTTTGCCTTCGTATAGGTCACAAATATGACATTGGCGTGAATTTTGCGCGTTGACGTGATGGGAGATTCGCGTTATTGCTTAGTCGTGATTGTGCATTTGCTAATCACTGTTTTCATTTCCAGCAGAAACAAAGATGAGGGAAACGAGGCATGAAGAGACAAAAACGAGATCGCCTGGAACGGGCACATCAACGCGGTTATCAAGCAGGCATGACCGGACGACCAAAAGAAATGTGTCCCTATCAGGCTGTTAATCAGAGATCTTATTGGCTTGGAGGCTGGCGAGAAGCCATGGACGTCAAAGTGTTAATCGCATAACACTGTCTCTTTAGACATAGAAACCTCCGCAGCGCGGAGGTTTCGCCTTACAGGAGCCTGATTTTTAGAAAGTAGACGTATCCTGGAACAGGCCCACTTTCAGATCGTTGGCGGTATAGATTACCCGACCATCAACCAGTACTTCACCATCGGCCAGACCCATAATCAAACGGCGATTTACCACACGTTTAAAGTGGATGCGGTAGGTCACTTTTTTCGCCGTCGGCAGAACCTGACCGGTAAATTTCACTTCACCTACGCCCAGTGCGCGGCCTTTGCCTTCGCCACCCAGCCAGCCTAAGTAGAACCCAACCAGCTGCCACATGGCATCAAGGCCCAGACAGCCTGGCATTACCGGGTCGCCAATGAAATGGCAACCGAAGAACCACAGGTCTGGATTGATATCCAGCTCCGCTTCGACATAGCCTTTATCGAAATTGCCGCCGGTCTCGGTCATTTTGACGACGCGGTCCATCATCAACATGTTGGGTGCCGGTAACTGCGGGCCCTTAGCGCCAAACAGTTCACCACGGCTGGAGGCAAGAAGGTCTTCTTTCGTATAGGATTCGCGTTTATCTACCATGTTCTCAGTAAGCCTTATTTTATTGAAGCACGCAGGTTAGCTAACACGTGTACGCTGAACAAGTCCGATCAGTTGTGGTTGAACCAGTTAAGCCAGCCTAATGGCCAGGGATAACGGTTTCTTCCTTCTTGCTGAGTCGCTTGCGCAATGCGTTCCTGGATTGTTTGAATCAGTGTTGTTTGCCCTTCAGCGTCCCACGGCAAGCCGGTGAGCAGCGGTAAGGCATCCATCACATCATCTACGGCCCAGATGAAGAATTGCTCATTTTCTACCGCGTCCAGTAACGGTTGCGACAGTGAAAGATGACGCACGTTAGCCGATGGAATAATAACGCCCTGGTTACCGGTTAATTCCCGGCTCTGGCAAATCTCAAAAAATCCTTCGATTTTTTCGTTAAGCCCGCCAACGGGTTGCGCCCGGCCAAACTGGTCGACCGAGCCGGTAATGGCAATATTCTGGTGTACCGGTACATCCGCCAGTGCGCTGATTAACGCACAAAGCTCGGCCATGGATGCGCTGTCGCCATCGACTTCGCTGTAAGATTGCTCGAAGGTTAATGAGGCTGAGAAGGGGATTTGCTGCTCAAGCTGCAATTCCGACATCAAAAAAGCCTGCATAATCATCATGCCTTTGGCATGGATATTCCCGCCCAGCTCGGCTTTACGCTCGATATCAATGAACTCGCCATCACCAATATGCACCACGCAGCTAATGCGCGAAGGTTCGCCGAACGCGCGTGGATGACCGGGAAATTCGATCACCGACAGAGCGTTAATCTGGCCGACGCGGTCGCCTTCGGTTTCTACCAGGATTTGGTCGAGCAGGATCTCATCCTGCATCCGTTCCGCGAGGAAGCCTTCACGCCATGCCCGTTGTTCAAGCATAGATGCAAGTTGTTCGGCGTTAAACGTTTCACCCTCGCATAACGATGAAACTTCGCGCAGCTGGCGTAGGATCCAGGAGGGATAAAGCGGCAGCGTTTCCTGATCCTGAGTATAACGGGTCGCTTCGCGGATCAGGATCGGCCAGGCGCTGGCGTCAGGCGCGGGCAATTCATGGGTTGCAGCAATGTGTAAAACCCATTGCTGCCACAGGCTCATCGCTTCTTCATCTGCGACCTGAAGGTTATCTTCAAACTCGCTATAAATGGCCAGTGAACTCAGCTCCGGCTCCATCTCCTGGAAATCGGCCAGCGATTCGCGATCGCCCACCAGCACGACCTTCAACTGAAGCGGCAAAGACGGCACCGAAACCGGCAACGGGCGGGTTTCATCCTGTGAGAACCAGTCGAAGCGGTTACGCTCGACCATATGCTTTAAACGCAGCCACAGTAGCGGCTGGGAAAGCAGTGCACGCAGGGAAAGGATCAGCACACCGCCATTAGCTTGATGAATGAGACCGGGCTGTAAAGTGACCTTCTCGCCAGGCTGGCGCACACAGCCGAAGAGTTGCTCCGTCTCGACCCAGTCGGCAGAGACAATCTCGCCTGCACTGGTAAAGGGATCCTCAGTGCTGATGGCAGGGTGCAGCGTAACCGTATTATTCTCAATGGAATATCGGCCACCAAATAACTGGTCAGTTGCGGGGCTGTTTTCCTGCAAGTAGTCAGCGACGGTATCGAGATAATCTTTTTCTTCCGGCGCTCTGACGAGCATAAACGCGGAAGAAGAATAAGGGTGGATCAACTGTTCAAGGCCAAAGCATAAACGGGGCTGGATGGCTTGAATGTCGAGCGGTGAATCAGGGTCCGTTTTTGGCTGCGTAAACAGTTCAAGGTACCGATCGGTGTCGGTGACCAGAGCACGCCATGAAAGTTTATTAATGGTCAAAGTCGCTTTTTTAAGGTAGAGGTTAAAGGCGCGATTATAGCGTAATGGCAACAAGGACACACCCGTAATCAAGCAATTGCCCGGGAGAATCAGTCAGAGAGTCACAGGCTACGATTTCAATTCAGCGAAATGGAAAAAAACTGTTATTCTGAAGTGAGTTATACGGTCATCCTGAGATCACAATGAAATACCAACAATTGGAAAATCTCGAAAGCGGCTGGAAATGGAAATATCTGGTGAAGAAGCATCGCGAAGGCGAACTGATCACCCGGTACAGAGAAGCCAGCGCGGCCAAAGAGGCAGTGGACCTCTTACTCAACATGGAAAACGAACCCGTCCAGGTTGCCGACTGGATAGACGCGCATATCAACCCCGAGCTAACTAACCGCATGAAGCAGACGATTCGGGCCCGTCGCAAGCGTCATTTTAATGCGGAGCATCAGCATACCCGCAAAAAGTCTATCGACCTGGAGTATATGGTCTGGCAGCGTCTGGCTGGCCTGGCGCAGCGCAGAGGGATAACCCTCTCTGAAACCATCGTACAGCTTATTGAAGATGCTGAGCGTAAAGAGAAATATGCCAGCCAGATGTCGACGCTGAAGCAGGATATCGAAGCATTGCTGGGTAAAGGGGAGTAAAGCGCTCTTTTTTATCCGAACGCCTTTGTTCATGTTCAGTTAAGAACGACAGGCGAAAAAAAACCCCGCATTGCGGGGTTTTTTCATAACGGTAACTTAAGCCTGCGGCTGAGTTACAACGTCTTTGATACCTTTAACTTCGATTTCTACGCGACGATCCGGTGCCAGGCAGTCGATCAGAGCAGCGCGCGGTTTAACGTTGTCACAGGTGCTGCCAGTAACCGGGTTAGATTCGCCCATGCCACGTGCAGAGATCTTGTCAGCCGGGATACCTTTAGAGATCAGGTAATCAACAACGGACTGAGCACGTTTCTCAGACAGACCCTGGTTGTAAGCGTCAGAACCGATACGGTCAGTGAAGCCCAGAACAACAACGGAACCGTCTTTCGGATCCAGGTTGCTCAACTGGGTGTACATCTGATCCAGAGCCTGCTGGCCTTCCGGTTTCAGAGTTGCTTTGTTGAAGTTGAACAGAACGTCAGACTTCAGAGTGAAGTGTTTGGTCTGTACTTCTGGAGCCGGAGCTGGAGCCGGAGCTACAACCGGTGCCGGAGCATCGTACTGGCCGAAACGGTAAGAAACACCCAGGCTCAGCATGCCGTTGTCAGGACGAGTACCTACAGTACCTGCGTCACCGATGTTGTTAACCCACTGGTATTCCAGACGGGTAGCGATGTCGCGGGTAACAGCCCATTCAACACCACCAGCGAATACTGGGGAAACGCCAGTGTCGTGGTCTTTCAGACGACCACCAGCACCGTTGTCGTATGCTGCTTTAGAGTCAGCACGCCATACCATACCACCCAGACGGGTGTAGATATCCAGATCGTCAGTAACCGGGTAACCCAGTTTAGCGGTCAGTTGAACGCCCTGAGCTTTGAAAGCGCCGTTGTCAGTGTCGCCTTTGTACGGCATACGACCTAACCAGTCGTAACCCATTTCAAAACCAACGTACGGGTTAACCTGGTAACCACCGAAAGCACCTGCGCCCAGCTGGCTTTCGTGAGTCGGACCGTTACCGATGCGGCTGTCATAACCATTACCGTAGAAACCGGTATCGTGGTACTGGGACCAGCCCAGTTTACCACCTGCATACCAGGTGTTATCTTTCGGTGCGGCTTGCGCTACGGTAGCGAAGCCAGCCAGTGCCACTGCAATCGCGATAGCTGTCTTTTTCATTTTTTGCGCCTCGTTATCATCCAAAAGGCCATGAACATCTCTTAAAGAGCTCACGGTTAAATCCTTCACCGGGGTTATAGCTCAACTTGTAACTCTACCGTCTGTACGGTTTATTAATGAGCAACCCTGGCGATGTAAAGTCTACAACGTAGTTGAAAACTTACAAGTGTGAAGTCCGTCAGGCATATGAAAAAAAACGACTTGCGTACATATTTGTTAACATCTTTGCTGCAAATGTAGCCAGCGAAGAGAGGCTATGCGTCGCGGAAGCCGCGTATTCCGCTTAAATTTCACTAATGAACAAAGACCTGTAAATATTAAAAAGTAATACCAGGATTTGTCTTAAATTTACTTAATGATACAAACCAGAATGAATTTTTAGCGCAGAACGCGGTCTCGTACCGTTAACCCCCCCTCGTGAAGGGCGCATGATAAAGCAGATGGCATTACCCATTTCCGCCGCTTCTGAAAGCGCCAGATGTTCTTCATCACTCATCTCGTAAGACAACCAGCCAATGACCACACTGTAATTTCCGGTGCGCAATGCGCGGAGCATGGCATCGACAGTGGTATAGGAATTCGATGGGCTCGCCTGCATCACTTTAGTCAGCGGTAGACCTGAGGCCTGAAGCCAGGAACGGCTCAGCCGCTGATTGGGCGTGAGCCACAGCAGCCAGCGCGATTGCTGACCAAGCTGTTGCAGTAAAGGGAGTAAAACACACTGGGTCATCCAGGGTTGATCTTCCTGGTAAACAATTTCGCTGACCATTCCTTTCATTTCCGGGGCAGTTGAGAATTCCAGATGCTTTTGTGTTGCGCGCATCGTTGTAACTGAGCGATTTGAATGAGCAGTGATGTTCATAATGTGTTCAACTCCAGTGTGTACTGTATGTTTGTACAGTACATCCGGGCAGCATAAAGATCAACCTTATTTTCTGAAAGCACCTCGCAATTCTTTTATCTAAATCTCCACCGCAGAAAATTAATATTGCCGAGATTCGCCAAGTTGAATATGTTCGTTTTACAGGAATCAATAACGGATACATTCCTGTTATCTATTGATAATAAAGGAGTTATAATGAAGTCAACTACCACTGAAACGCTCATGCGTTTAGAGGATTTATTAAAGACCCTGGGCGAAGTGCGTTGTCGTTCCTTGTTTGGCGGATACAGCCTGACGATTGATAAAGCCGCGTTCGGCATGCTGGTTGAAGGTGAGCTTTTTTTGCGGGCTAATGAACAAAGCGCGGGTTACTACACCCAACGTAATTTATCGAAGCTTAAATTTACTCGCCGGGGAAGGGCGGTCTACCTCAATTATTATCAGGTTGACAGTGAACTGTGGAATAACCCCGATTTATTGGTGCAGTTAGCGGCTGACTCCATCAGTTGTGCCAATGAAGACATTGCTCAGCGTCAACAGGAAATGCGCGTTAAGGATTTACCTAATCTCTCTTTGCAGTATGAAATATGGTTGTGGGAAGTTGGTATCAGTGATGTCGATACCCTTAAAGCGTACGGCGCGAAAGAGTGTTGGCTAAGGCTACGCACCATTAAAAAAAATTGTGGCGTTAAAGCGCTCTATGCGCTGGAAGGGGCTATTGTCGGGCTACATGAAGCGGCGCTCCCGGCGGAAACCCGCCGGGAGCTCTATGAGTGGTTTATGCAGCAGCCTTCATCGGTCAGTGAAGGGTGAGACCTGATGCTGCAACTTACTCATTTCCGGTAGTAGTGCTGCAATTAATCCTATCTGTTGCAAGACCAGCGCTTCTTTACTCTCCTGACGAGGCTCGATATCCCGGATTCGCTTCGTCAGCCCGGCTAATGCCCGTTGTACTTTACTTTCATCAGCCGGGAGATGATGCAGCGCATCATCGACATAGCAAACGGCATCATCCAGGATAGCGAGGATTTCGTTATTTACGACTTTTTCGCGATGCGCGCCGAGAGCGGAAATATAGCCGGTTAATGAATGGTTCAGGCACAGCAATCGGAAGGCGGTTTCACGAATTTCAGCGCTGACGTGAGGTTCCGTCGACATATTTGACACTACCGATGCCAGTTCCGCATCGCGGTTATGGGCGTCACGCCGGGCGATACGGTAGGCGAGGCGGTTATCCCGGCCCTGATGATATTGCTCGAGGATCGCATCAAGATAGCGGCAGTTTGCATTGAGCGCCCGCTCAAGTACCTGATCGAGCCGGCGAAAGCGCCAGTCAGGCCAGATAAAACTCACCGCAGCCCAGGCAATGGCGCAACCGATCAGAGTATCGATAACGCGAGGCAGCGCAACTTCAAAACCTTCGCCGAGTAAATTGAAGCACAGCAGTACCAGCAGCGTAATAAACATCGTTGCGTGGGCGTACTGCACGGTACGGAACATAAAGAACAGCACGCCGGTGATCACGATTAATATCAGTTGACCTTCCAGAGAAGGCACGAACCACAGCACCGGAATGCCAATCGCCACGCCAATTAATGTACCGACCACCCTTAACGTCAGGCGATGGCGCGTGGCGTTGTAGTTAGGCTGGCAAACAAACAGACTGGTTAGCAGGATCCAATAGCCGTGCTGCAAGCCGGTAACCTGAATAAACGCATAGCCAGTACACAGCACCACCGACATTCTCACCGCATGGCGGAACAACGCCGATTCCGGCGTAAAGTGGCGGCTGAGGCGCAGCCAGATATCGTTGACGCCGTGCAGGCTGTCATCGGCAAGCTGGTTCTCATCGTTGCGCGGTTCAGCGAGAGCCTGCTCGGATTCAATACTGGCTAACTGGGCATCGACATCGCGCAAGTTATTGATGAGAAAACCAATAGCTTTCTTTTCAGAATCCGACATTTCATCCGCGCGAATGCGCGAAATGGCGGCATCAAGGTGAATAAAGGCGCGTTCAAAGCGCGGATCGTGCTGGTAGGGGGTGCGCAGTAAGATAGAGCGCGCCAGCGCCTGGCACGCCTGCCCTTGCATAGACAGTAGCCGCTGGAAGCGGAACATCACATCGCTGTATCGCAGCTTTTGGCGCAGTTCGTGATACTGAATGTGGGCGGAACTGGCCCGCTCATGAATATCCTGAGCGACAAAATAGTAGTGCAGGGTCCGGCGCGTGCCGCGCTGACCGCGATCGCCGCGCAGGCGGGTTAATAATAATGTCTTGGTCTGGTTAAGCGTGGCGATCACCTGGCTATTGGCCAGCGCCAGCTCCATCATCGGCGCCTGCCGTTCCTCTTCAATATCGGGATCGAACAGGCGCGATTTCATCTCAAGGTACCAGGCGAGCTGTTCGTAGCTGCGGGCCAGACTATCCTGCAATGCCCTGACGGGAAAAATCACATGGCCGATCAGCGTCAGCAGGTTGTACCAGACCGCGCCTGCCAGCAGTAGCAGCGGCTGTTGATACCAGTGCTCGTACAGCGAGACACCCAGCATGGTGTACACCGCAATTAATAACGCGCCAAACGCGATGGTGGCATAGCGCTGCCCAAGGCCGCCAAGCAATATAAAACCGCAGGTGGAAACCGTCAGCCCAACCGCAAACAGCCATGGCCACGGGAACAACAGTTCAACAGAGGCGGACGCGATAAAAAAGCAGACCAGCGTGATGATCAGGTTACGTAGCCGCCCCGCCAGCCGATCGTCGAGATCGGTCAGCGCGGCGGCGACCACCCCCAGGGTCAGCGGAATAGTGAGTTTGACTTCGCCGAGCCACCAGGGAAGCGCCGCGCTGCCACACAGCGCGATAAAGATGCGGAAGTTATACAGCCAGGTGCTGTTCCAGGAATAACGCCTGAGCAGGGGGCTAAACATAACGTTGCCTGTTCCCATTATTGAAAACGGCGTCGGGCATTGGCTTCGCGCGCTGCTTGCGCTATTTCCACCGAAACCACCCTGCGGCCGACCGGCCAAAGCGCAATGGCGGCGATTTTAAAATTCGCGATGCCCACCGGGATCCCGATAATCGACACACACTGCATAATCCCGGCGGCGATATGCATCAGACATAGCCACCAGCCAAACAGCACCAGCCACACAATATTTAGCAACGTGCCGCCGGTATTTAAGATCGCGCTCTTGCTTTGCGGCTCCAGTTCGTCGACATGAACCGCTTCGTTGCCGTACGGCACCAGCGATAACTTCGTGATTTCCCAGCAGGAGCGCGTTAACGGAAGGGTGATGATAAAAACAATACTCAGTACCGTTGCCAGCAGCCACGAAAGGGTGGTAGCGAAGCCGCCAAGGACAAAATTGAGAATATTAAGAACCGTGCGCATAGAACATCTTCCTTTGATTGCTGAGCTAAAACATTAACCTCAGCAATTGTAACGCGTTTTTACTCTGGAGCGGCATATACAGGGCGGTTAAACTTAGCCTACGACGACTAACCGTGGTTACGTGATGGAACTTAAAGCAACTTCAATTGGAAAACGGCTCGCGCAGCATCCTTACGATCGCGTGGAAATCCTTACCGCTGGTGTAAAGGTGTCGGGCGATAGTCATGAATATTTGATCCCCTTTAACCAACTGCTGGCGATGAGCTGTAAACGCGGGATGGTATGGGGTGAGCTGGAATTTGTGGTGCCGAATAACCAGGTGGTGCGTCTTCACGGTACGGAGTGGGCAGAAACCCAGCGTTTTTATCAGCATCTTCTGGGGCTCTGGACGCGCTGGAGCGAGGAGATGAGTGAAATCGCCGCATCGGTGTTGAACGAGCAGTGTCAGCGGATCGCAACGCTGACCCAACGCAATAAATGGCTGAAGCGCCAAGAAATCCAGGGTATCCAGCAATCTATCCGTGCGGCCTTTAGCGCTTTGCCGTTGCCGCTTTCCCGCTTGACGGAGTTTGATAACTGCCGTGAGGCTTATCTTGAATGCAGTAGCTGGCTGACCCATGTTGAAAAACGCCGTCAGCAGGCTAATCAAAAATTCACTGAGCAGATGCTCAGTCAGTACGCTGATTTCTTCGAGCAGATTGAATCGTCCCCACTCAACCCGAGCCAGGCTCGCGCGGTGGTAAACGGCGAAGAGTCGGTGTTAGTGCTTGCAGGGGCCGGTAGCGGCAAAACCTCAGTGCTGGTGGCGCGTGCGGGATGGTTAATGGCGCGCGGCGAAGCGTCAGCCGATCAAATTTTGCTTCTGGCATTTGGACGCAAAGCGGCCCAGGAGATGGATCAGCGTATTCAGGAACGCCTGCATACCGATCAGATCGCCGCCCGAACTTTCCATGCGCTGGCCCTGCACATTATCCAGCAGGGCAGTAAAAAAGCCGCGCAAATCAGTAAACTGGAAAGTGATACCGATGCGCGTCACACATTATTGATTACAGCATGGCGTGAGCAGTGCCAGCAGAAAAAGGCCCAGGCGAAAGGCTGGCGGCAATGGCTGACCGAAGAGCTTGAGTGGGAAATTGATGAAGGCAACTACTGGCAGAGTGACAAACTCGCTCGCCGTCTTGCGCCACGCCTGGAAAGGTGGCTCGGGATTATCCGTACCCACGGCGGTTCCCAGGCGGAGATGATTGCCAGCGTGCCGGAGGAGATGCGCGATCTGTTTCAGAAACGCGTCAGGCTGATGGCCCCGCTGGTCAAAGCCTGGAAAAGTGCCCTGAAAGCCGAAAGCGCGGTAGACTTTTCCGGGTTGATCCATCAGGCCGTTAACGTGCTGGATAATGGGCGCTTCGTCAGCCCGTGGAAGCATATTCTGGTGGATGAGTTTCAGGATATTTCCCCACAGCGCGCTGCGCTACTGGCGGCGCTGCGGCGGCAAAACTCCCATACTGCGCTGTATGCCGTGGGTGATGACTGGCAGGCGATTTACCGCTTCAGCGGCGCGGAGTTACTGCTGACAACTTCTTTTACCCATCATTTTGGCGAAGGGGATCAATGCGCGCTGGACACCACCTATCGGTTTAACGGTCGCATAGGCTACATCGCCAATACTTTTGTGCAGCAAAACCCACATCAACTGGACAAGCCGCTGAACAGTTTGACGGCCGGAGATAAAAAAGCGGTCACGCTGCTGCCTGACGAACAGCTTGAGGCGCTGCTGGATAAACTCAGCGGGTACGCCGGGCACGATGAACGCATTCTGGTGCTGGCCCGATACCATCATTTGCGCCCGGCGACGCTGGAAAAAGCGAATACCCGCTGGCCGAAACTGAATATCGATTTTATGACTATTCACGCCAGCAAGGGCCAGCAGGCGGACTACGTGATTATCGTGGGATTGCAGGATGGCAAAGAGGGTTTTCCGGCACCGGCGCGGGAATCTGTTATTGAGCAGGGATTGTTGCCGCAGCCTGAAGATTTCCCGGATGCCGAAGAGCGGCGGTTGCTCTATGTGGCGCTAACGCGCGCGCGGCATCGGGTTTGGCTGTTGTACAACAAACCGAACCCTTCCCGTTTTGTGCCGATCCTGGAAGCGCTCGGTGTGCCGTTAGCGAAAAAGCCGTAACTACTTAAGGCGCTCGGCCAGATAACGTGGGTAATCAGGGATAAGAATATCGACGTTATCATTAAAGTGCGGTGACTGGATAATGAAGTCGGCGGTGGAAATATTGGTCGCGACGGGAATATTCCATACCGTGGCAAGGCGCAGCAGCGCTTTTACATCAGGATCGTGCGGAACGGCGTTAAGCGGATCCCACAGAAAAATCAGCACGTCGATTTTGCCTTCCGATATCAGCGCGCCGACCTGCTGGTCGCCGCCCATCGGGCCGCTCAGCATGGCTTTGACGTCCAGGCCACTGGCGCGCTGAATCAGGTTGCCCGTGGTGCCAGTAGCATAAAGCACATGTTGCGACAGCAACGTTTGATGGCGTTCGGTCCATTTCAACAGCATTTCTTTGCAGTGATCGTGGGCGACCAACGCGATATGTTTTTGTGCGCCCAGGGTACGGGTAGTCAGTTCCATAGCAGTATCCATGAAAATAAGATTGGATACAGCTTACCGGAAGTGATTGATGCCGCAAGCGAAGCGATTAAAAAAACCGAAGTTGATGCGGGTCAGGAGGAAGGTTGCTGCTTAACCCATTCCAGAAAGCGGGTGCGGGTATCATTGTCGGCCTGTAAATACCAGTGTTTAAGCCGTTGCTCCGTCAGGGTTTGCGAATGGGCTACCGGCCTGTCCAGTTCCGATGGGCCAGAGAGCAGGGCGCTGTCATCAGCCATCAGGGTAACAAATTCCGGGGCTGAGGCTTTATTGTTGGCCTTGTTATAGCGCTCGGTATCCCATTCGTAATCAATTCCTTTCGGATTATTGGTGACCGCCAGTACATCGAGCCTTGCCGGTATGGGCGTGGCGCTGCCGTCAAGCAACTGTACGCGCGGTGTGGCATCGAACTGTTCGCTCTCTTTTTCGGTTTCAATACGTGGTAGCGAGATATTAACCTGTGTCACGTTGCGGGTGTCGAAGGTCATGATAAGCGGAGGAGAAATATACAGCCTTCGGTCCCGGCTGGCGGTGACCAAATTTTTTTCTACCCGAAAAACCAGTTGGTGAGGCCCGTTATCCAGTTCAATGCTATCCGCGCCGCGCAAAAAAGAGCCGGAAACTTTTTTACCATCAAGAACCAGTAAGTCGATATCCCCGGAAAGATGTAGCGTGGTAGCCGCTGCCGTTACCGGTATCAGGGCCACCAGCAAGGCGGCGGCGAATAAGCCTTTCATTAATGTCTCCCGACTCCCGGCATCACAGCCTGAGAATGTATCAAAATTTTGCACGAATAATATTTATTAACATATATCCAGATTTATCTGTTTTGCTCTCATGCATCCGTATGGGAATGATGGTGAGACATTAAGGTTTGGCTTACACTGAGAAACCATTGCTGGAGGGTCGACTATGAATGAATCTGAAATTGCTGGCATTCTGAAGACAACGCGCACCATCGCTCTTGTGGGTGCCAGTGACAAGCCGGAGCGGCCAAGCTATCGCGTCATGGCCTATCTGTTGAACCAGGGGTATCACGTGATTCCCGTCTCGCCGAAGGTCGCCGGTAAATCATTGCTGGGGCAAAAAGGCTACGGCTCGCTGAGTGAAATCCCGGAAAAAGTCGATATGGTAGACGTGTTTCGTAACTCAGAGGCGGCGTGGGGCGTCGCGCAGGAGGCTATCGCCATCGGCGCGAAAACGCTGTGGTTGCAACTGGGCGTGATTAATGAACAGGCGGCGGTGCTGGCGCGCGATGCGGGAATGAAAGTGGTGATGGATCGTTGCCCGGCCATTGAAATCCCTCGGCTGGGCCTGGCCAAATAAAACGATAAACCCCGCAGCGCGGGGTTTATTTTTAGTTGTTTAAGCGCGGTGCCTGAAGCTGTTTACGGATGGTCTGCGCCAGTTCATCCATCGATGGCTGCTCAGGATGTTCATCCTGTAGCTCTCCGCTCAACTGGGCTTCGGCCAGATAGGTGTGTACCGGCTGGCCGTCGTCATCTTCCATAACCACATGATACCAGGGGGCGGCGCGCAATTCTGCGTTTACCGCCAGCTCGTCTGCGTCAGGTTCATCCAGCGCGTACTCAGGATCGATATCGACCACCACGCCCAGATAACCCAGCAATGAGTGGCGGACCTGTTGGCCAATACCGAATTTGCTGGCAATCATCGTCACCTCCCGGGGAAACTTAACTCTGCATCAGATATGCGGGCGATTTCCCATTTTTCAAGTTACATGATGCGGCAGGCAAATCCTTTCAAATAAAGCCCTTCCGGGTAGCTCGCTATCACCGGGTGATCGGCTGCCTGACGGAACTGCTCTATAAATTGTACATCACGCCCGGCATCTACAGCGGCATCGGCGATGATTTTCTGAAATAAATCGCTGGCCATCAGACCCGAACAAGAAAATGTCAGCAACACACCGCCCGGATTAAGTAACTGGATCGCCAGCATATTGATATCTTTATAGCCCCGGCAGGCACCCATCAACTGGTTTTTGTTTTCCACAAACTTTGGCGGGTCCATCACGATGACGTCGAATTTTTCGCCCTGGTCGCGATATTTACGCAACAGCTTGAACACGTCATCACGGACAAAATCAGCCTTGCTGAGATCCAGCCCGTTCAACTCAACGTTTTGTTTTGCCACGTCCAGCGCGTCCTGCGAAGTATCCACGCTGATCACCTGCTGGCATCCGCCAATCAGTGCGGAAACTGCAAACCCGCCGGTGTAGGAGAAGCAGTTAAGCACGCGCTTATCCTTCACATAGCCGCGGGTCGCGAAGCGGCTGTCACGCTGGTCAAGGTAGTAACCCGTCTTGTGGCCGCCTTTGATATCCACCAGTAGCTTCATGCCATGTTCTTCAATCGGCAACAGGTCCGGGGGCAATTCGCCGCTTACCGGGCCTTGTGTCAGCTCCATCCCTTCTTTTTTACGCACCGCGACATCGGAACGATCGTAAATCGCGCATTCAGGATAAAGCATGTGCAGCGCGCTAAGCAGGGCAGGACGCTGATACTCCGCGCCTGCCGACAACAGTTGCAGTACCAGGAAGTTACCAAAGCGGTCAATGGTCACGCCCGGCAGCCCGTCCGACTCACCGGCGATGATGCGGTAGCTGTCGAGTCCGTCGCGTGCGGCCAGCCAGCTACGCCACTGCTGCGCCTGTTGTAGACGTTTAGTGAAAAATTCAATATCGATGGATTCATCACGATCGAATGTCCAGACGCGGGCGCGGATCTGCGATGCGGGAGAATACGCGCCGCGCGCCAGCCACTTACCCTGGTGATCGACGATATCAATGGTTTCACCCAGGCTGGCTTTCCCTTCCAGGCGCGCAACGGCACCAGAAAATACCCACGGATGACGGCGCAATAACGATTTTTCGCGCCCTTTGGCTAACACTAAACGTACACTCATAATTTGCTATGCTGATGTCAGAGAAAATGGGCGCCATTTTCCCGAGTTCAGCGGGGAAATGCAACGCGCCAGGCATAAAGGAGCACAGTAATGTCAAATGTATGCGTTATCGCCTGGGTGCACGGCATGGTTCAGGGCGTGGGGTTTCGTTACAGTACCCAGCATGAAGCCAACCGGCTTGGGCTTACCGGCTATGCCCGTAATTTAAACGACGGCAGCGTGGAAGTGGTAGCCTGCGGCGAGAATGACAAAGTAGAACAGCTACTGGCCTGGCTGAAAGCGGGCGGGCCGCGCAGCGCCCGGGTGGACAAAGTGCTTCATGAGCCTCATCGCCCCGAGCGCGAATGGACAAACTTCGGTATTCGCCATTAAAGGCATTTTACCGGCTTCGGCAGTCCCGCGATTTTGGTGGCTTGTTTAGCCGGGCCTTTCGGGAACAGGCGGAAAAGATAGCGGCTGTTGCCTTTCTCCTCGCCATACGCTTTCGCCATCGCCTTTACCAGCATACGGATGGCCGGTGACGTATTAAATTCCAGATAAAACTCGCGTACGAAGCGCACCACTTCCCAGTGTTCGGGCGTGAGTGCAATGCCTTCCTGTTCGGCAATCACTTCCGCCAGTCCTTCGCTCCAGGCGCTGGAATCTTTCAGATAACCGTCGTTATCGGTTTCAAATTGTTTATCGTTAAAGGTCAACATCATGATCTTACCACCGTGAAACGGGGTCGCAGTGTAACAAATATCGGGCGCTGAAAAAAACAAAGCCCCGCACAATGGCGGGGCTCGATAGTGGACTGGCTGGTTAATCGCGGCTTGCGAAGCCCAGGATGCTCAGCAGGCTGACAAAGATGTTATACAGCGACACGTAAAGGCTTACGGTAGCGCGTATATAGTTAGTTTCGCCGCCGTGAATGATATTGCTGGTCTCATACAGGATTGCGCCAGACGAGATCAGAATAAACACGGCACTGATTGCCAGGTGCAGGGCAGGCAGTTGCAGGAAGATGTTTGCCACCATGCCAACCAACACGATTACGATACCCGCCATCAGCATACCGCCCAGGAAGGACATGTCTTTGCGGGTCGTCAGTACGTAGGCAGAGCAGCAGAAGAACACTAATGCCGTACCGCCCAGGGCCATGCCGATAACATCACCCATACCGGCAGACAGGTAAGCATTCAAAATTGGGCCAAGGATATAACCCAGAAAACCGGTGAACGCGAACGCAGAGAAAATACCTGCCGGAGAGTTCGCGGTTTTATAGGTCAGGAACATCAGGCCGTACATACCTACCAACGTCAGGATAATCCCCGGCGACGGCAGGCCCAGCACAGTACTGGCGGTTGCGGTGATAGCCGAAAACGCCAGCGTCAGGCTCAACAGGAAATAGGTATTACGCAGCACTTTATGCGTGCTAAGCAGCGAATTCATATCGCGTGAGGAATAAACTATGCGATCCATGAGTTGTTCTCTCATTACAGGTGATAGCGTCAGAGAATAGTGCGCCATAAGGAAGCGGGAAAGCCCTTTTACCCATCTTTACGCTGATTTATCAAGCGAAAACAATCAGTAGCCGTCAATGAACGCCAGGCAAAGTTGATGAGAGGGGGTGACCTCAGTAAGCATTTTCCTGCTGTCTTTCTGCGCATTATGCCGATATTTCAGGCGATTAATCGCAATTTGCTTGTTTTTACGGCAATCGAACCGTTCCGGGCTTTACAGAACGAAAGGGGATGTTTATAGTTCGCCTCATTGGAAGTGTGGCCGAGCGGTTGAAGGCACCGGTCTTGAAAACCGGCGACTCGAAAGGGTCCCAGAGTTCGAATCTCTGCGCTTCCGCCATATTAGTGAAGGAAAGACGGCCCCTTTTGCTTTTTGGTTCAATCAAACCATGCGGGTTTGTCACAGACGGCAATATCGACGCTCGTCACGATCTCTTCCTCCACGATCCGCGTCAGGGAGAGCGGGGGCAGATGGTTGATGTCAAAGAAGCCAACATCCAGCGATTCATGGCTAATTTTCAGTTCGCCACCCAACTCTTCGCACAAAAAAATCATTTTGTAGACGTGCCAGGGGTAAGGAGGATGGCCGTGCAGATTCCTGTCCCATATCCCGAGTAATTTCGTGACCTTTATGTCCAGCCCAGTTTCCTCCAGCACTTCACGACGTATCGCCGTTGAGGGGCTGTCACCCACATCCACCCAGCCTCCCGGTAGACTCCACAAACCGTCATCCGCTTCCTGCACCATCAATAATTTGCCCTGGCGCAGAACAATGGCGCGGACGTCCGATTTTGGCGTGGCATAACCCTCATCGGAGATATGCATTCTGGCAAACGTTTCGGGGCGCAAATCAAAACCCGCCGCTAACATGTCGTAAGCGATTTGCCTGAGAGTTTCATAACGTTCTCTGTCGAACACGCCGGGGGAATAGGTCAGTCCGGATTGAGCAATCGCCTGGATGCGCTGGGCGATAAGGTTGATATCTTCGTTGCTGAGTTTGTTGGGCACTTTCGTCGACCTTTTTGAAAACAGGCCCTTAACTTACTCCGGTTATCCTTTATCAACGACTAAAATAATAAAAAACCCCGGTCATCGCCGGGGTTGGTCAGGGCCACGCCTACCTCGAAAGCTATCGGCTAACTTTGCGACGCACATCAGGAATAAACAAATCACCCCGCATCAACTGCGTGCCCAACATATCCTGGGTTTTTTCCGTCAGCCAGTTAACAATGCGCACCGCCATAGCTTCAATCGGGTATTCAATAGCAGGAATGACCGGCACGCCGGGTAATTGCAACGATCCGCCGAGGCTGAACACCATAATGTCCTCCGGCACTGACTTATTAAACGCCTGCAACTGGGGAATTATGTGCTGCGCTTCATGCTCATCCGCGACCATCAGGGCGTTAAAATTGAGCGTGGCGGCGTTGTTCAGCAATTCCTGCAACGCCACGGAAGAGGAGGCTGCTTCCAGAAACACCAGATTACGGTTAAACGGCAGGAAGTTTTTCTCCAGCGCATGCTTGTAGCCCAGCAGCACTTGATCGGCAAAGCCGCTGCCTTTCGGCTGGATCATGGCGATTTGCCGCCGGCCCTGACTTATCAGGTAATTACAGGCGGTTTCCGCCGCGAATGCATGGTCGAACTGGATGCTGTTGACGTTTTCCGCCTCCATACAGTCGACCAGGACCACATTGTCCTGGTCGATATCCAGCGGGAAACGCGCGCCGATAATCAAAATATCATCACAAAGCCCGCAGTTCAGTTCTTCCAGCGCGTGCAGCACTGCGCTTTTGGAGTTGGCAAACCGCAGCAGCAAATGTTTTTGATGCTGGCTGAGATGTTTTTCCAGCACGTACAGGTAGCTGGTGGTCTGGTTGATATTTTCGTGTGCGCAAATCACGCCAATACAGCCTGTAGACTGGCTTAATAAAGATTGCGCAATGACATTTGGCCGATAATTCAGTTCGTCCACGGCTTTTAGCACCGCCAGGCGGCTGGCTTCCTTGACCCCGCGCGAACCACTCAACACCCGTGACACTGTGGCCTTCGACACCCCAGCTAAACGTGATACATCGTTGATTGTTGACATCTTTTTCCCCTGACAGGCGCAAGTGCAGCCTGGAAATCCTGATAAAACCTGTAGCGCAAATAATCACCATCCGCAGTATAGCCGTTTCCGTTTTTGATGGAAACCGATTTTCCATTTGGACGCCATTGATCCCTTTTACACACTAAAACTGTGACGACGGGCTAAAGAAAGTGCTTGTTATTGGGTTTATTTTGATAGCAATCACACTTCTGGTTATTTGAAATGGAAACCGGTTTCCGTGTGATGTCCAATCAGTCCTGAAATAACTATTAACATGTTGAGGTGATCGGGATGTACAGGATTATGTTGTGTTGTTCTGCAGGGATGTCCACCAGTTTGCTGGTGCGGAAAATGGAAGAAGTAGCGCAGGAGAGGGGTCTTGCCGTTGAGATCAACGCCTTTGGCGTTTCCGAATTTGATACACAGTTTCCAAACTATCAGGTCGTGCTGATCGGGCCGCAGGTTAAATATATGTTAGGCACCCTGGCAGCAAAAGCGGCACCTCACAGCATTCCGGTCCAGCCTATTGATATGATGGATTATGGTATGCAGCGCGGTGATAAAGTTCTCGACTACGCACTGTCGCTGATCGAAGCGGCGCACTAATACAGGGGTTCCCATGAGTTCACTCTACCAGTCAATGATTGCGGTCATTGAACAATCCATCACCCCGCTGGCCGGGCGTCTGGGGCAGCAAAAATACGTTATTGCTATCCGTGACGGTTTTACCGCGGCGCTGCCGTTTATGATCATCGGTTCCTTTATGCTGGTGTTTATTTTCCCGCCGTTCTCAGCGGATACCACCAACAGTTTTGCCCGCGGTTGGCTGGATTTCTCCCAGACCTATCGCGAACAGCTGATGCTGCCATTCAACCTCAGCATGGGCGTGATGACGTTTTTTATCTCGGTAGGTATCGGGGCCAGTCTGGGGCGGCAGTTTAACCTCGATCCGGTGATGTCCGGCCTGCTGGCGTTTATGGCGTTCTTGCTGGTGGCGGCACCCTATGCGGAGGGTAAAATCTCCACCCAGTACCTGTCAGGGCAGGGGATTTTCACCGCGCTGATCACCTCTATTTACTCCACCCGCGTTTACGCCTGGCTGAAGCAGAACAACATCACCATTCGCCTGCCGAAAGAAGTGCCGACTGGCGTGGCGCGTTCGTTTGAAATCCTGATCCCGGTGGTGGTAGTGATTGGCACCCTGCATCCGTTGAACCTGTTTGTGGAAGCACAAACCGGCATGATTATCCCACAGGCGATTATGCATCTGCTGGAGCCGCTGGTTTCCGCATCGGATTCCCTGCCGGCAATCCTGCTGTCGGTACTGCTTTGCCAAATCTTCTGGTTTGCCGGCATTCACGGTTCGCTGATTGTCACCGGCATCATGAACCCGTTCTGGATGGCCAACCTGTCGGCCAACCAGGCGGCGCTGGCGGCGGGCACTGCGCTGCCGCACGTTTACCTGCAAGGCTTCTGGGACCACTACCTGCTGATCGGCGGCGTGGGCTCGACGTTACCGCTGGCCTTCTTGCTGCTGCGTAGCCGCGTAGCGCATCTGCGCACCATCGGCAAAATGGGCGTGGTGCCGAGCTTCTTTAACATTAACGAACCTATCCTGTTTGGCGCGCCAATCATCATGAACCCGATGCTGTTTATCCCGTTCGTCTGCGTGCCGTTGGTCAACGCCGTGCTGGCCTATACCGCGACCCGTCTGGACTGGCTGCCGCAGGTCGTGTCTCTGACGCCGTGGACCACCCCTGCGCCTATCGGTGCGTCATGGGCGGCGAACTGGGCGTTTAGCCCGGTGGTGATGTGCCTGATCTGTATGGTGATGTCGGCGCTGATTTACCTGCCTTTCCTGCGCGCTTATGAGCGTTCATTGATGAAAACTGAAGAGCAGAAAGCGCAGAGCGCCGCGCCGATGGCTGAACCAGCCAACAGCAACTGATATCTGGAGCGAGTAATGACCATGAAATATACCTTTCCTGAGAATTTCTGGTGGGGCAGCGCGAGTTCCGCGCTGCAAACCGAAGGGGAAAGCCAGGGTAAAGGCAAAGGGCAAACCACCTGGGATTACTGGTTCGCTACCCAGCCGTGGCGCTTCCATAACGGCGTCGGCCCGGATGAGACGTCAACGTTTTACCGCAACTGGCGTGAAGATATCGCCCTGCTGAAAACGTTGAACCACAACAGTTACCGCACCTCGATTAGCTGGTCGCGCCTGATCCCGGACGGAACCGGGGAGGTGAACCCGCAGGCGGTTGACTTCTATAACCAGGTCATCGACGCGCTGATTGAACAGGGCATTACCCCGTTTATCACGCTGTTCCACTTTGATATGCCGATGGCGATGCAGGAAAAGGGCGGCTGGGAAAACCGCGAGGTTATCGACGCTTATACCCGCTATGCGCAAATCTGTTTCGATTTGTTTGGCGACCGTGTGCTGCACTGGTTTACCTTCAACGAGCCGATTGTGCCGGTGGAAGGCGGTTATCTGTATGATTTCCACTATCCCAACGTGGTGGATTTCAAACGTGCGGCAACCGTGGCGCTGCATACCGTGCTGGCCCACGCTTCAGCGGTGAAGGCGTACCGTGCAGGCAGTTATGCCGGGGAAATCGGCATCGTGCTGAATTTAACCCCGTCGTATCCGCGCTCGCAAAACCCGGCGGATGTGAAAGCCGCTGACTATGCGGATCTGTTCTTCAACCGCAGTTTTCTCGACCCGGTGTTGCGCGGCGACTATCCCGTCGAACTGGTGGCGGTGCTCAATGAATACGATCAACTGCCGGTTTGCCAGCCGGGGGATAAGGAACTGATTCGCGAAGGCGTCATTGACTTGCTGGGCGTGAATTATTATCAGCCGCGCCGGGTGAAATGCCGCGACAGCGCGATTAATAAAGACGCGCCGTTTATGCCGGAGTGGTTATTTGATTATTACGAAATGCCCGGCAGAAAAATGAATCCCTATCGCGGTTGGGAAATCTATGAGCCGGGTATTTACGATATTCTGACGAACCTGCGCGTTAATTACGGTAATCCGCGCTGTTTTATTTCTGAAAACGGCATGGGCGTGGAAAACGAGCAGCGCTTTATTGATGGCGGGAAAATTAACGACCAGTATCGCATTGATTTTGTCGCGGGCCATTTACAGTGGCTGCATAAAGGGATCGCCGAAGGCAGCCGTTGCCTGGGCTACCACATGTGGACGTTTATTGATAACTGGTCCTGGTGCAATGCCTATAAAAACCGTTACGGTTTTATTCAACTCGACCTGGAAACGCAACAGCGCACGATTAAACGCAGCGGAGAGTGGTTCGCCGCCGTTTCCGCCCACAATGGCTTTGATAAGGAGTAATAGTGATGGTGGTATTAGAAGAAGCGGTCATGGAGATTATCGTCAATGCCGGCCAGTCCCGCAGCCTGTGCTTTGAGGCGCTGCACGCCGCCCGGCAGGGCAATTTTGACGAAGCGAAAAGCCTGCTGCGCGAAGCGGACGGCTATTCCCGCCAGGCGCACCGTATGCAGACCAAACTGATTGAACAGGACGCCGGTGAAGCCAAACAGCCGATGACGTTAATTATGGTCCACGCCCAGGACCATTTAATGAATTCCTTATTAGCTCGTGAACTGTGTGAAGAAATACTGCATCTGTATCAGCGTTAATTTCCGTTTTAAATATTACCCGGAGTGTAAGTGACGAGAATATTTTAACCGTTCTGTACCCTTAAATAATAAATGACTTGTTTTGGTGATAGCGATTAATTATCTCTGCCAGAACAGGGACTGTTATTACTAAAAATTACATAGAGAATATTATGAATAACATTAAAAAACTTCCATTAACGATGGCGGTTCTCGCCGCGCTTTGCCCAATTTCTGCTCTGGCCCAGGAATTCACCCAGGAGCAAATTGACGCTATCGTGGCTAAAGCGGTGGATAAAGCTCTGGCCGAACGGCAGGCAAAAATTGACGAAGCGGTAAATAATAAGGCGGATGTGATTACCGAGCCGCAAACTGCAGCGCAGTCTCCGGATATGGCGATTCCGTTTGGCGTTAAATTTAGCGGCTACGCCCGTTACGGTGCCCATTTCCAGACCGGCGACCAGAAATACGTCGCGGTGGATGGCTCTTATAACGGCGCGTCGGCGATTGGTCGTTTAGGTAACGAAGGCAACGGCGGCGAATTCCAGCTCTCTAAAGCTTTCAAAAGCGATAACGGCGCTATCTGGGACGTTAACGTGATGATTGACCACTGGGGCGATGAAGTGAACCTGAAAAAGGCCTATGCCGGGGTGACCAATCTGTTTGCCTCGAATCCTGGCGCTTACCTGTGGGCCGGTCGTGACTTCCACCAGCGTCCGCAACAGGGCATCAACGACTACTTCTGGATGAACCACGACGGGCAGGGCGCCGGGATCAAAAACTTTGATATCGGCGGCGTCCAGTTCGATCTCGCCACCGTGGCTGCGGTGGAATCCTGTAGCCCGGAAGTGATGGATGACGAAGCCAACCCGTCGCGCATCACGTGTACCGGCGGCTCCGGCACCGGCGACAAGGGCAACTATGCGGTGACCTCGAAAGTTCACGGCATGAAAATTGGGCCGTTGGATCTCGAACTTTACGGTAACTACGGCTTCGACTCGAAAGCCGTTGACGACGACCAGCGCATGAACGCCTGGCAGGGCGGCGTAGTGTTGAGTCACACCAACGACAGCGGCGTAAATAAAGTTATCGCCCGCTACTCTGATAACTCCGACAACAGCGTGTACAACAAAACCGAGGACCTGACCACGGTGTATGCCAGCTTCGAGGGGCTTCATCGATTCACCCAGCAGGCGCAAATCGAATACCTGCTGGCATTCCACGATTACGACAACAGCAAAAACGGCAACGACAACCGCCGCAACTACGGCGCGATTGTCCGTCCGATGTATTTCTGGAACGACGTTCACTCCACCTGGCTGGAAGCAGGTTATCAGCGGGTTGATTACGACAAAGGCGGCGATAACAACGGCTGGAAAGTCACCCTGTCGCAGAACGTGTCTATCGCCATGGGGCCGGAGTTCCGCCCGATGCTGCGCTTCTACGTGACCGGCGGGGAAGTGGACAACGAGCGCACCGCGCGCGTCAACGGGACTGACGATCAGCAGTTAGATTCGTTCAACGTCGGCGCAATGTGGGAAGCGTGGTTCTGATGAGCGATGCCGCCGTGGTCTTCACGGCGGCTTTATTGCGGTATTAATGCTGTTTGCGGGCGTTCTTATCCAGATACATATTGGCATCGGCTTTACGCAGCGCGCTGTCCGGATCTTCCTCTGCCGGTTGCGCGACGTAAATCCCGATGCTGGCGCCCCCATAGTTCAGCTCCACATCCCTCAGGATGTATTTGCCTTCCAGTAGACTATTGAGGCGCGCCTTCAGCGCGGAGGCGATTTTTTCCTGCGCTTCATCTGTCTGGCCGCCAAGTTCGGCCACCAAAAACTCATCGCCGCCCAGCCGCCCGATAATGTCGTCCCGGGTCACGCCTGCCGATAAACGGTCACTCACCTGCAACAGAAACAGATCGCCGGTTTCATGACCGTGCAGATCGTTAATCTCTTTGAAGTCATCCAGATCGATAAACGCCATGATCACCGTACGCTCCATATGGCGGGCGATGGAAAACAGCGCGTCAAGATTTTTAAAAATAGCGCGGCGATTGGGCAGGCCGGTCAGCGCATCGGTATAGGAATGGGCAATCAGCGCGGCGTTGGCTTCGCGCAACTGTTCCAGCAGCGAATCTTTTTGAACGTACTGGGCGATCAGCCCGGCGAACAGACGCAGCACATATTCGGCGCGCACCGAGAGTTCTTTTTTATCGGTGCTGGCGGCGCACAGCGTTCCGTAGAGCGTGCCGTCATCCAGTTGGACCGGGGTGCTGACGTAGGTGGTAATGCCCAACGCTTTTGCCGCTTCACTGTCGCCCCACTGCGAGGCGACATCATTTGTGTACATACAGCCTTCATCCATGGCGCGTTTGCATAAGGTATCACCCCACGGGACGGAGAGCCCTTCAGGGATATTCATCTCTTTGCTGTTGCGCGAAAACAGGATGAGCTGCTTGCCTTGCTCCGCTTCGACTTTGGTGAGGTAAGTCGAATCCATCTCGGTCACGATTTCCAGCGTCTCAAGCAGTTTTCTGACCAGCCCCTCAAGGGAGTTTTCAGAGGCCAGGGTTTCTGAAATCCGTGACAGAATAAAATCAGACATCGCTAACGTACGCTCCAGAATAAAGTGAACCGAGAATTCTAGCCGTACGCACCCGACGGCACGTCACATCATATCAACAAATCATCAGTTTTCGGACTATCCCGGCGAACAACATATATCTTTCGTTGATATTTAATTGAGGGAGAGGCGAACGGATGCCGCCTCTCCTGGGGCGGGGCGGCTATTTGCGGATTAAATAGCGGATTGTCGGCCCGTCCTGCTGGATTTCCAGCACAGTGTAGCCGTGATTGCGCGCATCAAGCGGAATATTATTGATCGACTGCGGGCAGTCGCTAATCACTTCTAAAATCTCGCCTTTTTTAAGCTGCGGCATGGCTTCCAGCGTCGCCACAGCCGGGTAAGGGCAGGGCTCGCCCACCATATCAAGACGGTAATCCGGGACTATTGCGCTCATACGCCCTCCTTCACGGTTTCAGTGGTAACGATGCGGCTGCGGCGGAAGAAATGTTTTTCCCAGCCGATAATTAGCATTAATGCGGCAAACAGCATCAGATAAGTGACCAACAGACCGCCCAGCGGACCGAAGGTGTTCAACAGGTTGATTTTGTCCCAACTGGTGGCAAGGGCAGGGGAGAGATCGTCCCAGAAGTACGCCAGAATCGTGGAGCCAATCACGTTGCCGAGGCCGACCCACCAGTAGTGCATCTGGCCTTCCACCGCGCGGTACATCCAGCCGGTTTCACAGCCGCCCGCCAGCACAATCCCGAAACCAAACAGCAGGCCGCCCAACACGGCGTTCGGGCCCGCCCACATGATTTTCGGTTCCGCACCCAGTTGCACATAGCTGAAGATACCGATGGCGCTCACCGCCATGCCGAGGATAATCGCCTTCGCCATGTGGGTGCGCCCGGTGATCCACATATCGCGGAACGCCGAAGTAAAGCAGATTTGCGCGCGTTCAATCAGCAGGCCAAAACCCACCCCGAACAGCATCGCCAGGCCGAGTTTCGGCTGATTCATGGCGGTGAGCAGCGCCCAACCCACCATGCCGACAAAAATCAGCATCCCGATGCGGAAGCGACGGCGCGCCTGATCGTGATTTTGCGTCAACTGTGAGGCGCTGGAGACTTTTTGCAGCTTCACCGGGATGCGGAAAATCGGCATCAGGGTAAAGCGCGCGCCGAACCAGGAGCCGATAGCGGTGGCGATGGCAAAGAACCAGGCGTGCAGCGAAAACTGCGGAATGCCGGTAAAGAACGCGGCCAGGTTGCAGCCCATCGCCAGACGCGCGCCAAAGCCGGCGATGATGCCGCCCGCCACCGCCTGGAGAATACGAATGCGGTGCTGGGGCTTGCGCAGCTTGACGTTATTGGCCCACAGCGCCGCAGCGAAGCAGCCGCCGAACATGCCGATAATCATCATGCCGTCGATGCGGGTCAGGGGCGAACCTTCGAGGTGGATAATCTTAAAATAGCCCCACTCTTCGGCATGCACGCCCATGAGTTGCAGCAACTGTCCGCCCCAGCGGGTGAACTCGCCGGTTACCGCCCAGAAGGTGCCGGTCAGGCCGAAGTAGTAGGTGGAGAGAATACCGGCGGCGATGACAGCCGGCAGCGGTGCCCAGAACTTAATGAGGTATTGCTGTTTGAATTGTTGCCATGACATGGTGTTATCCTCTGAACTCAGACGGATTTAAAGGGCGCGGAGTGCGCTGGAAAGAGCGGGCATCATAGGGTGTTTTTCTTAATGTTACCGGGGGAAATATCAAAAAAAATGATGTATCAGCCATTTTATTGCGCAACAAGAAGGCTGGCGGCGGTAACGCTTTAATGCCACACTCGTTTTTTTGATCTCTTGCAGGAATAACGATGAAAAAATATGCACTGGCAGCGGCGCTGCTGGCCCTGAGTGGCTGCGCGCAGGTGGATAATTATCAGGACGTAGTAAAAGCGCCAGCGCCCGCCGGTCTCGCCGGTTACTGGCAGTCGCAAGGGCCGCAGAGCGAACTGGTCAGCCCGGAGGCTATTGCCAGTTTTATCGTAACCAAAGATGGCGATACCCTGGACTGCCGCCAGTGGCAGCGGGTTATCGCGTTACCCGGCAAGCTGATGCAGCGCGGCGGCGATGTGTATAACGTGACCCAAAAGGTGGAGATTTACGCCATCGAACGAACCGGCGACCGGATGGAATATGCCGGGATGGATTTACAGCGTGTAGAGCGGCCAACCAAAGAGTGCGCAGACTTTTTAGCGACGCATCCGCTGTTAAGCCCGCTACCCTAACTGTTTTAACAAGCGGGCAGGGGATGACCTGCCCGCTGTGCCTGATTATATTGCGTCTTCAATCACCCACACGCTCACGCTGCCGCCCTGGCAGGTAAAGGTCCCGGTACCGTTTTCATCGGTGGTGACGCGCTGCTCCTGATTTCCCAGAAAATCACACCAGGTCTTGTTAGCGTAATTTTCCCCAAGCTCCAGCGTCTTTTCACCGTCGTCGCCGTTGGACATCACCACCACGCAGCCGGGATCCTCTTCGGTGCCGCTGCGGCTGAAGGCGATGCAGTTCGGATGGTCGAACCATAACGTCTGAATGCCGTGGGCGAAACGCTGGCGGGCATGGATCAGCATGTCGAGTTTGTCGACGATGGGCATATCGATGTGGTACATCTCGCCGTCGCCGCCGGTATCGTCGTAGCTTGCCCCGTACAGATCCGGATAAAACACCGACGGCACGCCGTTTTCGCGCAACAGGATCAGCGCATAGGCCAGCGGTTTAAACCAGGATTCCACAGGCGCTTCCAGCGCCTGTAACGGCTGAGTATCGTGGTTGGCGACCAGCGTCACCGCATGGAACGGATCGGCTTCCACCAGCGTACCGGTGAAAATCTGGCTCATATCGTAGTCGCGGCCCTGCTGGGAAGCCTCGTGGAATTTCATATGCAGCGGGGCGTCGAACAGCATGGTTTGACCCTCTACCTGGTCGATATACTGTTGCAGTTTCTCGACATCATGCGCCCAGTATTCCGCCACGATAAACAGCGGCTTCGGCGCGACTTCCTGTACGTGCTCGATCCACTCTTTGTAGAACCACGCCGGAATATGCTTTACCGCATCCAGCCGGAACCCGTCGCAGTGGGTTTGATCCATTACCCAGCGGGCCCAGTATTTGATCTCTTCGGTGACGGCGCGGTTGCGATAGTCGATGTTGGATCCCATCAGATAATCGAAATTGCCGTTCTCATCATCCACCTGGTCGTTCCAGCCATCGCCGGTATAGTCGTTGACGATTTTAAACACGCCGTCTTCAGTGGGGTTTTCAATCCGGTCGACGCCGCTAAAGCATTTATAGTCCCAGATGAATTTTGAATATTGTCCGTCGCGGGCAGGGAAGGTGTAGCGGGTCCAGGCCTCGCACTCAATGACGTCTTCCTCAATTTGGGTACGATCCTGCTCGTTAACCCGATTGACCAGAACCCGTTCTTTTTCATCCGCGCCCATTTTGTGGTTCACCACCACATCCAGCAGCACAGCGATGTTATTTTTTTGCAGCGCCGAAATGGCATCCAGCAGTTGCTGTTTATCACCGTATTTGGTGGCGACCGATCCTTTTTGATCGAATTCGCCCAGATCGAACAAGTCGTAAGAATCGTAGCCGATGGAGTGCTCGCCCTCGCTGCCTTTATACGCAGGCGGGAGCCAGACCATATTGATGCCGATATCATTAAAGGTTGCTGCGCGTTCAGACACCTCCGGCCATAACGTGCCGCCGCCGGGGGAATACCAGTGAAAACATTGCAGGATGGTGGGATTTTTCATCTTCCTTGCTCCAGAAGTCATTTAGCTGACTTCTGGAGTATGGAAGATCTTCATCAACTCACCAGAGGGTGGGGAAATTATCGTTGCGTTAATTGGCGGGCGTGTTAGGCACCAGTAACATACCGGATAATCTGCCATAGGCATTATTGAGGGATTGCTGGCGTGAAGACTGGCCAATCAGCTCGCTGAGTTCATCCAGCCGCTGCTGGAGCAGCGCTTTTAGCTGCTGCTCATTTTCCAGCGTCTGCTTCAGGTAAGTTTCCAACATATCCTGCACTTGCTTACTGATTTTGGGAGCCGGTGTGATCATCACCGCCTCCACGGATTGCAGGTAGACGACTTCTTTTTCCAGCAGTAACTCCCACTCACCCCGCTGTGCCAGATCCAGTAGGGTCTGGCTCATCAGCGCAACATGCTGCCAGCGGCTAATCAACTCCACGTTGGGGGACATTAATGTTACTCCTGGGCGTGAGCCGGCTGTGGGGAGACTTGCTTCCATGCATCAGCGATATTACTGAGCAACCCTTCAACTTCTTCAATGGCCTGGCTGTCGTTACGCAAGTTAGCCTGTAACAGACGACGCACCATGTAGTCATACAGCGACGACAGGTTCGTGGCGAGCTCGCCGCCCTGTTCGCGATCCAGCCCCGCTTTCAGACCGTTATCAATAATATTAATGGCTTTACTCAGCGCTTCGCCTTTCGCCACCGTTTCACCCTGTTGCATAAACAGGCGAGCGCGCACCAGCGCACTCATCGCGCCATCAAACAACAGCACGATAAGCTGATGGGGACTGGCACTCATTACGGCACTCTCTACGCCCACGCGGGCGTAAGCGTTAGTACCACTGGCGTTATACATAATGACCTCTCATCAGGAGCTGGAATTGCTCATCGCCGTAAACTGTTGGCTTAAATAACTGCTGGTGCTGTTCAGTTTGCTCATCATGGTATCGAGCTGGGTGAACTGCGCCTTATAGCGCGCAACCGTGGCGTCAATGCTTTCGCTGGTGGCCAGATACTGTTTGGTCAACTTTTTCAGCGTGGCGTTAATGCTGTCCTGGGCGGTGTCGATGATGCCGTCATCGGCCAGGTAATCCTTAATCGTCGACGCCATTTTGGTGGTGATGCCGGTCTCTTTCCCATCACCTACCAGCAGCAGACGCGCCGCAGAAGAGTTTTCGTTCAACGCTTTAGTCAGCTTGGTATCGTCGATTTTTAATTTGCCGGTGGCACCGTCTGAGGTAATGCCGATTTCGTTTAATGTTTTAAACGAGGAATTCGCGTCACCCTGGGTAAACATACCGCGCAGGCCGGTTTGGATGCTGCGCACCACAGTGTCGCCGAGCAGTGCGCCGTTGCTGGTACTTTGCTCTTCAGCACCCGGATCGACAGCGGTGTATTTTGTCAGGGAGTTAAAGGTGTCAATCAGGGAGTTATAGGCATCAACCCACCCTTTAATCGCGGCTTTGGACTGATCGTTACTTTTCTCCACCGTTACCGTCACATTGCTGACTTCTTTCGTCAGGTTTAACGTCACGCCTTCCGGCGCATCAGTGATGGTATTGCTCTGGCGCACGATATTGATGTTGTTTACGGTGAGTTCCGCGTTTTGCGCTTTCACCAGCACGTCCATGCCACCGCTGGTGCCGTTGTAGCCAATCACACCGCTGAGTTTGGCATCACCGTTAACGTTAATAACCATCTCATTGTCGGTACCGGTTTCCGTTGAAGTCAGCACCAGTTGATAGTCTTTGTCATTGACCTTAACGAGACTGGCCGATACGCCGCCATCGGCTTCGTTAATTGCGTCGCGAATCCCTTCCAGTGAGGTTTGGTCACTGCTCAGTTTAATTTCCAGCGGCTCTTTGCGGCTATTTTGATAAATCGTAATGGTGCGCTCGCCGACGCTGGTATCGCCAAGGGGATCTTTGCTGGAGGTAATTAATGTATTGGTGGTCAGAGATTGCGACTGCGCCAGCTTAGTCACATTAATGGTGTATTTGCCCGCAGCGGCGCCCGCAGAGGTGCTGACGGTTAAATCAGTGCTGCTGCTTTTCGCCGTGGTGCTTTTGAACAGATTTGCATCATTTAATGTGGCGTTCGCGGTCTGGAATTTTTCCAGCGCGCCTTTCAGCGTGCCATAGGCGGTGAGGCGCGCAGTGTTGGCGCTTTGCTGTTGCGTAATCGGCGTCAGGCGCGCTTTCTCAGCGGTCGTCAGGTTCGTTAATAACGTATCCAGCGGTAAGTTAGCACCAATACCTAAAGATGAAATTGAAGCCATGCCATTTCCTTTTGATTGCAAACAGTGGTTAAGACGCGATATCGGCAATCTGGCGGCAAAGTTTAATGATTTTTTGGCAAGCTAATGGACAGAATAATACGCCTTAAGCGGGGTAATTCGTGGGGTTAAAAATTGGCACGTCGAAAAGGCCTTAAAAAATTAAAAAAATCGCAGGGAATTAAAAATTTTCTAAAGTTCGAAAAAGGGGTGCCGATACATGGGTTACGGTGACAAGACCGTGGGCAACAGCCCAACAACATCAAGATGTAAATTGATAAGGAATAGATCATGGCACAAGTCATTAATACTAACAGCCTGTCGCTGTTGACCCAGAACAACTTGAACAAATCTCAGTCTTCCCTGAGCTCTGCTATTGAGCGTTTGTCTTCCGGTCTGCGCATCAACAGCGCTAAAGACGACGCCGCTGGCCAGGCGATTGCTAACCGCTTCACCTCTAACATCAAAGGTCTGACTCAGGCGTCCCGTAACGCCAACGATGGTATCTCCATCGCACAGACCACTGAAGGCGCGCTGTCTGAAATCAACAACAACCTGCAACGTGTACGTGAGCTGTCTGTTCAGGCGACCAACGGTACCAACTCTAAGTCTGACCTGGACTCCATCCAGAATGAAATCACCCAGCGTCTGAGCGAAATCGACCGCGTATCCGGCCAGACTCAGTTCAACGGCGTGAAAGTACTGGCTTCTGATAGCTCCATGAAAATCCAGGTTGGCGCGAACGATGGTGAAACCATCACTATCGACCTGAAAGAAATCACCTCCAAGACCCTGGGCCTGGATGGTTTCAACGTGAACGGTAAAGGCGAAGTGGCCAACAAAGCTGCTACCGCAGACAGCCTGACCCTGGCTGGCTTTGCTAAAGGTGCCGCTAACACTGATGGCAGCACCACGTTCAGCAAAGACGTAACCAACAAAGCCGCTACCGCTGCTAACGTTCTGGCTAGCGTAAAAGACGACAGCACCCTGACCTTCACCGGTACCGGTAATGGCCTGGGCGTAGCGGCAACCGCCAACAGCTACACCTACGACGCTGCAAGCAAATCCTACAGCTTCGACGCGACTGGGGTATCTTCCGCTAACGCGCTGAACAAACTGGCTCCGAACGCTGGTGATACTTTCTCTGCGAAAGTGACTATCGGCACGAAATCTCAGGACGTTAACGTCAGCAAAGACGGCACCATCACCACTACCGATGGCAAAGCGCTGTTCCTGGATGAGAAAGGCAACCTGACTCAGACTGGTAGCGGCACTACTGTCGCAGCCACCTGGGACAACCTGATGGCCAACGCCGATACCACTGCCAAAGATGCTTACGGTAACAGCGCCGCTGTTGCTGTTGGCGCTGTCATCGAAGCGAAAGGCATGACTATTACCTCTGCAGGTAATACGACTAAGGCTGATAAAGATGCTGCTTACAACACTGCCTATGCCGCAAACATCGGTATTGGTGATGCAGCAGGTATCGCCGCAGCAGAAGCTGCCGGTATCTTAGCTCGTGATGCCATCGCAACGCCGGCAAATGCTACCGTTGATATCGAAGGTGCAACCGTATCTGCTGCCGAAATGGCGGGCGCTATCGGTACTGGTGCATTCTCTGTAACTGACGGTACGGGTGTTGGCGCGGGCGTTTATGCTGTTGCAGCGGGTACTGGCGCGGTAACTTTTGATGCGGACGGCGCTGGTGGTGGTGCTGCTGTTGCGGCTTACACCGATATCGAAGGCAAACTGACTACCACCGATAAAGAAACCGTAAACTACTTCGCACAGGCTAACGGCAACGTAACCAACGCGACCGGTTCCAAAATCTACCAGACCGAAGACGGCAAAATCACTACCGAAGCCACTACCAAATCAGAATCCACTTCCGATCCGCTGAAAGCGCTCGATGCGGCTCTGGCTAAAGTTGACTCCCTGCGTTCCGACCTGGGTGCGGTGCAGAACCGTTTCGATTCTACCATCACCAACTTGGGCAACACCGTTAACAACCTGACTTCTGCTCGTAGCCGTATCGAAGATGCTGACTACGCGACCGAAGTATCCAACATGTCCCGTGCGCAGATCCTGCAACAGGCAGGTACTTCTGTACTGGCACAGGCTAACCAGGTTACGCAGAACGTTCTGTCTCTGCTGCGTTAATTGGCAAAACCCCTTACAAACCCCGCCTCGGCGGGGTTTTTTACTGCTCCGATCTCTCCATAACCCCTAAATAACCCCCCATTTCACCCACTATTCATCCGATTAAAAGCCCTCCAGAAACGGATAATCATGCCGATAACTTATTTAACGCAGGGCTGTTTATCGTGAATTCACTCTATACCGCTGATGGTGTAATGGATAAACACTCGCTGTGGCAGCGTTATGTCCCGCTGGTGCGTCACGAAGCATTGCGCCTGCAGGTGCGCTTGCCGGCGAGTGTTGAGCTCGACGATCTGCTTCAGGCAGGCGGTATCGGGTTATTAAACGCGGTGGAACGCTACGACGCCCTGCAAGGTACGGCATTTACCACTTACGCAGTACAGCGTATTCGGGGAGCCATGCTGGATGAACTGCGCAGCCGCGACTGGGTGCCGCGCAGCGTCCGACGTAACGCCCGCGAAGTCGCACAGGCCATCGGTCAGCTGGAACAAGAACTTGGACGCAACGCCACCGAAACAGAAGTGGCGCAGCGCCTGGGCATCGCGCTTGACGAGTATCGTCAGATGCTCCTCGACACCAACAATAGCCAGCTTTTTTCCTACGACGAGTGGCGGGAAGAGCATGGCGATAGCATTGAACTGGTGACCGAAGAGCACCAAAGCGAAAACCCGTTGCAACAGTTGTTGGAAAGCAGCCTTCGCCATCGCGTCATGGAAGCGATTGAGGCGTTGCCGGAACGTGAACAACTGGTGCTGACGCTCTACTACCAGGAAGAGCTTAATCTCAAAGAGATTGGCGCGGTGCTGGAAGTGGGGGAGTCGCGGGTCAGCCAGTTGCACAGCCAGGCAATTAAACGGCTACGGTCTCGTCTGGGTAAGTTATAGGTTGTTGAGCTGCTCATCATCCTGGAAATGGAAATGCCACTCATGCATGTCACACCGGGAGTCACTATGACCGAGCCACAACAAAAAAAACGGCCTATTAGCCGCTACCTGAAAGACTTTAAGCACGCAGAAACCCATTGCGCCCATTGCGGCAAACTTCTGGACCGCATCACGCTGGTCCATCGTGGGACGATTGTTAACAAAACCGCTATCGCCCAGCTCGATACCTTAATCGATGAAGCGACCTGGGCCAGCCAGCGCCACGAGTGGTCGGCGCTGTGCCGCTTCTGCGGCGATCTGCACTGCAAAGTGCAAAGCGAGCATTTCGATATCATTGGCTTTAAACAATACTTGTTTGAACGCACCGACATGAGCCCCGGCACCATCCGCGAATACGTGGTGCGCTTGCGCCGTTTAGGCGAGCATCTTGAAGCCCAGCAAATTCCCGCCGACCAGGCGCAACAGGGCGAGATTGAAGATCAGCTTGAGCGCTGGCTGCCGCCGACCAGTACCAATAACTACCGTATCGCGCTGCGCAAATATTCCCGTTATTTAAACCACAGCCACCAAAATGAGCCTGCAAAAACCCTGTATGAGACGACTTCTGCTATATATTAATTTGGCATAACTCGTTCCATTCTGTTGTTTGCTTAACAGGTGTAACTCTTTAAACTGGCTGAAAATTTCGATATCTGGGGTATCTATGAAACTTGCACAGTTTGGCCGCCAGGCGCTGATGGGCGTGATGGCAGTGGCGTTGATGGCAGGCGTAAGCGCAAAAACTTTCGCGGCGGAAGATCTACTTAACAAAGTCAAAGAGCGCGGCACGCTGCTGATTGGGCTGGAAGGCACTTATCCGCCGTTCAGCTTCCAGGGTGATGACGGTAAGCTCACCGGCTTTGAAGTGGAATTCGCCGAAGAGCTGGCGAAGCACCTTGGCGTAAAGGCGTCGCTGAAACCGACCAAATGGGACGGGATGCTGGCGTCGCTGGATTCTAAGCGTATCGACGTGGTGATCAACCAGGTGACTATCTCCGACGAGCGTAAGAAGAAATATGACTTCTCCACGCCGTACACCGTGTCCGGTATCCAGGCGCTGGTGAAAAAAGGCAACGAAGGTGCCATCAAATCTGAAGATGACCTGAAAGGCAAAAAAGTGGGCGTGGGTCTGGGCACCAACTATGAAGAGTGGCTGCGCCAGAACGTGCAGGGCGTGGATATCCGCACTTACGATGATGACCCAACCAAATACCAGGATCTGCGCGTAGGCCGTATCGACGCCATTCTGGTTGACCGTCTGGCCGCGCTGGATCTGGTGAAGAAAACCAAAGACACCCTGGCGGTGGCGGGCGAGCCGTTCTCCCGTCAGGAAGCGGGCGTCGCGCTGCGTAAAGGCAACGAAGATTTACTCAAAGCCGTGGATCAGGCGATTGCTGAAATGCAAAAAGACGGGTCGCTGGCCAAACTCTCCGAGAAATGGTTCGGTGCCGACGTGACGAAATAAGTCGTCGCAAAAACAAAAAGGTGCTGAAATCAGCACCTTTTTTTATTGCATGACGCCAGCCCTGGCGCATGTGATGCATAATTATGACCATTGCGAACAGAAAACGGCATCAGGAGATCCCATGTCATTGCATAACTTAACCCGCTTCCCGCGTCTGGAATTTATTGGTGCACCCACGCCGCTGGAGTTTTTACCGCGTTTCTCCGATTACCTGGGCCGGGAAATTTATATCAAGCGTGACGATGTGACGCCAATGGCGATGGGCGGCAATAAGCTGCGTAAGCTGGAATTTCTGGCGGCGGATGCGCTGCGCGAAGGGGCGGACACGCTCATCACCGCAGGTGCGATCCAGTCCAACCACGTGCGCCAGACGGCGGCGGTCGCGGCGAAGCTGGGCCTGCACTGCGTGGCGCTGCTGGAAAACCCGCTGGGTACCCGCGCGGAAAACTATTTAACCAACGGCAACCGCCTGCTGCTCGACCTGTTCAATGTTCAGATCGAAATGTGTGACGCGCTGGATAACCCGGATGCGCAGCTTGAAGAATTAGCGGCCCGCGTGGAAGCCCAGGGCTTTCGTCCGTATGTGGTCCCGGTGGGCGGTTCTAGCGCCCTGGGCGCGATGGGCTATGTGGAAAGCGCGCTGGAAATCGCCCATCAGTGCGAATCGATCAGCCTGAGTTCCGTGGTGGTGGCGTCCGGCAGCGCCGGGACGCATGCCGGGCTGGCGGTGGGGCTTGAGCAACTGATGCCCGACGTGGAATTGGTTGGCGTCACCGTATCGCGCACCATCGCGATGCAGAAGCCGAAAGTGGTGGCGTTGCAACAGGCCGTTGCGCGCGAGTTGGAATTAACCGCCGCTGCCGACATCACGCTGTGGGACGATTATTTTGGGCCGGGCTACGGCGCACCGAACGAAGAAGGCATGGAGGCAGTGAAACTGCTGGCCAGACTGGAAGGGATTTTACTCGACCCGGTCTATACCGGAAAAGCCATGGCAGGGCTTATTGACGGCATCGAACAGAAGCGATTTAAAGATCGTGGGCCGATTCTGTTTGTCCATACCGGCGGCGCGCCTGCGCTGTTCGCCTATCACCCCCATGTCTGATTGCCTGGTGAAAAACAATAATGCAAGAAAGTATCCAACTGATTATTGATTCTCTGCCGTTTCTGCTGAAAGGGGCCGTGTTTACGCTCCAGCTCAGTATCGGCGGGATGTTCTTTGGGCTGGTGCTGGGCTTTATTCTGGCCCTGATGCGCCTGTCGCCAATTTGGCCGGTCTCTTGGCTGGCGCGGTTTTATATCTCGATTTTTCGCGGTACGCCGTTGATCGCCCAGCTGTTTATGATCTATTACGGTCTGCCGCAGTTCGGCATTGAACTGGACCCGATCCCGGCGGCGATGATCGGCCTGTCGTTGAACACAGCGGCCTATGCCTCTGAAACCCTGCGCGCGGCCATCTCTTCTATTGACAAAGGGCAGTGGGAAGCCGCCGCCAGTATTGGTATGACGCGCTGGCAGGCGCTGCGCCGCGCCATTCTGCCCCAGGCGGCGCGGGTGGCCCTGCCGCCGCTGAGCAACAGTTTTATCAGCCTGGTGAAAGACACGTCGCTTGCCGCGACCATTCAGGTGCCGGAACTGTTCCGCCAGGCGCAACTGATCACCTCGCGTACCCTGGAAGTGTTTACCATGTACCTGGCGGCGTCGCTGATTTACTGGGTAATGGCGACGGTGCTCTCCACGCTGCAAAACTATTTTGAAAACCAGCTTAACCGTCAGGAGCGTGATCCCAAATGAGCGCGATTTCAGTCAAACAACTGGTGAAGAAATTCCACGGTCAGACGGTGCTGCACGGTATCGATCTTGAGGTAAAGCCTGGTGAAGTGGTGGCCATTATCGGGCCGAGCGGCTCCGGCAAAACCACGCTGCTGCGCAGCATTAATCTGCTGGAACAGCCGGATGCAGGCACTATTCAGGTGGGCGACATCACCATTGACGCCGCCAAATCCATGAGCAAGCAAAAAGGGCTGGTGCGCCAGTTGCGTCAGCACGTCGGCTTCGTGTTCCAGAACTTCAACCTGTTTCCGCACCGCACCGTGCTGGAAAACATCATTGAAGGGCCGGTAATTGTGAAAGGAGAACCGAAAGAGGACGCCTCGGCCCGCGCCCGGGAACTGCTGGCTAAAGTTGGGTTAACCGGCAAAGAGACCAGTTATCCGCGGCGCTTATCCGGCGGGCAGCAGCAGCGCGTGGCGATTGCCCGAGCCCTGGCGATGCGCCCCGACGTGATTTTGTTCGACGAACCCACCTCGGCGCTCGACCCGGAACTGGTCGGCGAGGTGCTCAGTACTATCCGACAGTTAGCCGAAGAGAAGCGCACGATGGTGATCGTGACCCACGAGATGAGCTTTGCGCGCGATGTGGCGGACCGGGCGATCTTTATGGATCAGGGACGCATCGTCGAACAGGGCCCGGCCAAAGCGCTGTTTGCGCACCCACAACAGCCGCGTACTCAGCAATTCCTTGAGAAATTCCTGATGCAGTAAGCCAAAAGGGCATAATGTGTTCTTAAAACCGGGCTTGCGTTTAAGCGCGAGCCCGGGAAGTTCGGCTTTAGTGGAAACCAGGAAAAATTGCGTCTTAGGGAGTGGATTCATCTCTCCGGTGAATATTAACCCGCGGATTCATAGAAAAGATAAAGTCTCATTTATGGTAATTTATCCCATCAAAATAATTAATGAATAAAACAGGGGCCACGTAACGCAGAATGACGGAAAGAGACTTTTTCATCTGGCGGAAAAACGTTTTCAAGCGTTTTCAGGAAACCCAAGACAGTGCTGATGTTGAACTGCTTCTGGCGAGCGAAACACAAGCCATGGCGTTCGATTACTATTCGCTGTGCATAAGGCATCCCGTGCCGTTTACCCGCCCTAAAACGACGCTTTTTACCACATACCGCGACGACTGGGCGCAGCATTACTATGCCGAAAACTATTTCGCCGTCGATCCGGTACTCAACCCCAATAATTTGCATCGCGGTTATCTCCCCTGGACCGATGAGCTTTTTAGCGGCGCGCCTGATTTTTGGGATGCGGCAAGGGACTTTGGTTTGCGCAACGGCGTCACCCAAACGGCGATAGCCCCAGGAAGGGCGCTGGGTTTTCTCTCAACATCCAATTTGCGCGTGCATGATGCCTGGCTCTCGGAAGACGAACTGGCGCTGCGCCTGCATTATCTCGCCGATTTGAGCATGATGGCGCTGCTGCGCATGAATGCCCCGGCCATGAGCGGGCTGGAAATGAAATTCAGTAAACGCGAGCGCGAGATCCTTCAGTGGACGGCGGAAGGAAAAACCTCATCGGAAATTGCCATGATCCTGTCGATTTCAGAAAACACGGTGAACTTCCATCAGAAGAATATGCAGAAGAAATTTAATGCCCCGAATAAAACTCAGGTGGCCTGTTACGCAGTGGCGATGGGATTGATTTAACCGGAGAGAGCAGGATGTTGCAGGAAACTGACGCGGCGGTGATAACAATCACCGCCGCGTTTTTGTTACTGGCGATAGGCCTGTTTGATTTGTTTAACGGTATTGCTGAACAGTTCCGCCTGAGCGGTATCTTCCATCTGAGCAATCTGCTTTTCCATTTTAATAATCACCCGGCCCGCATCCGCCTGGCCCATCGCCTGGAGCATAAGGGTCAGCAGGTTTTTCATGCAGGACACTTCCAGTGCCAGTTCCTGAATATTGTCAGTGGTTGAAAAATCAGGGGTGCTCATTTCTTTACCTCAATGGAATGTTCACGCGCAAACAGGCGTGTGGTTGATCTGAAAAGCGCGGAGTATATCACAAGCCAGGCGAAAGTCAGGGTGGTTGTTTTTTAGACGCAGCAGAGTTTATTTAATTAAACATTATAGATACATGTTTATCACTTAACTTACTGCTGACATCGGGTTATTTGTTTCAGTAACGTTTTTAAAACGTTAAATAGCGTCTTTATGGAAAATGCTTTAACGTTTTTTCAAAGTGTTTTAGATTTTGTTAAAATGATATATTTATAACAAGTTGATTTTGTTGTTTATTATTTTATTGGTTGGCGTGCTTTTCCCGTCATTTCCACGGAATACGTTCCAGAAATGCGACCAGGAGCCACAAAGTACTTTTTTTGCGTTTTAAAGTTGACTTAAAACCCGTTAATATGTGGAAAATTATCTATCAGCAGCGTTATCCCTATTCTGGAGATGTTTCTTTTGATCAACGTTCTTCTTGTTGATGACCATGAACTGGTGCGCGCAGGGATACGACGCATTCTTGATGATATCAAGGGCATTAAAGTCGCAGGTGAAGCCTGCTGCGGCGAGGACGCCGTTAAATGGTGCCGTTCTAACCCGGTGGATGTCGTCCTGATGGACATGAACATGCCCGGCATCGGGGGCCTTGAAGCTACGCGCAAAATCGCGCGTTCAAGCTCTGATATCAAAGTCATTATGTTAACCATACACACCGAAAACCCGCTTCCCGCTAAGGTGATGCAGGCGGGTGCCGCTGGCTACCTCAGTAAAGGCGCCGCGCCCTCAGAAGTCGTGAGCGCTATTCGCTCCGTTCACGCGGGGCAACGGTATATTGCTTCGGATATTGCCCAACAAATGGCGCTGAGCCAGATTGAGCCCGCAAAAGCGGAATCGCCGTTCTCAAGTTTGTCTGAACGGGAATTGCAGATTATGCTCATGATTACCAAAGGCCAGAAGGTGAACGAGATTTCCGAGCAACTCAATCTCAGCCCAAAAACGGTAAACAGCTACCGTTACCGGATGTTCAGCAAACTGAACATCCACGGCGATGTTGAATTGACCCATCTTGCGATCCGCCACGGCCTGTGCAATGCCCAAACATTAGCCAGCCAGTGAGAGAAGTGTTCGATTCTAAATCTTTCTTAAAAACCGTTACCAACAAGCCTGGCGTCTACCGTATGTATGACGCCGGCGGTACGGTCATCTATGTCGGTAAAGCGAAAGATCTTAAAAAGCGTCTTTCCAGCTATTTCCGTGTCCAGCTTTCCAGCCGTAAGACCGAAGCGCTGGTGGCGCAGATCGAAAATATCGACGTTACCGTCACCCATACTGAAACCGAAGCGCTACTGCTCGAGCATAACTACATTAAGCTCTACCAGCCGCGCTATAACGTGCTGCTGCGCGATGATAAGTCTTATCCATTTATTTTCCTGAGCGGCGATACCCATCCGCGCCTGGCGGTGCATCGCGGCGCGAAACACGCCAAAGGCGAATACTTCGGCCCGTTCCCTAACGGCTATGCGGTGCGCGAAACCCTGGCGCTGCTGCAAAAGATATTCCCGATCCGCCAGTGTGAAAACAGCGTCTACCGCAACCGCTCCCGGCCCTGTTTGCAATATCAGATAGGCCGCTGCCTCGGGCCCTGCGTTGAGGGGCTGGTTAGCGAAGAAGAGTATGCGCAGCAGGTGGAATACGTTCGGCTGTTTTTAGCCGGTAAAGACGACCAGGTGCTCACGCAACTGGTGACGCGGATGGAAAAGGCCAGCCAGAATCTCGAATTTGAAGAGGCGGCGCGTATCCGCGATCAAATCCAGGCAGTGCGCCGCGTGACGGAAAAGCAGTTTGTCTCCAATACGGGCGACGATCTGGATGTGATTGGCGTGGCGTTCGATGCGGGCATGGCCTGCGTACACGTGCTATTTATCCGCCAGGGTAAAGTATTGGGTAGCCGCAGCTATTATCCTAAAGTACCCAGCGGCACCGAGATGGCGGAAGTGGTGGAAACCTTTGTCGGCCAGTTTTATTTGCAGGGCAGCCAGATGCGTACCTTGCCGTCAGAAATCCTGCTCGACTTTAAACTTTCCGATGAAAGCGTGCTGGCTGATTCGCTCTCTGAAGTGGCGGGCCGACGCGTGAATGTGCAAACCCGCCCGCGCGGCGACCGGGCGCGCTATCTGAAACTGGCGCGTACCAATGCCGCCACCGCGCTGGTGACGCGCCTGTCGCAGCAATCCACCATCTCGCAGCGGCTAACGGCGCTGGCAGCCACGCTGAAGCTGCCTGAGATCAAACGCATGGAATGTTTCGACATCAGCCACACCATGGGCGAACAGACGGTGGCTTCCTGCGTGGTGTTTGATCCTAATGGCCCGCTGCGCGCCGAGTATCGCCGCTACAACATCACCGGCATCACGCCAGGGGATGATTATGCGGCGATGAACCAGGTGCTGCGCCGCCGCTATGGCAAGGCCATTGAAGAGAACAAAATTCCCGATGTGATCCTGATCGACGGCGGGAAAGGGCAGTTGGCCCAGGCAAAAGCGGTGTTTGCCGAGCTTGACGTGCCGTGGGATAAACATCACCCGCTGTTGTTGGGCGTGGCGAAAGGCGCAGATCGTAAAGCCGGGCTGGAAACGCTGTTTTTTGAGCCGGAAGGGGAGGGATTTTCGCTGCCGCCTGATTCTCCGGCGCTGCATGTTATCCAGCATATCCGCGACGAATCGCACAATCACGCGATCACCGGTCATCGCAAAAAACGCGCCAAAGTGAAAAATACCAGTACCCTCGAAACCATCGAAGGGATTGGGCCAAAGCGCCGCCAGATGCTGCTCAAATACATGGGTGGTTTACAGCCGTTATTAAATGCCAGCATCGAAGAGATCGCGAAAGTTCCGGGCATCTCACAGGCTCTGGCAGAAAAGATCTACTACTCGTTGAAACATTAGGGGCTATGTAGCAACATAGCCTTAATTTCCACAGACTACAGACAGTTACCTTGCGCCATGCGAATGAATATTCCGACTTTACTTACCCTGTTTCGTGTCGTCCTGATCCCGTTTTTCGTGCTGGCGTTCTATCTGCCGTTCACCTGGGCGCCGTTTGCCTGTGCGTTTATCTTCTGGGTCGCGGCGGTAACCGACTGGTTTGATGGCTACCTGGCACGCCGCTGGAACCAAAGCACTCGCTTTGGGGCGTTTCTCGACCCCGTGGCCGATAAAGTCCTGGTCGGTATCGCGATGGTGCTGGTGGTGGAGCACTACCATAGCTGGTGGATCACGCTGCCTGCCGCCACCATGATTGCCCGTGAAATTATTATCTCTGCGCTGCGTGAGTGGATGGCTGAGATCGGCAAACGCGCCCGCGTGGCGGTTTCCTGGATTGGTAAAGTCAAAACCACGGCGCAGATGGTGGCGCTGATTGGCTTGTTGTGGCGTCCAAATATCTGGGTTGAGTACGCCGGGATCGGTCTCTTCTTCGTGGCGGCGGTGTTGACGTTCTGGTCTATGTTCCAGTATTTGCACGCTGCGCGCGGCGATTTGCTTGAACCGTGATCGAATAGACGCAAAATTCAGCAAACGAATCAGTATCTCAGAAAATTTCGTTGACTCATTGCGTCAGGTAAGTAGAATGCAACGCATCGAACGGCAGCACGGTTTGCCAGAAGATAGCAAAATCAAGTAATTAGCTAATTACCTGATGAATGCGGGAATAGCTCAGTTGGTAGAGCACGACCTTGCCAAGGTCGGGGTCGCGAG